>DATDGI010000376.1:0-55998 GCA_036522155.1 Streptosporangiaceae bacterium
GGGCGCTGGAGCAGGCCGCTGACCTGGCCCGGGACTGGTTCACCCGCCATCTGGCCCCCGCCCCCGCCCCGGCCTGAGGCCAGGCGCGTCGCCAGCAGCGAGGGGTTTCATGATCCTGAAGGATCATGGAGCTAGTCGCCGGTGATCTCGGCGTGGCAGTTCGGGCAGATGACCGGCGGGTCCGCGTCCGCGACGCTGCCGCAGGCCGGGCAGACGCGGCGCAGCAAGCAGGCCGGGTCGCCGGGCAGGTCCGGCTCATCCTGAGCGGCCAGGCCGGGTCGTGGTTCCCGTCCGTCCCGGTCATGGCCGCTGGTCATGGCGCGCTCCGCAGCAGTTCGGCCAGCACGGCCGCCTGGCTGTGCT
Organism: Streptosporangiaceae bacterium; assembly: GCA_036522155.1. Lineage (GTDB taxonomy): Bacteria > Actinomycetota > Actinomycetes > Streptosporangiales > Streptosporangiaceae > UBA9676. The sequence goes on from DATDGI010000376.1 coordinate 364, forward strand.
GGAGATCCCTGGTCGCCGTCAGCAGTGTGACCGGCCCGGACCGGGCCAGTTCCCGCAGCTGCCCCAGCGCGGCCGAGCCTTCCGGCGTCCGCAGTTCCTGCTGGTAGCGCTGCCGGAAATCACCGAACTTGCCGGGCTCGTGACCGTACCAGCGGCGCAGCTCGTCCGATGGCGCCACCGCCCGCAGCCAGTCATCTACGGCCGCCCTGTCCCTGGAGAGCCCGCGTGGCCACAGCCGGTCGACCAGCACCCGCCGCCCGTCGGCTGGTTCAGGCTCATCGTAGACACGCCGGAGGCGTACCTGAGACGGCGTCATCGGCCCTCCGGGGCCCCTGGCTTCCCCGCGGTGGTGCCCCAGCGGGGAAGCCAGGGTGGTTGGCGACCTTTTTGATCGTAGCACGATATATTCACCCGTGAGCCCGACCTCAACGAGCGGCATACGGTGGACTGATGCACCAGTTGACCCGTGGCGACTTCGAGAACCTGCTGGCGTTCCGCACCAGTCTGCGCCGGTTCCTGCACTGGAGCCAGACCCAGGCCCGGTCGGCTGGCCTGACACCGGCCCAGCATCAGCTCCTGGTCGCGATCAAGGGGCACCCCGGCGGCCAGCCACCCACCGTCGGTGACCTCGCCGGATATCTGCTGCTGCGTCATCACAGTGCGGTGGAACTGGTGGACCGGGCCGCCGCCGCGGGGCTGGTGGTGCGCAGCCCCGACGCTGAGGACGGCCGGGTGACACGGGTCGGCCTCACCCCCGACGGCGAGTCCCGGCTGGCCCTGCTCGCCTCCGCTCACCTGGACGAACTGCGGGAACTGGCGCCGGTCCTCGACCAGCTGGTGGCCGGCTGGTCAGCCCACACCTCCGGCCGCCGGCCGTAGCCAGCACGGCTCATGCGCTGGCGCCAGGACCGGGGGGCAACCGGTGAGGCGGCCATGACCACGCGGCGGCCCCGGCACTAATTCATCCTGGCGATGTGTAATTACTAAATAACGCTGGGTAGTTTCCTTTGCGCCGCGTGACGCCGCCGGACGGGGCGCCGGCCGCCTCCGCGGCAAGGGGGAGCTATGCCGGAACCGGTCCGCAGCGGCCAGCGTTACCTGCCCGGCCTGGACGGGCTGCGCGCACTGGCTGTGTTCGTGGTCATCGCCTACCACCTGCAGTTCGGGTGGGCGGGGGGTGGCCTGCTCGGCGTCGGCGTGTTCTTCACGCTGAGCGGATACCTGATCACCGACCTGCTGCTCGCGCACTGGTGCACCCACGGCCGGCTCAACCTGCGTGACTTCTGGCTCCGCCGTGCCCGCCGCCTGCTGCCCGCCCTGTTCGTGCTGCTGGCCGTGGTGACCGCCTGGGTCACCCTGGCCGACCGGTCCGCCCTGGCCAGCCTGCGCGGCTCGGTCGCGGCGGCCGCCGGCTACGCCAGCAACTGGTATTACATCGCCCAGCACAGCTCCTACTTCGCGCAATTCGCGCCGCCCGGCCCGCTGGACCACCTGTGGTCGCTGGCCGTGGAGGAGCAGTTCTACCTGGCCTGGCCCTGGCTGCTGCTGCTGGCCGTGTGCTGCCTGCCCGGCCGCCGGGATGACCCGTCCCGCCGCGTGACCCAGCTGCGCTGGCTGGTGCTGCCCACCCTGGCGCTGGTGGCCGCGTCCACCGTGGCCGGGCTGGTCCTCTACCACCCCGGCTTCGACCCGACCCGGGTCTACGAGGGCACCGACACCCGGGCCGGTGGCCTGCTGGTCGGGGCCGCGCTGGCGATGATCTGGCCCAGTCACCGGGTCCGGGTCAGTTCCCGGCCCGCCCGGCTGCTGCTGGACGCCGGCGGGCTGGCCGGGCTGGCGGTCATCGCGGTGATGGTGTGGCGGGTCGGCCAGTACTCGCCGTTCATCTACCGGGGTGGCCTCGGCCTGCTCTCGCTGGCCACCGCCCTGGTGGTGGCGGCCGTGGTCTGCCCCGGCAGCCTGGTCGGGGTGGCGCTTGGCTGGCCGCTGCTGCGCTGGCTCGGGGTCCGCTCCTACGGCATCTATCTGTGGCACTTCCCGGTCATCGTGCTGACCTCCCCGGCGAACAGCCGGGAGAGCCTGGCCCGGGCCGCCGTCCAGGTGGCGGCCTGCGTGGCGCTGGCCGCCCTGTCCTGGCGCTTCATCGAGGAGCCGGTACGCCGCGGCGCGCTCGGCCGGCTGCGGGCCCGGCTGCGCCAGTCCGGGGCCCGGATCCGGACCGCCGGAGTGGGCGGCGTGACCGCGGTGGCCGCCGCCTCCGGCGTGCTGGCGGTGGCCTGCGCGGGCCTGTCCGGGGCCGTGCCGGCGGCCAGCCCGGTGGCCGCCACCCCCGCCGCCGACAGCGCGGGCTCGACCGTGACCGTGACCCCGGGCGCGACTGTGACCCCGGGCGCGGCCAGCCCGAGCTACCTGCAGGGCGGGGCCGCGCTGCGCACGCCGCCGGGCGCGTTGCCGGCTGGCGGGCTGCAGACCTCCTGCCGCCAGGTGGCGCACATCGGCGACTCCACCTCGGACGGCCTGGTCTCCCCGGACTACCTGCCCAACCGCAGGCAGCGGATCACCGCCCGGTACGCCGGCGTCGGCGTGCAGAAGACCTGGATCAACATCTCCGGCGCCCGCTCGGTGGTGGAGACGCTGCCCGGCCAGGTCAACGGCTACGACGCGGCCCTGTCCATGTACCGGGCCGGGTTCCGCGGCTGCTGGGTGATCGCGCTGGGCACCGACGACACCGCGGACGTGGCGGTCGGCTCCAACGTCGGCCGGATGGCCCGCATCCAGCGGATGATGTCGGCCGCCCGCGGCGAGCCCGTGATGTGGGTGAACGTGAAGACGCTGCTGGTCAGCGGCCCCTACGCGGAAGCCAACATGCAGTTGTGGAACGACGCGCTGCTGCGGGCCTGCGCCCGCTACCCGAACATGCGCATCTTCGACTGGGCGTCGGTGGTGCGCAACCGCTGGTTCATCGCCGACGGCACGCACTACACCTCGCCCGGCTACGCGGCCCGCGCCTGGTTCATCGCCGACGCGCTGGCCCGGGCCTTCCCCAGCACCGGCCAGAACCCGGGCTGCGTCGTCAGCTAGCCGGGCGGTGCCGCAGCCAGACGCCGAACTGCTGGCGGCCCCACAACTCAGATGGGCTCATAACGACTGCGCCCGCGACCGTCCCGGTCACCGTCGCGACCAGCATCCTCGCAGGCCAGGGTCCGCGCAGCCCGGCGCGGGTGCCGTCATAACTGGTCACCAGGCTGCCCGCAAAACTCCACAGCCGCTGGTCGGCCGTGGGGCTGGCCACCCCGGGCGCGCCGAGCGAGACGGCGAGTTCCGCGTGCCGGTACACCACCACCCGGGGCGTGGCCACCGCGACCGTCTGCGACCGGCCGGTGGCCGCGTCGGTCAGCGTGAAATAGTCGCGGCGGGCGGCCCGGTCCCGGTAGACGCTGAGGTGCAGCACGTCGCCGACCCGCGGGGAGATCCGGAACGCGCCGCTGCCGAAGTGGTGGTCGAGGTAGCCGGCGCTGCTGGCGCCGCCGCCGCAGGCGACCGAGATGGCGGCCAGGTACCGGCCGCCGGTGAGCACGACCGAGGCGAGCGCGTTGCCCGCCGGGTCGGCCGGGCAGGCGGGGACGGCCAGCGAGGCGGCGACGAACCGGAACCGCCACGGGCCGCCGGTGGCGTAGCCAGCGCTGCTGGTGCTGTATCTGGCGGTGATCCCGGGCTGGCCGGCGGTGGCCGCGGCCGGGCCAGCGCAGCCGGCCACCGTCAGCGAGATGGCTGCGGCGGCCGGCAGCAGCACGCGGCAGATGCGCCTTTGCACGGCAGGCCTTCCCTTCGGTCCGGCGGCTGGGCTGGTCGATGCCGCCCCTGCCAGCAGTATCGCCGCGTTCGCGACCTGGCGAAAGCGAATCGTTACTGTCAGTTATGACTCGCGGACGACCTGGGCGGGGTCCTTGTCGGGGCGCAGCCCGCGGTAGGTGGGAGCGCGCATCCGGCCCGCCCGGGTCCACCCGGCGAACTCCACTTCGATCACCACCGACGGCTCCACCCAGACGGCCGGGCGGGCGTGCTCGGGCGGGACCGGGGTCGCGAACGGGGACGTGGCCTGCCGCAGCGGCGCCAGCAGCTCGCCCAGCATGCCCAGCGTCTGCTGGCTGAACCCGGTGCCCACGTGACCCGCATAGTCCAGGCCGGCCGGGCCGGGCACGCCGATCAGCAGCGACCCGATCTGCCCCGCGCGGTTGCCTTCGCCCGGTTTCCAGCCGCCGACCACGACCTCCTGGTGGCGGACGTTCTTGATCTTGCGCCAGCTTCCGGTCCGCTTCCCGGGCTCGTACCGGGACGCCAGCCGTTTGGCCACAATGCCTTCGAGCCCGTGCTGCAGCGATACGGCCCGCACGTCGGCGGCGGACTCGCCCGCGAACGACGGGGGGGTCTGCCAGCGCGCGCCGGTGAGGCCGAGCCCGGTGAGCAGGGCCCGCCGCTGGTGGTAGGGCTCGTCCAGCAGCGCCCGGCCGTCCAGGTGGAGCAGGTCGAAGGCGAGGTAGGTGACCGGGACCTCGCTGAGCAGGCGCTGGTAGGCCGGGCCCGGGCGGGCGTTCATCCGCTGCTGGAGCAGCTCGAAGTCGGGCCAGCCGTCGCCGCCGAGGGCGACGATCTCGCCGTCCAGCACCGCCTGCCGGGTGCCCAGCGCGGCGCCGAGGCCGGCCAGTTCGGGGTAGTCGCGGGAGATGTCCTGGCCGGTACGGGACAGCAGCCGGGCCCGGCCGTCGCTGACGTAGGCCAGCGCGCGCAGGCCGTCCCATTTCATCTCGTACGCCCAGTTGCCGTCGTCGGGCGGCAGCTCCCCGGGGCGGGCCAGCATGGGCTCGATCCGGCCCGGCAGCTGCCGCCGTTCCCGGTGGATCATCCAGTTGTCGCCGCCGGTGCGGAACAGCGTGTACCCGCCGGTCAGCCGCTGCCCGTAGAGCACCACCTTGACCTCGTCGTCGGTCCATTTCACCGCGTCGTAGGTGCCGTGGTCGGTGATGGTGACCTGGCCGCCGCCGTATTCCCCGCGCGGGATCTCACCGGCAAACGTGGCGTATTCGAGCGGATGGTCCTCGGTGTGGACGGCGAGGTGGTTGGTGGCGGGATCGTCCGGCACGCCCTTGGGCACCGCCCAGGACACCAGCACGCCGTCCCGTTCCAGCCGGAAGTCCCAGTGCAGCCGCCGGGCGTGATGCTCCTGCACCACGAAGACCGGTTCCGGGCTGGCCACCGGCGGCTCAGCCGGGATCGGCTCCGGGGTCCGGCCCGGGTTGCGCTTGCTCCGGTAGTCGCGCAATGGGTCCACAGCTCTGGCCTACCCAGGAGCCCCGTTTGTCCTCACGGGCAGATTTACCCGGGGAGGATCGTGAGGGCCGGAACGTGACGGGGCCGGACAACTGAGAAATGCCGGTGGTCGATGGTCGCGACCTCGGGCAGGTTCAGTCGCTCGGCGATCGCGATGACCGCTGCGTCGACGATGCCGAGCGGCAGGTCGATATAGGTCTCCACCAGCTCGGCTATGCGCGGCATGTCGGCACTGTTTAGTTCCGCGATGGTGAAGCCATCCCCGCCAAACGATTTGAGGAAGGTCACTTCGGCCTGCGGCCCGACCCGTGACTGGAGGAGATAGCCGATTTCGCCCAGCACTGGCGAAGGAACCAGGAGGGGCCCTTCGGCGTGCCGAAGCAGTTCTACGCACGCTTCGTGAGCTTGATCTTTGATATTGCCAGCGGCAAGAAGTACACCTGTGTCGCACAGGAGCATGTCAGTGACCGAGTTCAGCGCGGAGAATCTCTTCGGAGCGTTCCGCAAGATCCGGGTCAGCCTCGAAGGAGGCGAAGAACGGAAGGTCCCTGGCCGGGGCCTGTTCCGCGATGCGGCCGCGGATCAGTTCCAGGGCGGGCTGAAGCTCTCCCTCGGGCAGCTGGTCCACCAGATGATGGAGTTCATCACGCATCGCGCTCATGTAGGCATTGTATGTACCGCGTGCCTTGGCTGCCTGATGCGCCGGAGCGATCATCGATGTGGCGTCAGGCCGGGTGGCGGTGGACGAGCTGGCGGATGATGACGTTGCGCTGGATGTCGTTCGTGCCCTCGCCGACCACCATCAGCGGCGCGTCCCGGTAGTAACGCTCGATGTCGAACTCGGCCGAATACCCGTAGCCACCGTGCACCCGGATCGCGTCGGCGCAGACCTGCAGGCACATCTCGGACGCGAACAGCTTGGCCATGCCCGCCTCCAGGTCGCTGCGCCGCCCGGTGTCCAGCACGGCGGCGGCCCGGGTGGTGAGCAGCCGGGCCGCCTCCACCGCGGTGGCCATGTCGGCCAGCCGGTGGCCGACCGCCTGGTGCCGCCAGATCGGCTGGCCGAACGTCTCACGCTGCTGGGCGTAGCGCAGCGAGTCTTCCAGCGCGGCGCGGGCCACCCCGACCGCGCGGGCGGCGACCTGGATCCGGCCCAGTTCCAGCCCGTCCATCATCTGCGCGAAACCCTGCCCCGGCTGCCCGCCGAGCAGCGCCCCGGCCGGGCACCGGTACCCGTCGAACACCAGCTCGCAGGTCTCGACTCCCTTGTAGCCGAGCTTGGGCAGGTCGCGGGAGACGGTGAAGCCCGGGCCCTTCTCGGCGAGCAGGATGGAAATGCCCGCGCTGGCCGGGACGGCGGCCGGGTCGGTCTTGCACAGCACCGCGGTGACCTGCGCCGTCCGCGCGTTGGTGATCCACATCTTGGTCCCGTCCAGCCGGTAGCCGCCGCCGTCCGCGGCCGCCCGGGTGGTGATGGCCTGCAGGTCGGAGCCGCCGGCCGGCTCGGTCAGCGCCATCGCCGCCCGCGCCTGGCCGGTGGCCATGGCCGGCAGCCAGGTGTCCTTCTGCTCGCCGGTGCCGAACCTGGTGATCAGCCGGGCCACCACGCTGTGCCCGCCCATCACCCCGGCCAGGCTCATCCAGCCGCGCGCGAGCTCCTCGGTGACCAGCGCGAAGCAGGCGGTGGACACCCCGGAGCCGCCGTAGCGCTGGGGGATGACCAGGCCGAACACGCCCAGCTGGCGCATCGTCTCGATCAGCTCGGCCGGGTAGGTGTTGGCGTGCTCCAGATCCCTCGCCACCGGCCGCACGCTGGCCGTCACCCAGTCGTGCACGACCCTGACGATGTCCTGCTCGTCCGGGCTGAGGTCGGCGATCTCCGGTGCTGCCATCGCGGGTCAGCCTCCTGTCCATGCCGGGTGCCAGGATGGGCTTGAATCGCGAGCGTATGCGGCCGGTGTCAGTTCCTCGCCGGGAGGGTGCCCATGGCGGAGTCAGGCGTGACGGCCACGCTGGCCGCGCTGGCGGCGCAGGCCGGCCCCGGGCCGGCCGAGCGGGACCGGGCCCGGCTGCTGCTGGCCGACTACCTGGCGGTCGCGGGCGCGGGCGCGGCTACGAGCTCCGCCCAGGCGGCGCGGGAGGCGCTGCTGACCGGTCCGGCCGGGCCAGCGCCGGTGCTGGGTGCCGGGCAGGCCGCCGCGATACGGGACGCGGCGCTGCTGAACGGCATCAGCGCGCACAGCCTGGAACTCGACGACACCCACGAGCCGTCCAGCTCGCATCCGGGCACGGTGATCTGGACGGCGCTGCTGGCCGCCGCCGCGGGCCGGCCGGCCACGGTGGCCGCGGTGCTGGACAGCGCGGTGGCCGGCTACCAGGTCATGGCCAGCCTCGGCGAACTGCTCGGGCCGGCCGAGCTGTACCGGCAGGGGCTGCACCCGACCGCGGTGTGCGGGGTGTTCGGCGCGGCCGCGGCCGCCGGGCGGCTGGCCGGGCTGGACGCCGCGGCGCTGGGCACCGCGTTCGGCATCGCGCTCAGCCTGTCCGCGGGCAGCATGGCCTACCTGAGCGAGGGCGCGTGGACCAAGCGGTTCCACTCCGGGTCGGCCGCGGCCGGCGGCATCCTCGCGGCCGACCTGGCCGCCGCCGGGTTCACCGGCCCGGCCGACGCGGTCGGCGACCGGTACGGGCTGATGCACATCTACGGCGGCGCCCGGCCGCCGGGCCGGGTGGCGAAGGTGCTGGCCCACGGCGCGGCGCTGCCCGCGGTGCACGAGACCAGCGTGAAGTTCCACCCGTGCTGCCGGTATATGCACGGGGTGATGGACCTGCTGGCGGCCTACCGCACCGATGGCGGCCGGATCGACGGCATCGAGCGGGTCGACTGCGGCGTGCTGACCGGCGGGATGGGCCTGGTCGGCGAGCCCGCCGAGCGCAAGCGGTCGGTGGCGAACATGGTGGACGCGCAGTTCTCCATGCCGTTCGGCGCCGCGCTCACCCTCAGCCGCGGCGCTTCCTCACTCACCGACTTCCAGGACGCTGGCCGCCTGGCACCCCAGTTGCAGCCGCTGATGGACAAGGTCTGGATGTACACCAGCGCCGAACTGGACGCGGCCTACCCGGCGCGGTGGGGGGCCGAGGTGACGCTGAGCTTCGCCGATGGGGAGGTGGTGGAGCTGCGGACCACCGCGTTCCGCGGCAGCCCGGGCTGGCCGGTGGGCCGCGCGGAGATCGCGGCCAAGGCCGCCGGGCTGCTGGGGGAGCCGGCCGCCACCAGCTTGCTGGCGACGGTGGACGCGCTCGGCCCGGATGACACGTTCGACCCGGCGCGGCTGGCCGCGGCCGCGCAGGCCGGTGGCCGGTGACCGCGGACGGCGGCGGACGGCCGCTGGACGGCGTGCTGGTGGTGTCGCTGGAACAGGCGGTGGCGGCGCCGTTCGCCACCCGGCAGCTGGCCGACCTGGGCGCGCGGGTGATCAAAATCGAGCGGCCGGGCGGGGACTTCGCCCGCTACTACGACGACGCGGCCGGCGAGGGCATGTCGAGCTGGTTCGTCTGGCTCAACCGGTCCAAGGAGTCGGTCGTGCTCGACCTGAAGACCGGCCACGGACGGCACGCTCTGGGCGCGCTGATCGGCCGGGCCGACGTTTTCGTGTGCAACCTGGCCCCGGGCGCGATCGGGCGGCTCGGGCTGGACGCCGCCGGGCTGGCGGCCCGTCACCCGCGGCTGGTCGCCTGCCAGCTCAGCGGTTATGGCGACGACGGCCCGTACGCCGACCGCAAGGCCTACGACCTGCTGGTCCAGGCCGAGGCCGGGGTGCTCGCGGTGACCGGCTCGGCCGCCGAGCCGGCCAAGGCCGGTATCAGCATCGCCGACATCGCCGGCGGCATGTACGCCTACAGCGGCATCCTGGCCGCCCTGCTCCAGCGGGCGCGGACCGGCCGGGGCGGGGTGGTGCGAGTGTCCCTGCTGGCCGCGCTGGCCGAGTGGATGTCACATCCGATGCTGCTGGCCGGCCTGACCGGCTCGCCGCCGGGCCGGACCGGGGCCCGGCACGCCACCATCGTCCCGTACGGCTCGTACCGGACCGCGGACGGCGACGACGTGCTGATCGGGGTGCAGAACGAAGCCGAGTGGCAGCGCCTGTGCCAGGACGTGACCGGGCTGCCGGAGCTGGCCGCCGACGAGCGCTACGCCGGGAACCAGCGCCGGGTCGAGCGGCGGGACGAGGTGGAGCGGGCGCTGGCGGCGGCGATCGGCGCCCTGCCCACGGCCGAGCTGGTGCGGCGGCTGGCCGCGGCCCGGATCGCCTACGCGTCGGTCAGGGAGGTGGCCGAGGCGGCCGCGCACCCGCAGCTGGCCGGCCGGTGGGCGCCGGTCAGCGCGGGCGGGCGGGAGGTGGCGGTGCTGCTGCCGCCCGCCGGGCACGACGGGTTCGGCCCGGCCCTCGGGCCGGTGCCGCGGCTGGGCCAGCACACCGAGGCTGTGCTGGCCGAGCTAGCGTGAAGGCATGTGCCGCAACATCACCACCCTGCGGGGACTGGAGCCGGCCGCGACGTCCGAGGAGATCGAGGCCGCCGCGCGCCAGTACGTGCGCAAGGTCAGCGGGGTCCAGTCCGTGTCGGCCCGCACCGGGGACGCGTTCGAGCTGGCCGTCAGAAAGGTCGCCGAGGCGACCACCGAACTGCTGGCCGGCCTGCCGCCCCGCCAGCAGCCCCCGCCGACGCTCCCACCGCTGCGGCGGATACGCGCCCGGAAGACGGGCATGGGCGCATCTCTGCCCGCAGAGCAAATCCTGGCTCACCGTGATGCGGACCGCCGCTGAGCGGATCAGGGTCGGCGGGCGCGTTCGGCGACCGAAGCCGCAAGCGTTTATCTGATTATCAGATATTCTCCTGTCATGCGGACCATGACCGCCACAGAGGCTTCACGTAACTTCTCCGACCTGCTCGACGCCATCGAGCGGGGCGAGACCGTCAGGATCACACGGGGAAACCATGTGATTGCCGAGATGGGGCCCGCCCACAGCGGCACGGGCGCGGATCTGCGGGCTGCGCTGGAGCACATTCCGCCGCCTGACGATCGGTTCGCGGAGGACATTGCGGGCGCGCTGGCCCTGATCCGGGCTGAGGGGACCGATCCGTGGGCAGACGCGTGATCCTGGATACGAGTGTCCTGATCGCCTACGAACGCGGAACCATCGACCGGGCCGCTCTGGACGACGACAACCTGGCGGTAGCGGCGGTATCCATCGCCGAATACCGCGTCGGGATCGAACTTGCCGACACGCCCGGGCGGGCGGCTGACCGTGCCCGCGCTCTCGCCGCCATTACCTCGGCCGTCGATGTGCTCGACTACACCGAAGCCACTGCCGCCCATCATGCCCGCCTGATAGCACACGCCCGGCGGGTGGGCAAACCTCGCGGCGCCCACGACCTGATCATCGCTGCCCATGCCCTGCAGAGCGGCCGCATCCTGCTGACCTTCGACGCGAACGTCCGGTTCGGTGATCTTCCCGGCGTGAGTGCAACCGCTGCGTGAGGTGATTCACCGGGCCGAGGATCAGGATCCGCGGCCCGGCCGGCCGGCGGCGAGGCGCTGATCAGGGTTTCCGCGCGACGCCGCCGACGGCGGCTTCGCCCTGCGGGGGCGCGGCCGGGTTCCGCCATTGCGAGCACGGCACGACGCCGGGCTCGACCAGGTCGAGGCCGGCGAAGAAGGCGCCGATCCGGTCCGGGCTGCGCAGGTGGTAGGGGAGCGGACTGCGCTCGTTGTACTGGCGCTGGGCCTCGTTGCCCGCCTCGCTGATGTCGGTGCCGTCGGCCAGGACCAGATAGCTGCCCGGCGCCAGGGCTGTCATCAGCCGCTCCACGATTGACCGGGCCTCGCCGTCGTCGCCGACGTGGCCCAGTACGCCGAGCAGCACCAGGCCGACCGGCTGGTGCAGGTCGAGCGTGCCGCGCGCGGCGCCGGTGAGCTGGTCCGGCGCGCGCAGGTCACCGGCCACATAGTCGGTGGCGCCCTCGGGGGTGCTGGTGAGCACGGACCGGGCGTGCGCCAGCAGCGTGGGATCGTTGTCGGCGTAGACAACGCGGGTGGCGGGAGCTATCCGTTGCGCAATCTGATGGGTTGCGCCCGCGGTGGGCAGGCCCGAGCCCGCGTCCAGGAACTGGCGGAGGCCTGCCTCGACGGCCAGGTAGCTGATCGCGCGGTCGAGGAAGGCGCGCTGCGCGCGGGCGACCTCCACGATGGCCGGGAAGATGGCGAGCACCTGGTCGCCGGCGGCGCGGTCGGCCGGGTAGTTGTCCTGGCCGCCTAACCAGTAGTTCCAGACCCGCGCCGAATGCGGGACCGTGGTGTCGATGGGCGGCTGCCCGGCCGGTGGCCGGGGGGTAGCGTCGTTGGTCACGGCGGGTTCCTTTTGCTCGGTAGGGGGTGACCGGCCACGGCGTCAAGTATCGGCCGGCGCCAATCCGGCGATGGTGATGATTTCCAGGCTGGCGGTGGTGAGGGGCCGGCGGTCCCAGTCGCCGTACTGCTCCTGGATGGCCAGGCCGGCTTCGGTCAGGAACGAGGCCAGCTCGATGGGACCGGGGAAGCGCAAGGTGCTCCGGCTGACCTCCGGCTGGTCCCAGTCCGGGCTGGTGTAGGTGGTGGTGAACGACACGGTGACGCCGTCGAAGGGCACGTCCACCTGGTGGGCCATGGTGACGACGGCGCCGGTGGGTCCGGTCGCCTGCACGGCGTTACCGGGGGTCCAGGTCTCCCAGGCGCGGGCCAGCGGGTTGCGGGTCTCGAACGCGAACCGCCCGCCCGGGGCGAGCGCCGTCCGGATGGCCGCCAGCGCGGCCCGGATCTCGTCGTCGCTGACCAGTACCTGGAAGGCGTGGCCTGTCATGACGACCAAGCCGAACTCCTGCTGCCAGGCGGCCGACGCGGCGTCGGCCAGCACCCATTCGATATCGGTCCGCTGGCGCGCCAGGGCGAGCATGGCCGGCGCCGGGTCGAGCCCGCAGAGCCGCCCGGTGTGCCCGGCCTGCCGGGCCAGCCGCAGCAATTCGCCGGTGCCGCAGCCGACATCGAGCACGGACGCGGCCGACATCACCATCGGCAGGTAGAAATCGAGGTCGGCGCGCTGCCCCGCTGGCCACAGGTCGTACAGCGCGGCCAGGGCGGGCTCGGTGAACAGGCGATCCGGCACCCTGGCCTCCGTCATCTGATCTGGAAGCTGCTGAGGCCTTCTGGCGGTTCGGCGACCAGCACCAGGTAGCGGACCACGGGACCGACGCTACGGCATGGAATGCGGCAGGCGTCACCGTGGTTGGGTGGCGACATGAGGATCGCAGTGATCGGGACCGGGAAGATCGGCGGCACCCTGGGCCAGCGATGGCAGGCCGCCGGGCATGACGTGGTGTACGGCTCCCGGCAGGGGGCCGGGGAAGGACCGGGCGGTGGGCCGGCGCGGCCGGCCGCTGACGCGGTCGCGGGCGCCGATGTCGTCCTGCTGGCCGTGCCCGGCCGGGCGGTCGCCGAGGTCATCGGGCCGCACGGCGAAGCGCTGGCGGGCAAGGTGGTGATCGACGCCACCAACAGCATCGGCCAGGCGGTCGTCAACCGGCGCGCCGAGATCGCCGCCGCCGCGCCCGGCGCACGGTACGCGCGCGCGTTCAGCACCCTGGGCTGGGAGAACTTCGCCGACCCGCTGCCCGGCGCGGTCCTGTTCTTCGCCGCGGACCCCGTCGCCCGCCCGGCCGTGGAAGAGCTGATCACCGCCGTCGGCCTGGACCCGGTGTACGCCGGTGACGCGGACGCCAGCGAAACCGTCGACTGCCTGCTGCCGCTGTGGTTCGCCCTGGTGAAGCAGCACGGCGGCAACCGCAGGGTCGCCCTCCGCGTGGTCACCTGACCCAGCGGATGCGCCGTCAGCCGTCGATGACCGCGACGGCGTCGACTTCGATGAGGTACTCGGGCCGGGCCAGCGTCTCGACGCCTACCACCGTGTCGGCTGGCTTGTGGTCGCCGAACAGCCCCCGCCCGGGCTTCTTCGATCACCGGCAGGTACTCGCGCCGGTGATGAACGACATAGATCGTGATCTTGGCAACCTGCGCAGGGTGGGCACCGGCGGCCGCGAGGGCGCGGCCGAGGTTGGCGAACACCTGGCGGGACTGGGCGGCCAGGTCACCGGGGCCGACGATGCTGCCCTGAGCATCCTCGGGTTCCTGGCCGGCGATGAACACCATCGTGCTTCCGGTGGCGACGACGACGTGGGTGTAGCCGGCGGGCGTGGGCAGGTCCTCAGGGTTGATGAGCCGGAGTGTCACGGGCGTTCCGTCCTGCTCCAGTGTGATTACGGGCCTTGTACCAGTACTCCGACCACGTCCACTGGCCGAACCGGTACGCGAAGAGGGTGGCGATGTAAAAGCTGTCGAACACAGCTATCCACACCGTGCCATGGACATGCCAGGCGATGACCAGGAGCGCCACGTACAGGCAGGTAAAGGCAAAGGTGACGGTCCGGCTCGCGCGCACGTCCTTGGCGAACCACGCGTTAGGGGAAGGCCGCCGTGGCCGTATCGGGTGGCCGTTACGCCGTTGGGCATAGTCGTTCGCCAGTGGCGGGAGCATGCCGGTATTGCCGCTGCTGATGAGTACCCGAATGTACCGCCAGCTTTCCTGGACGATGACTTCCAGGCAGTCCCAGGCCAGATAGGCCACGAATACGATCAGAATGATGATGGCCTCGGGCCGCGGCGTCGCGTGCGGGCCGCCCGTCGGCGAGATGATGCCAAGCTCCCAGTACAGGAAGAGAATCCCGAATGAGATAAGGTACTGCAGCAATGGGATGTTGAAGAACTTTATCTGCCACGCAGCATACTTCTGCCGGTTGCTGTAGTAGCCCATATAGCTGATGACCAGCATGAACGCCGCCAGGGCCAGGTGAAACCATCCGGCCACATCGATATGGGTCTGGTCTTTTGTTGGGAAGACTGCCACCAGCACGACGCCGTATCCGATACCAATGAACGAGAGCCCGACCTTGGCGTTCTCGTCCAGTTCCGGATTCCGGCGCCACTGTGACATCTTTCCCCCGGCTGCGGCAGCGAGCCCATGTGCGGATGGTTTTCATGATGCCGGTCCGGCCTTAGCTGCGCTGGACATTCCGGCAGGACAGGCCCATACTGCTGATCCGTGATCGAGCTGACACCGGGCGCGCAGGGCTTGTCCGCGCCCATCTCCTACCTGATTGCGGCGGTCACCCTGGTGGCCCTGTTCGTTATCCTCTGGTTCGTCTGCGGTACCAAGGAGTACGAGCAGGCCGACGGGCAGGCCGACCCGGCACAGCCACCACGGCGGCGGATCTGGTACCTGTTCCTCGGGGCCGACGATCGCGTGTCGACATCCAAGGTGCAGTTCGCCCTCTGGACGCTGGCGCTGTCCTTCGCGCTGCTGGTGATCGCCTTCCACGATGTGGTCTATCCGCCCAGCGCTCTCGACCCGCGGTACCTGCTGCTGCTCGGCTTCCCGGCCGGCGCGGCGGTCGCGGCCAAGGGCATCACATTGGCGCAGATCTCCAATAGCGTCGTTTCGAAGGCCGCCGCCCACGGGAAGAAGACCCCGCGGACGGCGATTGCCGAGATTGTTTCCAACGACTATGGCGATCTGGACCTGGGTGACGCCCAGTATTTCCTCTTCAACCTGGTGGCGCTGGTCGCCTTCTTCATCGCGTTCTTCAATGACCCGATCCAGCTGCCCGTCCTCCCGG
Organism: Streptosporangiaceae bacterium; assembly: GCA_036522155.1. Taxonomy (GTDB): domain Bacteria; phylum Actinomycetota; class Actinomycetes; order Streptosporangiales; family Streptosporangiaceae; genus UBA9676. The sequence goes on from DATDGI010000376.1 coordinate 15,457, forward strand.
CCACGCTGGTCGGGCTGACCTCCGCCTCCGCGACCGCGTACGTGGCCAAGAAGATGGCACCCCCGGCCGCGGTGAAGGTCACGGCGGTGAGCCCGCAGAAGGGGCCGGTGGGGACGCAGGTCAGGGTCTTCGGCTCCGGCTTCCGGGCCGCCGCCGGCAACACGGCCGGTCCCTACGTGACGATCGGCGGCCTCACCGCCGCTGCGCAGGGCAACCCGACCGACACGGTGGTGACCGTCAGCGTGCCCCCGGGCCTGCCGACGGGCATCGCCGATGTGCAGCTCGTCACCGCGGACAGCCGGACCGCGACCCTCCCGGCCGCCTTCGAGGTCACCTGAACCGGCCGCCGCGGCTCGCGGCGGCTCAGCGGCGGACGAGTTGCCTGAGCATCAGGTCTTGAGGATGTTGACGGCGCGGGCGATGACCAGCGCGCCGACGGACAGTGAGACGGCGGACTGGACGAGCATGGTCAGCTTCGCCCATCTGGCCAGCGGCATCACGTCGGTGGGGCTGAACGCGGTCGCGTTGGTGAACGACATGTACAGGTAGTCCACGAACTGCGGCTCCCAGTCCGCCGGGGCCAGCTGGGGTGACGACATCTGCGGGAACAGCAGGTCCGGGTGCCGCGCCGTGCCCATGGCCCGGTGGACCGGGCCGCCGCGGTCGAACTCCCAGTACCACAGCGCGAAGGCGATCACGTTGGTCGCCCACACCGAGGCGCCGGTGGCGAGCAGCACCCCGGCGGCGTTGCCGGCCTGGCCGGTCAGGATCGCCCGGATGAGCAGCACGGCCGAGGCCGCGTTGGCGACCGTGATCAGCAGGATGAGCGCGATGCTGGCGGCCCGCACGGTCGGCCCGCGCCGTTCGATCCGCACCGGGTTGGCGATGCTCAGACCGACCAGCAGGGCTGCCTCCAGGGCCGGCAGCAGCGCGCGGGGCAGCGGGGTGGTCAGGTGCGACGGCAGCAGGAACTGCAAGACGATGGCCGCGAGCACGCTGAGGCTGACCGGCCACCGGCGCTCGCCCCGCGTCCTGCGCAGCCAGGCGGGGACGGGCACGCCGTGGCCGTAGCTCACCGCCAACTGCTCGAACCGGTGCAGCCACAGCTGCCACGGGTCCATGCCGTGCCTGCCGGGCCATTCCTCGCCCGGCACTGGCGTCGGCGCGCCCGGCTCCGGCTGGCCCGCCGGGCCCTCCGGCCCGGCCGCGCCCGGCTGCCCTGGCTCAGTCATGCGTCCGATCTTGTCACCCCGGCTCAATCCGGGCAGCGGTAGGCATCCTCCCGGCCCGGTCCGGGATGAGAGACGATGGCAGGGTGTCCGGTGATGATCTGCTGCGCGCAGCGGCTGACGAACTGTATGCGGGTGACTTGGACGTTTTTACCGAACGGCGCAAGGCGCTGGCCGCGGAGGCCCGCGCGGCCGGGGAGACCGAGGTGGCCAGCCAGATCGCTGGCCTGCGCAAGCCGACCCGGTCGGCCTGGACGGTGAACCGGCTGGTCCGCGCCGACCCCAGCGTGCCCGGGCGGCTGTCTTCGCTGGCTGACGACTTGCGGGCGGCCGAGGCGGCGCTGGACGGGCAGCGGATCCGCGAGCTGTCGCAGGCGCGCCGTGAACTGGTCGATGCGCTGGTCCGCCAGGCGCTGGGCATGACGGGGGAGTCCGCGCCATCGGCGGCGCTGGCCGAAGAGGTGACCGTGATCTTCGGCGCGGCCCTGGCCGACCCGCAGGTGGCGTCGCAACTGGCGGCCGGGACCCTGGTGCGCGCGGAGCAGCGGGCCGGTTTCGAGGCGGCCGGGATCCCGGCCCTGGCCCTGGTGCCGGACCCAGCCCCGCGCCCGGCCAGGAAGGCACCGGTGACTCCAGCGGCCAGCGGGACGGGCACGAACCCGACGGTGGCTCAGACCGCCACCCGGGTCGCCAGGCCGGCCCGGGCGGCGGACGGGGAGGCGAAGGCGGAAGCGACGGCCGCCGCCGAGGCGAAAGCCCAGGCCAGGGCCGAAGCGGCCGCGGCTGCCGCGGAAGCCAAGGCGCGGGCGGCAGCGGCCGCGGCGGCCGAGGCGGAACGCGAGCAACGGCGGGCCCTCGCCGAGGCCGAGCAGGCCGCCGCCGACGCCAGCCGGGCCGTGCGCGCGGCCGCCTCGGCCGTGCACGAGCAGCAGGCCGCGGTCCGGCGGATCGAGGAGCAACTCACCGAGGCCCGGGAGGCGCTGGCCGAGGCGCGGATCGAGGCCCGCCAGGCCGAGAACGCCCAGCGCCGGGCGCAGCAGACCCTCGACCGGCTGCGCCGCTAGGCCGGCCGCCCTGACCGCGGCCTACGGCCGGGCCGCCCGGGACCGAACCGGTTTAGAAGCCGCAACCCGTGGCAGAGTAAGGCAGCCGCGCCAGCGACGGCGCGCCCCTGCCAGGAGGCCACGTGCTAGCGATCATCGCCGCCATCGTCTTCTTCATCGCGTTCCTGCTGGACGCGACCGGCACGGCGACCAGCAACGTCTTCGCCCCCGCGAGCCTCCTTTTCATCGGGCTGATCTGCCTGGCGCTGCACATCGCGGGGATCGGCACCGGCTGGAACATCACCACCGCCCGCCGCCGCCGTCGCTGACCCGCGCTCGATCAGCCCCTGCAGCCGCTGAAGTTCCCGGCGGGGCCAGACCGCGGTCAGTTCCCAGCCGTGAGCCTCGGCATGGTCGATGATGTGCCGCCAGCACGCGGCGGCCTCGTCCAGCCGTCCCTCCCGCTCCAGCAGGAAGGCACTGTGGTAGTCCGGGCTGAGGATGTCCGGGTCGAGTTCCTGCGCGTGCCGCCAGTCGGCGAGAGCGCCTTCGGTGTCGCCGCGGGCCTCCTTGACCGAACCCCGGGCCATGATCAGAGCCCAGTCATCGGGGTCGCGTTCGAGCCCGGTGCCGATGAGCCCGGCCGCTGCGGCGAAGTCCCGCGCGGACAGGTGGGCGGACACCAGGAACCGGAGTTCGCGCAGATCGCCGGGGGAGGCGGCCACCCGTTCTGTGTAAAGGTCGATGGCGGTCTCCGGCTCGGCGAGCGACGCCTTCGCGCCGATCCACTGCAGCCGCACCTGGTCCTCGGCCGGGTCGAGCGCGATGGAGCGCTCGTACTGCTCGATCGCGTGCCTGATGGTGATCCGGCCGTGGCATTCCAGCAGGTACCCGTACTGCTTGAGCAGGTGCGCGGTCGGCTGCTCCGCGATGGCCTGCTCGAATAGCGGCCTGGCGGCCAGGTAGTCGTCCAGTTCGCCGAGGGCCTCGTACCGCTCAAGCAGCTCGTCTTTGTCCATGCCGATCACACCTCTCCTCGCTGGCAGGTGACTGGGGATACGGACAGGCGCCAGGCGCGGGCATGCGGATGCAGCGCGCGGTGGGATTCCCGGCGTCTGGAGTGATGATGGGCCGGACAGGAACCGGCGAGCGGACCCGGATTGTGGAAGCAAACCAAACCGGCGCAGGTCACGCAGCTACTGGGTGGCCTCGCCTTATCCGGGGCGGCTAGGTTCTAACGGCCGTTCCTCTCGTCCGTCCGGCTCGGCTACCACGCTAACTCGCCCATCGGGCCCGCACCAGTGCTGCGGCAGCCCGGCACTATGGCCGGGACCGCCCGCAATGCGGTGCGTGAGGATGAGTTCATGAGGGTCCAGTTCGTGGGCAGCGGCGACGCCTTCGGAAGCGGCGGCCGCTGGCAAACCTGCATTCAGCTGACAACCCAGGGGCAGGTGCTGCTGGTGGACTGCGGTGCCACCAGCCTGGTGGCGCTGAAGGCGCAGGGGCTGGACCCAAACCTGGTGGGCGCGGTGGCGGTGACCCACTTGCATGGTGATCACTTTGGCGGGCTTCCCTTTCTCATTCTGGACGGCCAGTTCTCGCACCGGGCCGCCCCGCTGCTGGTGGCGGGCCCGCCGGGCATCCGGGCCCGGCTGGCCGAGGCGATGGAGACCCTGTTCCCGGGTTCAAGCCGGGCGCGCCGCCGGTTCCCGGTGGAGGTGACCGAGCTGGCCGTGGACGGGAGCCCCACCGGCCTGGGCGCCGTGACCGTGCGCGGGTGGGAGGTGGTGCACGCCTGCGGCGCCCCGCCGCTGGCGCTGCGGGTCGAGGCCGGCGGGGTGAGTTTTGCCTACTCGGGGGACACCGAGTGGACCCCAGCCCTGGCCGACGCGGCGCGGGGACGGACCCGTTCGCGGCCGAGGCCTATACCTTTGACCGCCCCATCCGCTACCACCTCGACTACCAGACGCTGCGCGCGCACCTCGGGGAAATCCGGGCCGGCCAGGTGGTGCTCACCCACATGTCGGCCGCGATGCTGGACCGGCTCGGCGACACCGGCCTGCCCGCCGCCCACGACGGCCTGATCATCGACCTGTGACCGGGCCCCGCTGGTCACCATCGGGCGGGCCGTCGGCCACCAGCGCTGGCATGGCGCGCTGCGGGACCACCGCCTCCCCGGCCCAGCACAGGTCGAGCACGAGCGCGCCGTCCCGCCCGGCCAGCCGGGGCGGCCGCGGCCTCCGCACGCCAGCCCCGAACCGGCGCGGCTCGCAGTTGTAGAAACGCCCGCCGCCGTAGCTGATCCGGATCTCCTGGACCCCCGGCCGCTCCCCGGCCAGGCAGGCGCCCATCGGGGTGCCCAGGTCCGTGTCACTGGTGACGGTGTGGGCGTTGCCCGCCACGACCAGGGTGCGGGTACCGGGCGGGGAAGCAGCCAGGACCCGCCGGGCCATCGCCTGGTCGCGCTGCGACCAGCTCCAGTCCGCGCCGACGGTCCCGTCGAACAGGGCCAGATCCAGCGGGCCGGCCGCGGCGCGCTCGGCCAGCACGGCCAGGTGCCCGGCGCTGATGCGGCCATCCCCGGACCAGAACTCCCAGTGATCGTCGAGGGCTCGCTCGGCCAGGTCGCCGCCGGCCAGGAACGCCCCGATCACCGGCGCCAGATCCTCGGGCCATTCCAGCGCCAGCCGGGTCAGCCCGAACGCCTGTATGAGGGCCCAGATCAGTACCGGGTTCTCCCGGACGCCGTGGACCTCGCCGAGCAGCAGCAGGCCCGACTCGTCGAGGGACCGCCGCGCGGCCGCCTGCGCCGCGGGCTCGATCACCAGGCCCGGGTCGGCGATCTCGAACCCGGCGACCGCCTGCAGGAGCGCGGGAAGCGAGGAGACGGACGGCACCGTCCCAGAATGGCACCGTTACCGGCGGGCCGGGGTGGCGGCGAGGTTCTCGGTGTGCGCCTCCCAGGCCGCGGCCAGACGCTCAACGGCCAGTTCCAGCGTGCCTGGCGGCTCGGCGAAGGAAATCCGCAGGTAGCGACGGTGCCGGCCGTCCACGCAGGCCGTGCTCCCCGCGGCCACGGCGACCCCGTGCCGGGCGGCGGCGTGGGCAAAGGCGTCGGCGCTGTCCAGCGGCAGTTCCGCCCACAGCGACAGACCGGCGTCCGGCGGCTGGACCCGCCAGGCGGGGAGCTGCGCGGCCAGCAACGTGGTCAAGTGGTCGCGCCGGGCCGTGAGGGCGCCGCGGTGAGCGGCGAGCCAATCCGCGTCCACCGCGGCCAGCAGCTGCCCGGCGAGCGCCTGGCTGATCGCGGCGGTGGCCAGGTTGAGCGCGGCCTTGTGCACGAGCACCGCCGTCCGCAGCGGATCGTCGGCCCGGATCCAGCCGACCCGCAGCCCGCCCCACAGCAGCTTTGAGACCGAGCCGACCGCGATGACGCGGGTGCTGAGTGCCGCTAGCGGAGGCGCGGGCAGCGGGACGGCGCCGAGGAGGAGGTCCGCCAGCGACAGATCCTCGATCACGGTAACCCGCCCGGCGTCGGCGATGGCCGCGATGGACTGGCGCCGTACGGTCGTCATCACCGTGCCGGACGGGTTGTGCCCGGTCGGCATCAGGTAGGCCACCGTGCCCGCGGACCGGCCCGCCCGCTCGATCGCGCCCGGGTCGATGCCGGCCACGTCAGCCGGCACCGCGACGATGGTGCGGCGGCTGCCGGCGAAGGCGCCCGCCAGCCCCGGGTAGGTCGGGCAGCTGGTGACCAGGGTGCCCGCATGCGGGTGCAGCGCCCGGCCGAGCAGCCACAGCGCCTCCTGCGCGCCTGCGGTGATGACCAGCTGGCCGGGCTCAGTCGGCAGCTGCTGGTGCTCGGTCAGATGCCGGGCGACCTCGGCCCGGAGCAGCCCAGCCCCGGCCGGGTCGAGCCCGTGCCCGTCCAGCGCGGCCCAGGCGGCGGCGGCGTCCACGGCCGGCAGGTGCCGCAGGTCACCCGGGCTGGAGACGGACAGGTCGATGGTCTCCCGGTCACCGGCCATCCGGCGCAGCAGCAGGGTCGCGACGCTGTCGGTGGCCGGCCGGGCGGCCCAGGACGGGCGGCCGACCACATAGGTGCCCGAGCCCTGGCGGCGGCGGACCACCCCGGCGGCGGCCAGATGCCCAAAACACGCCACCACCGTCCCCCGGGACACCCCGACCGTGGCCGCCAGGGTCCGCTCCGCGGGCACCCGGATGCCGGCCCGGAGCACCCGCCGGTCCACGGCATCCAGCAGCGCGCCCGCCAGCCGCTGATAGCGCGGACCGGGCCGCTCCCGCCAGCCGCCGAACACGACCTCAACCCACCACGAGAGATCCTGATCCATTTCTCAATATTGGCACTTTCGCCGGTGGCCGACGGGCGGCAAGGTGGTTCCATGGAACCCACCTCGACCTTGGCCCGCCGGCTCTGGGAGGCGGTCGAGCCGATCCACGCGGTCGTGTACTTCGCGCCCGAGCCGGCCGAGGCGGCCCGCCGCGCCGGGCTCCGCGGCTTCTGGATGGGCTACTTCGCGGGCCGGGTGGCGCCGCTCGGGCCGGTGCCACCGGAGGCGGTCGCCGCCATGGCCTACGGATTCGCCCCGGACATGGTGGCGCGGGCCATCCCGGACGCCTGGACGTTCGCCCAGCCCGCCGCCGTGGTGGCCGCCCGGCTCAGCGGTGCCGCCGAGGCCCTGCGGCAGCATCTCGATCAGCCCGCCGTCGCCAGCCTGGCCGAACTGTCCGGCCTGCTGTGGGAGGCGGTGGCCGGCTGCCGGTTCGACGGCCGCCCACTGGCCGCCGCCTGGTCGCAGGTCCCCCGCCCGGCGGACCCGGTCGCTTCGGCCTGGCTGGCCGCCACCGTGATCCGTGAGCACCGGGGCGACGGCCATGTGCTGGCCGGGGTCGGCGCCGGGCTGCGCGGCATCGACGCGATGCTGACCCACGTGGCGACCGGGGCGATCAGCCGGGAGATGATCCAGCCCACCCGGGGCTGGGGCGACGACGACTGGCAGCAGTCGGAGGGTCGGCTCCAGGCCCGGGGGCTCCTTGGCCGGGACGGCCGGCTCACCAAGACCGGCGGCGCGCTCCGCCGGAGCATCGAGGATCTGACCGACCGGCTGGCCGCCGGGCCGGTGGAACGGCTCGGTGAGACCGGTGTCAGGCGGGCCATCGGCCTGGCCGCGCCGGTCAGCCGGCAGCTCATCGACGGCGGCCTCATCCCCGTGCCCAACCCGATCGGCGCGCCCCGGCCATGACCAGGCAGCTGATTCCTGATCCGCTCGGGCGGCTGCTGCGGCGGCCGGTGGTGGTGGCGCCGATGGCGGGCGGGCCGGCCACCCCGGCGCTGGTCGCGGCGGCCGCGGAGGCGGGCGCGCTGGGATTCCTGGCCGCCGGCTACCAGACCGCCGAGGTGATGCGGGCGGGCATCGCCTCGGTACGGGGGGCCAGCGGCGGCCCGTTCGGCGTCAACCTGTTCGTCCCGGGCGGCCCGGCGGCCGACCCCGCGGAGACGGCCAGGTATGTGGGCTCGCTGAGCGGCGACGCCGCCCGGGCCGGGGCCGCGCTGGCCGAGCCGGCCTGGGACGACGATGGGTGGGCGGCGAAACTGGACGCGCTGCTGGCCGACCCGCCGCCGGTCGTCAGCTTCACCTTCGGCTGCCCGGACACCGACGTGCTCGGCGCCTTCCGGCGGGCGGGCTCGGTCACCGTGGTCACCGTCACCAGCCCGGCGGAGGCGCGGCTGGCCGCCGCGGCCGGGGTCGGCTGCCTGTGCGTCCAGGGGACGGAAGCAGGCGCGCACCAGGGGACGTTCAGCAACGACGGGCCGGCCGGCGGCGGGACGGCACTGCTCCCGCTCATCGGCCAGGTTGCCCGGGTCACCGATGTCCCGCTGATCGCGGCGGGGGGCATCATGAACGCGGCCGGGGCCGCGGCGGCGCTGGCCGCGGGCGCGGCGGCCGTCCAGTGCGGGACCGCGTTCCTGCGCTGCCCGGAGAGCGGCGCGCACCCGGTGCACAAGGCGGTCCTGGTCAGCGGCCAGTTCACCGGCACCACGCTGACCCGTGCGTTCAGCGGCCGGCCCGCGCGAGGCCTGGTCAACCAGTTCATCCGCGACCACCCGGATGCGCCGGCCGCCTACCCCGAGATCAACAACGCCACCCGGCCGTTGCGCGCCGCGGCCGCGCAGCAAGGTGACGCCGACCGGATGAGCCTGTGGGCAGGCACCGGCTTCGGCCAGGCCACCGACCGCCCCGCAGCCGAGATCATCGACCTGCTGGATCCGGGACGCTGAGCCGGCGGTCAGCGCCGCTCAGCCAGGCGAAGGAGAGATGGAGCGATGGAGCAGCATGAGTTGCAGCGCCGGTTCGCCGGGCTGACCACGGCCCACCTGGCTGATGCCTGCCTGCGTGCGCACATACCGGTGCGCTGCGCGCCGTGGCCGATGAACGCGGCCGTGCCAGGCAGCCGGGTGGCCGGCCGGGTGCTGCCGGCCCGGCATGCCGGCAGCGTCGACATCTTCCTGGAGGCGATCGACGGCGCCGAGCCGGGCGATGTGCTTGTCGTGGACAACGGCGGGCGGGCCGACGAGGCGTGCGTCGGCGACCTGGTGGTGCTTGAGGCACAGGCCGCGGGCCTGGCCGGCATTGTGATCTGGGGGCTGCATCGCGACAGCGCGGACATCCAGGCGATCGGGCTGCCGGTCTTCAGCCTGGGCACCCTCCCAACCGGCCCGCTGCGGCTGGATCCCCGGCCTGAAGGGGCGCTGGCTTCGGCCACGGTGGGGGAGTGGACGGTCGACCACGGCGACCTGGTCCTGGGTGATGACGACGGCGTGCTCTTCCTGCCCGCCGCCCGCGCGGGGGAGATCCTGGGGCTGGCGGAGACGATCCGCGATACCGAGCGGGCACAGGCCGCGCGGATCCGGGCCGGTGAGCCGCTGCGGAGCCAGCTGGGGTTCAGCGGCTACCTGGCCGAGCGCCGGCTGGCGCCCGCGCCGACCTTCCGGGAGTACCTGCGCCGCGTCGGCGGCGCCATCGAGGAATGACCCCGTGCGCTAGCCGGCATTGGTGTAGGCGGCGCGCAGCCAGTCCGTCAGGTCCTGGTCGATGCCGGCGGCCGACGTCACCCGCACCCGGTGGGTGAACAGGGCGTTGAAGGTGCCTGACGGCTCCAGCCGGCCCGTGGGCGGCACTCCGGGCAGGATCAGGCCGAGGTCGATCCGGCCGGCGCCGCTCGGCTGGATCATGGCGAACTGCTTGCGCCGCCGCAGGCTCAGGTAGCCCTTCTTCGGCACCGTGTCCACGTCCGGGCCGAACCCGGTGATCACCGTCATCAGCTGGTCGTGCAGCGGCCGCAGCGGCGCCTTGGTCCCGGCGTAGAGCGCGTCCACCGGGTCGGCGGCCGGGGCCGGGGCCGCCGCTTCCCGGGACAGCAGCGAGATCCGGTGGGCGGCCCCGTGGGCCAGGCCATGCTCGGACTTGAGCATGGCGACCACCTCGGTGTGCTTGGTGAGGCCGCTGGCGGCGATCACGGCGAACCAGTCGGACATGGGCCGGCCGTAGCGGGCCTCGATGTTGCGGATCTGCGCGGCGATGCCGTCCTCGGCGGTGGCCATCGGTGGTCCCTTCAGATCGGTGGCAGGCGCGGGCCCGAGAGTATCGTCCGAGGAATGCACATCCGGGAAGTCGCGCAGCTTCTGCGGATGCGGCCGGTCGAGCTGGATCCGGTCACCCGGCGGCTCGCGCGCTGCCGCGACCTCGATGACCTGCGCGAATGCAGCCGGCGGCTGACCCCGCGCCCGGTGTTCGATTACGTCGACGGGGGCGCCGACGACGAGCTGAGCATGGCCGCGAACCGGGCGGCGCTCACCCGGTGGCGGTTCATGCCCCGGGTGCTGGTCGATGTCTCCGCGCCGGACACCTCGGCCCAGGTGCTGGGCCAGACGCTGCCGCTGCCGCTGGTGCTCGCCCCGACCGGGTTCACCCGGATGGTGCATCCGGACGGGGAGGCCGGCGTGGCCCGGGTGGCGGCCCGGCATGGCCTGCCGTACACCCTGTCCACCATGGCCACCACCTCGATCGAGGACCTCGCCGCCGCGGCCGGGCCGGACCGGTGGTTCCAGCTCTACCTGCTCAAGGACAGCGGGCTGAGCAACGAGCTGGTGGACCGGGCCGCCGCGTCCGGGTACCGGGTGCTGGTGGTGACGGTGGACACGGTGGTGTCCGGGCACCGTAGCCGGGATCTGCGCAACGGCCTGGTCATCCCGCCCGAGCTGACCGTGGGCAGCATCGCCAGCATCGCCACCCGGCCGGGTTACTGGCTGCGCATGCTGCGCAGCCCGGCCGTCGCCTTCGCCAATTTCGCGCAGGAGCGGTCGATGACCATTGGCGGCTCGATCTCCCGCTTCAGCACCGCCATCAGCTGGGACGACATCGCCGCGCTGCGCGAGCGCTGGCCGGGCAGGCTGGTCATCAAGGGACCGCTCGGCCCGGCCGACGCCCGCCGGGCCGCGCAGGCCGGTGCCGACGGCATTCAGCTGTCCAACCACGGCGGCCGTCAGCTCGACCGGGCCGTCGCACCGGCCGATCTCATCGCCGGGGCCCGGGAAGCCGCCGGGCCGGGCATGTGCATCCTGACCGACTCCGGTATCCGGCACGGGGCGGATATCGCGACCGCGATCGCGCTGGGCGCCGACGCCGCCGCGATCGGACGGGCCTACCTGTATGGCCTGATGGCCGGGGGCGAGCGGGGTGTGGACAAGGCGCTGACCCTGCTGGCCAGCCAGTTCCGGCGCACCCTCCAGCTGCTGGGTGTCACGTCCGTGGCTGAGCTGAGCAAGCACGGCCAGGAACTGCTGACCCGGGACTGACGCTGGCCCCGGCACACTTCGCCGGCGGTGCCCTAGCCGGCGGCGGCCCGGGTCAGGGCGGCCCGGTCGCGCCGGATGGCCGCGCTGTAGGGCTCCAGGCCGAGCCGGGCGTAGAACGGCAGCAGACCGGGATCGCAGACCAGATCGATCATGTACAGGCCGGCCAGCCGGTCCAGCATCCGGCGCACCAGTTCGGTGCCGATCCCCTGGCCGCGCCACTCCGGCCGGACCTCCAGCAGCGGGATATAGGCGGCGAGCACGCCATCGGTTAGCGCGGTCACGAATCCGGCCACCGCGCCGCTGTCCTCCCGGGCCAGCACCACCTCGCCGCTGCCACGCAGGATCGCCAGATGCTGTTCCGGTGACGGTGCCACCGGCCAGCCGGTGAAGAAGCCAGCCAGGTCCGCCGGGGTCACCCCGGCCAGCGAGGATGTGTACCGCATGCCGACAGTGTGGCCGGCCCAGCGCGCGGTCGGCCGGTGCGGTGGGGCCGCACGCACCGCCGTTTGGCATACGGGATGGGGTTTCCCGGCCTCAGGCCGCTGGTCTAGCGCCGGGCGGCGGGCATGCTGTGCGAGGCCGCGGTTGGGGTCAGGAACTCGACCGCGACCCCGTGGGCGGTGCACCGGAACAGCAGCTTGGTCAGCAGGCAGGCGGGACCGCCGCTGATCGAGCTCAGGCCTGAGATGATGAGTGCGTCGTGGCGGCCCGCGGTGATCGCGGTCACCAGTTTGTCCAGCGCGGGGCTCGCGCCCTGGGGCCGGCCCGGATCGTCCTCGTCGGCGTAGATCTGCGGCGCCGGCCAGCCGCGCCGGAGCGCCGCCTCGGCGAGGGCGTGCTGCCGCATCATCAGCGCGCCCACATCGGAGGCCGGGGTGCCGCAAATGTAGGCGGCCGGGCGCCGGGGCGGCCTCATGGCCAGCCCCCGGACGGCGGTTGGGCGGGGAACGGCGTCAGGACCGTGACGACCTCCTGCCAGTCGGTGCTCATCCGGACACTAAGCAGGTCCGGCCGGCGCTGGCAATCGGGAGAACTCCCTAGTGCGCGGGGAGGTCAGTCCGGGCTGACGAGCCCGTGCTCCAGCGCGAACAAGGTCGCGCCCGCGCGGGTGGACACGCCGGTCTTCCCGTACACGCTCTGGATGTGGTGGTCGCAGGTCTTCGGGGAGATCCCGAGCCGCCGGGCGACCTGCTTGGTGGCCAGGCCGCGGGCGAGCAGGCTGAGCACCTCGCACTCGCGCTCGGACAGCCCGGCCGGCCGGTGCATCGGCCCGTGTGGCTGGCCGGCCGCGGTGAGCACCGCGTTCACCGCCTCCGACGGGAGCCGGCCGGCGTCCGCGTCCTGGCACAGTTCGGCCGCGGCCGCCGCCGGCGGCAGCGCGGGCCGGTGCGGGCGGGGTTCCCGCATGGCCTGGTAGCAATCCGCCGCCGCCAGCAGCCAGGACGTCAGCGGCAGGTCGCTGGCCCGGCAGCCCCGGTGATAGCCCGACCCATCGCCACGCTCACCATGCGACCCGGCCAGCCGGGCCAGCGGGCGCAGCCCGGCGGCGGCGTCCAGCACCCGCTCGCTATGGTAAGCGTGCAGCCGCACCTGCTCGCGCTCGTCCCGGGTCAGCGGGCCCGGCTTGGCCCAGACGCTGACCGGCACGGCCACCCGGCCGATGTCGTGGACCAGCGCTGCCCGCCCGAGCAGCACCACGTCGGACGGGGCCAGCCCGGCTACCTGGGCGGACCGGCTGGCCAGGTCGGCCACGCCACGGGAGTGCCCGGCCGTCCACATGCTCTTGAGGTCGGCGAAGTCGGCCATGGCCGACAGGCAGGCGTCCAGCCGCTCGCCGTCCACCACCGGCCGCGGGCCGGGCTCCGCCGCCAGCGCCTCCTCCCAGACAGACGGCTCGCCCAGGCCGTCGAAGGCGTGCTCCCCGAGGTCGAGGAAGGCGCGCACGGCCAGCGGGTCCAGGCCCGAGCCCGCCCGCTGGGCCAGGATCTGGCCGGCCAGCCCGGTGCCGCCCTCCTGCCAGGCCATGTCCGCGTCCTGGGCCACCTGCATGATCCGTACCGCCAGTGGGATCTGGTCGCCGCGCAGGTCGCCCGGCAGGCCCTTGCCGTCCCAGCGCTCCCACAGATGTCGCAGCGCCTCCTGGACGTCGGCCGACAAACCCATCCGCGCGCCCAGCACCCGGGCCGCATCGCAATGGCTGGCGGCCCATTTCCGGAACTCGGCCACGCCGCCGAACGCCGTTCTGGTCATCGCCGCGGCCCGGGCCAGCCGCGCCCGCCCGGGATGGGCCACCCGCATGGCGGTGCCGACCAGATCCAGCCGCGTCCCGAAGACGACCGCCATCATCTGCGGCCGGGCCGCCAGTTCGTCCCCGAAGAACGCGGCGTCGATCTCGCTTTCGGCCGTGCAGCCGGCGAAATGCATCAGGCCGGTGTAGAAGACGGTCACCTGATCGCTGTCGGGCAGGCCCATCGCCCGGGCGATCCGCAGCGCCAGCATGGCCGTGCGCAGCCCGTGCTCCAGTGGCTGGCCCATCGCCAGATCGGTGGCCAGGGACAGCGCCCCGGCCGCTTCTACCAGCCGTAACGGCCGGGCGGACTCAGTCATCAGGCCAGTCTTACACGCGTGGCGGCGGTTGGTCGTCGACGGTGATGCCCAGGGTCGTGGCGAGCAGGCCGGCCATGGCGGCGAACTGGGCCGGCGTCACGACGATCCCGCGCAGCGAGCCGGGGTCGACGGTGATGCCCAGCTCCGCGCCGCGCAGATCGACGGTGTCCATGCTGGCCCTGATGAAGCTGGTGCTGGCCAGCCGGGAGCCGGGGAACGCGGCGCGGGTGAGGGTGGCACCGGTGAAGTCGACCTCGCGGAGCAGGCAGTTGTCGAACACGACATCGGTCAGGACGGCGCCCCGCAGGTTCACCGAATCCAGCTTGCAGCCGCGCAGCACCACGTTGCGCAACTGCGCGCCGAACGCTTCCGCACCGGCGATCGCGCTGCCGTCGATCTGCACGCCGGTCCAGGCCGACTCGGCCAGCCCGGTCGCGGTGAGCCGGACGTCGGCCAGCCAGACGTCGGTGAAGGCGGCCCGCCGTAGCTGCCCGCCGTGACAGGACACGTGCGTGAGCGCGCACTCCAGGAAGCGGCTGCCGGAGGCGTCCGGGCCGTCCAGGGTGAGCTGGTCAAAGTGGGCGCAGTCGTACTCCCCGCCGGGCAGCCAGCCGCCCCGGTGCGGCACCAGGGCCGCGGCGAAGGGCAGATCGGCCAGTTCCCGCCACTGACCGGCGGACGGCCGGTTCCGGGCGGACCGGTTCCGGGCGGGCGGCTGGCGCCGCGGCCCGGCCGGGCGGCTCACCGGCTGGCTCATCCGGGCGGCTCCCCGCCGGTGTGCTGCCGGTACATCCCGGCCACCAGGAACGCCAGGTCGAGGGACTGGCTGCGGTTCAGCCGGGGATCGCAGGCGGTCTCATACCGGTGCCGCAGGTCGCTTTCCGCGATGTGCTGCCCGCCGCCGGTGCACTCGGTGACGTCGTCGCCGGTGAACTCGATGTGGATGCCACCCGGATGGGTGCCGAGTGCCCTGTGCACCTCGAAGAAGCCGGTGACCTCGTCGAGCACATCGTCGAAGTGCCTGGTCTTGTGCCCGCTGGCGGCGTCGGTGGTGTTGCCGTGCATGGGGTCGCAGACCCAGGCGACGCCCGCGCCGCTGGCCGCCACCTGCTGCACCAGCGGCGGCAGCGCGTCACGTACCCGGCGCGCGCCCATCCGGGCGATCAGGGTGAGCCGTCCCGGCTCGCGGTCCGGGTCGAGCGCGTCGATCAGCGCGAGCAGGTCGGCGGGGGTGGCGGACGGGCCGATCTTGACGGCCACCGGGTTGCTGATGCCACGAGCGAAGCCCACGTGGTCGCCGCCGGGCGCGCGGGTGCGCTCCCCGATCCACAGCAGGTGCGCGGAGAGGTCGTAGCGGCGCCCGGTGCGTGAGTCGGTCCTGGTCAGCGCCTGCTCATAGGGCAGCAGCAGGGCCTCGTGACTGGAGTAGAACTCCACCGCGCGGAACTCCTCCGGGTCCGCCCCGCAGGCATGCATGAACGCGATCGCCCGGTCGATCTCGTCCGCCAGCCGCTCGTAGCGCTGCCCGGCCGGGCTGCTGGCGACGAAGTCCTGGTTCCAGGCGTGGACCTGGCGGAGGTCGGCGTACCCGCCGCTGGCGAAGGCCCGGCACAGGTTGAGCGTGGTCGCCGAGCAGTGGTACGCATCGAGCAGCCGGCCGGGGTCTGGCGTCCTCGCCGCCGCGGTGAACTCGATCCCGTTCACCGCGTCGCCCCGGTAGACCGGGAGCTCGACGCCGTCCCGCACCTCGGTCGCGGCCGACCGGGGCTTGGCGAACTGGCCCGCCATCCGGCCCACCTTCACCACCGGCACGCTGGCCGCGTAGGTCAGCACGATCGCCATCTGCAGCAGCGTCCGCAGCTTCCCCCGGGTGCTGTCGGCGGTCGCGCCGGCGAACGTTTCGGCGCAGTCACCGCCCTGGAGCAGGAACGCCTCGCCCCGGGCCACCGCGGCCAGCCGGTCGCGGAGCTGATCGCACTCGCCCGCGAACACCAGCGGCGGCAGCTGCTCCAGGCGGCGCACCACCGCCCCGAGCCGGCCGGGGTCGGGCCATTCGGGCTGCTGAAGCGGCAGTGGGCGGCTGGCCTGCTGGCCGGACGTGATCATTGGTTCAGGCTAACCGCCCGGCCGCGCCGGTGCGGGCGTAAGCCCGGGCGACCCGTCTCCCGGTGGGCTGAGCCGGCCGGGCGTCCGTAGGCTTGGATCTTGTGAGGCGCCGTCCCTGGTGGGCTGTCCCCTCCGGCGGTGCGCCGGTTCCTGCCGGGCGCCCCGGGCTGGCCGTGGCGCTCGGCCTGCCGCTGAGCCTGGTGCTGGGCCTGACCATGGCAGCGTGCGGCCCGGGCGTTCACCGGCCGCCGGGGCCGGCGCTGCCCGCGCACTGGGCCAGGTTCCGGCATCTCGCCGGGGTGGTGGATCTGGCGGGCCCAGGCGGCGATGGCTCGTTCGCCGTGGCCGCCGCCGGGCGCTTGTTCATTCTCAGCCGGGCGGGGGAGCTGCGGCCGTTCGCCCGGGGACAGGGGGGCTATGCCACCGCGCTCGGGCCCGAGCCCTACATCACGATGGCGGGCGGCGGCCCCGTGGCCGGGAGCAGCTGTTCCTTCGGCAATGGCACGATCTTCGCGCTGCAGCCCGGTGCCCACCCGGGCATCACCGTGATCGGCGCGAACGGCCTGGCCCGGCGCTTCGCGAGCCTACCGGCCGGGGACAGCCCGACCGGGATCGCCTTCGACACCACCGGGCGGTTCGGGCACCGGCTGCTGGTCACCGCCAGGAGCCACACCTCGGGGGCGGTGCTGGCGATCGGCTGCACCGGCGGGATCGGTACGGTCGCCGCCCATGTCCCGGTGGTGGAGGGCGGCATCGCGGTGGCGCCCATGTCGTTCGGCCGCTACGGCGGTGACCTGGTCGCGGCCAACGAGTCCAGCGGGCGCGTGTACGCCTTCGGCCCCGGCGGCGCCGTGGCCACGCTGGCGGTATCTGGCCTGCCGCACGGCGGCGACATCGGCGTCGAAAGCGCGGGCTTCGTGCCGCCGGGGTTCGGCGCAGGCAGCGACGCGTATCTCGCCGACCGGTATTCCCGGGGCAACCGGCACCCCGGGACGAACAGCATCCTGCGGCTGCCCGGTGCCGAGCTGATCAGGGCGGGTGTGCGCGCCGGGGATCTGCTGGTCGCGACGGAGGGAAGCGCCCGCACCATCGTGGTGCGCTGCGCCACCACCTGCACGGTGCGCTATATCGCCGACGGCCCCGCCATCACCCACGCCGAGGGCCACATCGTGTTCACCGGCCCAGCCGGGTAGCGGCGCCCGGTCACGAACCGTCACCCTGACGGCACAGGCTGATGGACAGATGCCTTCAAAGATCCGTCACCTGACCGATGTCTCTCAGTGCAATTTGCAGCAGCATTTTTCGTGCAAGGGGCGCACCTCAGCGCCGACAGGTTGACCGGGATCTCACCGGAGCGGCGGCGCGGAGTGATCCGCCCTCTCCCGGAGCAGTTCAGACCGGCTGGCAAGGACATCAGATGAACACGTTGACACCGACCCGCCCGATCGTGCAACGCTCGCTGCGTATCCCGCTCGCCGTCACCCCCGCGGCGGTGGCGGAAGCCCGCCGGCAGGTCCGGGCGGCCATCTGCGGCTGGGATGTCCCGGTCGACCCGTCGATCGCGGTCCTGCTCACCAGCGAACTGGTGACCAACGCGATCAGCCACGAGCCAGGCGAGACCGTCCTGCTCGTCGTCACCTGCGCCGATGACGAGCTGTGCGTCTATGTCCACGACACCTCATGCGCCGTGCCGGTCCCCGTGGAAGCGCCCGCGGAAGCGGAGGCCGGACGGGGCCTGATGCTGGTCGCCAAGCTGTCCACCCACTGGGGCTACTACCGGACCCCTGCGGGCAAAGCGGTGTATTTCACGCTCGCGTTCCACGCCGATCCCTGACGAGGGCGGTACACCGCAGCCCGCAGGCCAACCCAGGGCGTGTCCGGTGAATCGTGGCCCCCCGGCGATTTCACCGGGCACGCCCTGTGCGGTTTTCCAGCCCGCGCGGGCACGCCCCGTGGCGTTTTCCAGCCCGCGCGGGCACGCCCCGTGCGGTTTCCCAGCCCGCGCGATCACTTACCGGTGATGGCGCGCAAGGCGGCCTCACGGGCGATGTCCGTACGCGAATGGACGTCAAGCTTCTTGAGTATGTGGGAGACGTGGGTGGCCACGGTCCGCCGGGACAGCATCAGCCGGGCGGCGATCTCCGGGTTGGACAGGCCCGATTCCACCAGCCCGGCGATCTTGATCTCGGTAGGCGTGAGACTGTCCCAGCCGCTCTGCGCCTGCCGGTGCTTCGCGCGCGGCCCGCGGCGGATGCCATAAGCGCGGAACCTCGCCTGCAGCCGGGCGACATCGGTGGTGGCCCCCAGCGAGGTATAGATCTCCACGGCGCGGGTGAAGGCGGCCCGTGCCTGGCCCCGGTCGCCGTTGCGGACGAAGGCCTCGGCCGCCGCCTCCAGCGCCTTGGCGGACAGGAGCGGCCGGCTGGCGTCGCGATAGCGCTCCGCGGCGGTGAGCAGTGTGCTGGCATCGGAATCCAGCAGGCCACGGCAGTACAGCGCGTTCGCCTGCCGATGGGCGATCTCCGAGTCCGCGGCCAGAGCCGTGGCGTGGCCGGCCAGGATCTTCGCCGTGCCCAGGTCACCGGCCTCGGTGGCCAGCCGGGCGGCGTCGGCCAGCAACTCCTCGATCTCGTCGACATCCTCCGTCTCGTCGGCGAACCCGGCGGTCAGGACCGTGAGCGCCTCTGGCAGCGCTCCCTCGTGCTCACGGTCCAGGCTGCGGGCCAGCGCCAGCGGGCCGATGACCCGGTTCCCGATCCGCCTGGCATGCGGAACGGCGGCCGCGAGGTGCTCGCGTGCGGCGGTGAGCTCGCCGCGGTGGAAGCAGATCACGGCGGCGATGCCAAGGTCACAGCAGGCCGCGATGGGCTCTTTCAGGCCGAGGTGCAGGGCCTGTACCTCAGCCATCGCATCGGCCCACCGGCCCGTGTCGAAGAGCAGCTGGCCCAGGGCGCTGTGCGCCTGCACCAGCCGGATCACCGTGCCGACCTGGTCCGCGAGCTGCCGCGCCTGCCGGGCCGCGGCCAGGGCCTCCTCATACCGATCGAGGTTGCCCAGTGCCACCGCCTTGTTGATCTGCAGCAGCAGCCGCAGGTCGGTCAGCGCCGGGTCGGCCTGGCTTACGGTCAGGGCCCGGTCGAACAGCGGCAGTGATTCGGTCATCCGCCCCTGCACCGCGGTCACGATGGTCAGCACGTGCAAGGCCCAGCCGATCGCCCAGCTGTCGCCTGCTTCCGACGCTGCCGCCAGCGCGGTAGTGGCCACCTGGCCCGCCTTCTCGGCCTCGCCGAGGTTGTCGTGCGTCCGGGCCGCGAGCACGAGCAGCCGTGCGCGGTGCCCGGTGGAGATGCCCGGGGCCGCCAGGGCCCGGTCCAGCGTGGCCAGGGACTCCGCGAACTGGCCGACCCGCATGCGGCACTGCGCCAGCGTCCAGTGCAGGTCAACAAGCAGACCGGGCTCGACGGCATGCATCAGGGCCTGGTTGGCGACCTGTTCGGCCCCGGCCGCATCGCCGACACGGTAGAGGGCGTCGGCGAGCCGGGCCATGAGAAAGCCGTACTGGGCCGAGCCAGCCGGGGAGCTCGCGGCGGCCTGGCGGAGGAGTTCGGCCGCCACCTGGGGTGCCTGGCCGACCAGCAGCTCCGCGGTCCTGGCCAGCCAGTTCAGTATCCACTCGTCCATGGGCTCGGCCGTGCCGCCCGGGCGGTCCAGGGCCCGCAGCAGCTGCCGGGCGACCCGGTCCGCGGGTGCGCCGGCCTCGGCCAGCGAGCGCCCGGCATCGCGGTGCCAGGCGGCGCGGACCGGCACCGGTATCTCCTCATACAGGGCCCGGCGGATCAGCGGATGGCGGAACCCCAGGCCGTTGCCGGATTCGGCCAGCACCCCGGCGGCACAGGCTTCGTCCACCGCCGGGATCAGGTCGGCCACGCCACGGCCCAGCACGATCCCCAGGTCCGGCACGGCGAAATCCACGCCCAGCAGAGCCGCCGCCCGCAGGACGTCATGCACCGGCCGGGAGACAAAGCCAAGGCGGTCCGCGATGGCCGCCGACAGCGAGCTGGGCGCGGACCCGCCGGTCAGCTCGACCGTTCCCGCGCCGGTCAGCGTCAGCCTGGAGCTGCGGGTCAGCGCGGCGACCAGCTCGGTCACGTAGAGCGGGTTGCCCGCCGCACCCTCGGCCAGCCGGAGCAGCTTGTCGTCGGGCTTGCCACCGGCCAGGACCGCCACCAGATCGGCTACCGCAGCGCCGGTGAGCTGGGTGAGCTGAAGCCGCGCGTCCTCACCCACCGACCGGCGCAGCGCCAGCAAGTCGTCGCGCTGCGGCACCGGGCGCATCATCCCGACCAGCAGCAGCGGCGCCTGCCGCGCGGTTCGTGCCAGCCGCCCCCACAGGGTGATGCTGGCCTGATCAGCCCACTGGAGATCATCGAAGACCAGGATCGTCGGCTGCACGGCACACTGCTCGGCCACGAGCGCCAGCAACTGCTCCGCCACCGCGGCCGACACATCTGTGTCACGATCGGCGGCTACCTCGCCGCGCAAGAGCCGGACAATGGCATTTCGCCGCGGACTTGCGGAGGGCTCGCGTACCCGTAAACCCTCCAGCAGGGGCAGCAACGGCAGCGCCTGGCCCAGTTCGTCGCCGGCGCCCCAGAACACCTGGCAGCCGGCCCCGGCCGCCTCCGACAGAGCCGCCCGCACCAGCGCGGACTTGCCGATCCCCGGCTCGCCTTCGAGCAGGACAGAACCGCCCTGCCCCCTGGCCACTTCTGTCACGAGATTGGCTAGCATCGCGAGCTCGCTGTCGCGGCCGATCAGCACACCGGCCAAGGTCGCGGTGGGCACGCAGGGAACTTTACTCCCAGAACATTAGGGAAACAAGTGGCGCTTTTCGGTATAAATCGGCCTGGCCATTTCCTGCTGTGGCTGAAAGTTGCCCTGATACTTGCAGCGCATGGCGAACCTAACGTTTCCCTGAATAGCAAGATGCATATTTCCGAAGAGTATTCACTGGCAATCTGCACGCCATTATTGCCTGTTGAACCAGATTAGACAATTGCTATACGAAGTGCATACTAGTACCGAGAGGCCGGAATGACTCCCAAAATGGCATGATGCGCGTCGCATCGGCCGATCGGGCAGGTCAACCTGGCCTCTGGCCACGGGAAGTCGCCTTGGAGGAAGCATGCGCATCGGGCGAACTATCATCATTCCCGCGATCCTGGCGCTCGGCGTTACCGGATCGGTCCTCTCCGGCACGGCAATGACTGTCGTGGCCGGGCACGCACCCAGCTCCCACGTGATTGTCAGTGCCTCTTCAAGGGGTCCTGACGTCTTTTACCGCGGTTGAGGTAACCTGACGCGCAGCTAGCGGCGGCCTGGATCCGCCCAATCCGCCGTGCGCTGATCGCGGGTTTTCAGGTACGCAACTGGCCGTTGCGCCAGGCGTATTGGCTGCCGGGACGGGCGGGCTGACGCCCCGGCAGTAACTGCCGGGGCCGCTGATGACAGCCGCTATTCCCTCCACAGTCTTATCGCTGAGCGAAGGCCGGGCCGCCGCCCGTTCCGGACGCCGATGGGCTCAGCGAGCCCGGCCACCGCCGCTGCCCGGAGAGGGCCGGGAAGGCCCGGCGGGCGCACGGCCGGTGCTGGTGGGCACATGGCGCGGGTGGCCCGCCGGTGAGCGATGAGGCCGGGCCGCGGCAGATCCCGGCGTGAGGTGCAGTGAAAATTTCGCTATTGTTTCTATTAGTAACTGTGTATCTGTCCCACTGAGCCGCTCACACGGCGGCGAGAAGGGGGGACGCGGAATGGTCATGCCAGGAAGCCCCACCGTGCGGCGCCGCCGGCTTGCCGCGGAGTTGCGCGAGATCAGGGAGAGCAAGGGCAAGAGCGGGGATGCCGTGGCCACGGCGCTGAAGTGGTCGACATCCAAGATCAGCAGGTATGAGCGGGCCAAGACCGGCTTACAGCCCCGTGAGGTCGCGCGGCTGCTCGACTATTACGAGATCACCGGGCCCCGGCGTGCGCTCCTGCTCGCCCTGGCCGAGGATGCCGCCCAGAAGGGCTGGTGGGAGGAATACGCCGACAGCCTTTCCGACGACTACCGGGCCTTCATCGGGCTTGAACACGAGGCGAGCTCGATCGCGATCTGCCATGTCGAGGTGGTGCCCGGCCTGCTGCAGACGTCCGCTTACGCCCGGCGCATCATCAGCAGCTACAGCCGCGTCGAGCCGATCACGCCGGGCATGATCGAGCGGCTGGTCAGGGTCAGGATGCGGCGCCAGCAGGTGCTGGATCACGAATCAGTCCAGCTCTCAGTGGTGCTCGACGAGTCGATCCTGAAGCGCCGGATCGGCGATGACATGATCATGCAGGAGCAGCTTCAGCGCCTGGCACGCGATGCTGACCGGCCCAACCTGACGCTGCACGTGCTCCCCCTCGACGCGCACCATCCGGTCTTCGCGGAGTCATTCGTCATCTTCGGTTTCGGTGCGGACAATGATGACGCGATGCTCCAGGACGTGGTCTGGACCGAGCATCTGAAGAATGACTTCTCCCTGGAAGGGGAGAAAGAGACCTACCTGCACAGGCTCGCGTTTGAGATGCTCGTCGGCGCCTCGCTCGATCCGGTCTCCTCCAGGGCACTGATACTCGAAACCGCTCAGGCGCATTGGTCAGGTACCCGGCAGGCAGGCTTATCCGCCGCCGCGGCCGGCCCGCAGATAGAAATGGCCTAGAATATCACCGCCTGGCCTCAATCCGCCCGGCGCGTCCGCGGGCGAAGGCCCCTCAGTTCCTTGGGGGAGGGCCTTCGCCCGCGAGCCCGACCACCAGTTAGCTGGCCAGGACACTACCGCGCTTAGCTGGTCGCGGTCATGCCCGACCGAAACGGTCAAATTCCCCGTTCCGGACTCCTCCGAGAAATGCGTGCCATTCACCCGGGGTGAATAGCAGGACCGCACCCTCAGAGTCCCTGCTGTTGCGAACGCCGATCTTGCTATCCGGCAGGTCCGCCACCTCAACGCAGTTGCTGTTGGAGAAACTCAGGGAACTCTTCATCCAGGACGCGCCTGAACTGGGACTTCCCGGGACATCTCCGGGGGTAGATCTTTCCACGTCTACCTCGCTGAATGTCAGCCTGTATTAGGCCATAATTCGGGGTTTTGCGCTGGGTAGCGTATCAGCTACTGACCGTGTTCGCTGACGAATCGGGAAACGCAGTAGACGATCATGGACCTGGCGTCCGGCTTCCACCGGCACCCGGCTTCCGCCCTGGTCAGCGTGGCACATACCGCATGTCCCGCCGGGGGGCGGCGGGCGGCGGGCTCATGAGCCTCGCCGCAGGCTGCCCCCGGTGACGGCGAGCCACCGCACTGGGTTTGCCCGGCTTGCCTGCTGGCACCACCAGTAGCTGCCCAGTAACGGTCAGCAGGCCGTCTCCGGGGGAACACGTCTGCCACGGCGATGGATCGGCCGCCCGCCGGCCTGTGCGCGCCGATCGCCAATGACGGGCGGATGACCGCTGTGCTGCACGGCACCCATACCCCATGCGCATTGTCATCGGCGGCGGAGATCCAAGTCGCACAGATCCTGATCGTGATGCTGGATTAATACATCCAGGCCGTGCCGCGATTGTGGCCGGGCTTTGCCGGCTGAGAGCTTACCGCCGAGTGATGCGCTGAGTGATGGGCACGGGCGTGGCCGGCCTCAGCGTGCCCGGGCATTATCATTGCCCCGGGGCCGACGCTGCCGACCGCCATGGCCAGAATGAGAATCCCGCGCGCCGTCCAGGCCAGCGGATCGGCTTGCCGTGCTCCGGCGAAGCCTTTGACCGGAGCGTTTCGCGCCTGCGTGATGACGTGCAGTATCCACCTATGATTTCGCATCGGATGATCCCTTTCATCGGTAACTGATGATGGCAGAGCCTGCAGGGTCTCCAAAGAGAGAAACTACCCTATTTCCCGCCTCGGCATGGGGCTTTTGAGCCAATCCGGTCGGATTTTTACATGCGCCTGGTATTGCCGTGGCCGTATCTGGCCGCACCCGCTCGCGCGGCACTGGGCTGACGGCCCGTTCGGTTTCTTCCAGGCCCAGGTGCTGGGCCGATGCGGGTAGGTGCGGTCGCGGGGGCCCCGATCTCATCGGCTGGCGGCGGGAATCAGGTGCGGCGACGGCGTGGCCGGCTCAGGCTCGTCAACAGCTCGCCGGAGAACGGCCCAGCCCGGCCGGCATTCGCCGCGCTCGCGAGCAGGCCCGGGTGATCGGGAAAGGCACAGTCAGGCGACTTACCGGAAGAAAGGGCGGGACGCGGCAACGGCTCGCCGAACCACCCAAATCCCTGGCGGCAACGGTCACCTCACCAGCCGCGAGCGGAGCAGTGAAATTGCCGTGAAAATTGCGCTGCATGCATCGGCCGGGGCTTGATCGTTGTTCTGTTCCGTTAATTCCCTTAGGATGCGGATGAGAACTATCCATACGGGTATCAGCACAACGGAATGCTTCGACGTGTCTCGTTCAGGTGATAGCGCGACTCCTTGACACGAGTGGTGGAAGATGCATGGCGATCATGGAATTCCGGGCGCTCGGCCCGATTGAGCTTTGGTCCGCTGGGCAGCAGCAGGATCTTGGGCCGGCCAGGGCACGGTGTGTTCTCGCCATCCTCCTGCTGACACCGCGCACCATAGTGCCGGCTGAGACTCTCATTGACCGGCTGTGGGATACCCGGCCCCCGCCCAAGGCCAGGGAGAGCCTGTCTGTCTATATCGCCAGGCTCCGGGCCATACTCCGGCAGGCCGTGGGCGACAACGTGCGGCTGGTGGGGCGGGCGCGGGGCTACCTGCTCGACGTCGATCCAGAGGCGGTCGACCTGCATCAGTTCCGGCGGCTGCGCCGGCAGGCGAACGTGCTCGCCGCGAGCGGCGACTACGATCACGCCGCTGTGCTGCTGCGCGAGGCGGACGGGCTATGGCGCGGCCAGGCGCTGGCCGGGATCCACGGCGACTGGGTCGCGCGGATACGGGACGGCCTCGAGGAGGAGCGCCGGGCGGCCATTCTGGAACGTGTCGGGTGCGAGCTGGAGCTTGGCCGGCACGCCGAGCTGGTAGGCGAGCTTCGTCATCTGCTCGCTCAGTACCCGCTGGATGAAACGCTGGTCGCCCACCAGATGACCGCGCTGTACTGGAGCGGCAGGCGAGCCGACGCGCTGAGCTTGTACCGGGAAACCCGCAGCCGCCTGGTGGACGAGCTGGGCGCAGAACCGGGGCCGGCCCTGGCCGAACTCCATCAGCGCATCCTGGCCGCCGACCCCGAGCTGGCCACCAGGCCATCCGGCCAGCGTCCTGGCCGGTCGGCACCGCCGGACACCCTCCCGCCCGAGACCACCGAGTTCGTCGGGCGCGATGAGGAACTCGCCCTGCTCACCGGTGAGTACTGCGGCACCCCCGGGATCGCCGTGATCGAGGGCATGCCGGGCGTGGGCAAGACCGCGCTGGCGATCCGCGTGGCCCGCCTGGTCTCCGGGCACTACCCCGACGGGACGCTCTACCTCAACCTTCATTCCCATGATCCGGGCAGCCCGGCGCTCGACCCCGCCGAGGCGCTGCGCCGCCTGCTCCAGATGCTGTCGGTGCCGGCCGCGCAGATACCGGACACCATCGGCGAGCGCGCCGCGGTATGGCGGGCCCACCTGAGCCGCCGCCGCGCCGTCGTGATCCTTGACGACGCCGCCGGGCATGACCAGCTCCGGCCGCTGCTGCCGGTCGCGGGCCGGTGCCTGATCCTGGTCACCACCCGGCGCCGGCTTCCCGACTCCTGGGGTGTCCGCAGGCTGGCGCTCGATGTGCTGCCGGTGGCCGAGGCCGCCACGCTCTTCCGCCGGATCGCCGGCGAGGACCGGGCGGGGGACGCCGATCAGGTCACCGCGGCCGTGAGCCTGTGCGGGCGGCTGCCGCTGGCCATCCAGCTCGCGGCCGGCCGGATCGCGCAGCATCGGCCGCTGGGCCCAGGCGGGCTGATCGAGGAACTGGCGCAGTCGCTCACCTGGCCGGGCGGGAGCGGCTCGGCCAGCCCGGAAGTGATAGCCGCCTTCGATCTGTCCTACCGGGCGCTGGAACCCGACCATCAGCAGTTCTTCCGGCGGCTCGGCGTCAGTCCGTGCGCTTGCCTCAGCCTTCCCGCCGCGGCCGCCCTGGGCGGATGCACCCTGGCCGAGGCCGAGAAAGCCCTGCTCACCCTGCTCGATTGTCACCTGCTGGCCCGGGCCCCCGACGGTCAATTCCGCTTCCACGACATCATCCGCGGCTATGCCGCGGTGCGGGCCGCGCGTGATGACCCCGAGGCGGAGCAGCGGCAGGCGGTCAGCAGGCTCCTTGACTACTACCTGTACGCCGCCGATCAGGCCGACCGGGTGCTGCACCCGTTCCGGCGCCGGACGCTGGTGCCGGTCACCCAGCTGCCGGCCGTCAGCCCGGCCCTGGGCACGCCGGAAGACGCGGCCAGCTGGCTGGAGTCGGAGTGGCGCAACATCCTGCAGGCCGCGCGCTACGCGGGCAGGCACGAATGGAAGCAGAAGTGTGCCGACCTCACCCATGTGCTGGCCGACTTCGTGGAAGTCAAGGCGTACTGGGACGAGGCCATCGCCGCCCACGCCCTGGCCCTCCAGGCCTGCCGTGACCTGGCTGATCCGGCCCGGATCGCGCAGGCGGCCCTGGCGCTCAGCGTGGTCCGTCAGCGGACCGGGCAGCACGAGGCGGCGCTTCCCCTGGCCGAGGAGGCCGCCGCCATCTACCGGTCGCTGGCCGACCGCAGCGGCGAGGCCGAATCCCTGGACCAGATAGGCCTGGCCTACCAGTGCACGGCGCGCTCGCGTGAGGCACTCGCCTACTTCCACGAGGCGCGGATCCTGTACCGCGCGGCCGGGGAGCCGCGCGGCGTGGCTGACACGCTGAGCCACTTCGGTATCGCCTGCTGGCATCTGGGGCGCTACCCCGAGGCCGGTGCTCACCTTGGTGACGCGCTCGCGCTCTACCGTGACGTCGGCGACCGGCGCGGCGAGGCGAAGGCGCTGAACAACCTGGGCCGGATACACCTGTACAACGGCCATCACCGGGAGGCTCTCGACGCCTACCAGGAGTCCCTGCAGATATTCGGTGAGATAGGCGGAGCGCAGAACGAGGCGATCCTGTACCAGAACATCGGCAGCGTCCACCACTACATGGGCCGGTACGAGGAAGGGCTCGCCGCCTGTCGCCGGGCACTGGCCATCTACCGCGACATCGGCGACCTCCCCGATGAGGCCAATGTGCTCAACGACATCGGTGCCATCTACCAGAGCGCGGCCTGCTACGACGAGGCGCTTGTCCACCACGAGAAGGCACTGCTGATCGCCGAGGAGATCGGCAACCTGTCCCATCAGCTGATCGCTCTCCGCGGGATCGCCGACATCCATCGCGGTTCGGGCCGGTACGGCGACGCGCTTGATCACTACCACACCGCGCTGAGGCTGGCCAGGGAGATCGGCGACCCGTACGAGGAAGGCAAGATCCTGGAAGGCATCGCGGAATCGACGCTCCGCACCCAGCGCCAGCCCGATGCGGCGCGGATTGTCTTCCGGCAGGCGCTTGACATCTTCGAACGGCTCGGCGTGCCGGAGGCGGAGTCGGTGCGGATTCGCATCGAGACCATCGACCCGGCCTTCGCCCTCCGCATCTCCTAGCCCGGCGGGCCGCCGCTGGCCCCCAGACCGCGTCCCGACCTGGGGTGCAACCCAGGGGTCAAGGCGACTGCAAGATGAGCGGCCAGGCCCGTAGCACACGATGGTCCTGCCGTCCCGGGCAGCGGGGGTCACCGGTAGTCCCGCTTGCGACAGGCGCGGCGCATGCTCAGGGCTACCGGGGAGGTCTCCGTGGGTCTGAATCAGGGTCCAATCCCGCCGGATTCGCAATGGCGTGTTCCTGTTCCCCACCGGGCACCCGGCCAGGCCGACGGCCTGAAGCCCGCTGTGCTCGCGCCTTTTCAGGCCTGCCCGGCGCCGTCGCACGAAACTGACCCCGGCTTCCCGGGCGGCCTGCGCATGCTTAACGGCGGGCGGTCGCGGGCGGGTGCGGACCCGTCCGCTCTTGACCGCCTGGTCGTGAGCGCCGAGCGGTTCATCACGCTGTTCCACACCGAACATCGCGCCGGGCCGCCCGACCGGCGGCTGCGGCACGTCCGCCGTGAGATCGAGGCGACGGGCACCTACTGGCACACCGCCGCTGAGCTGGCCTTCGGCGCACGTGTCGCCTGGCGGAACAGCTCCCGCTGTATCGGGCGGCTGTACTGGCAGAGCCTGGGCGTGCGCGACCGCCGCGAGGTCCGCGCGGCCCCGGACATCGCGGCCGAGTCCATCGCCCACCTGCGCGAGGCGACGAACGGGGGCCGGATCCGGCCGGTGATCACCGTGTTCGCACCGGACGACCCGGGCCGGCCCGGCCCCCGGATCCTCAACTCGCAACTGGTCCGCTACGCCGGCTACCAGGCCGCCGGCGGCGCTGTCACCGGTGATCCGGCGAACGTGGGCCTCACCCGGCTGGCGGGCGATGCCGGCTGGCCAGGCGCCCGGCCAGCCGGCCGGTTCGACATCCTCCCGCTGCTGGTGGCCGAGGCCGGCGCTCCGGTCAGGTTGTTTGAGCTGCCCGGCGACGCGGTACTCGAGGTGGCCATCACCCATCCCGAGTTCGGCTGGTTCGCCGGCCTCGGCCTGCGGTGGTACGCCGTCCCGGTGATCAGCGACATGTACCTGGACATCGGCGGCGTCTGCTACCCCGCCGCGCCGTTCAACGGGTGGTACATGGGCACCGAGATCGGGTCGCGCGACCTCGGCGACACCGGCCGTTACGATCAGCTGCCGGTGATCGCCCGGCAGATGGGCCTGTCCGTGGCCTGCGACCGGACCTTGTGGAAAGACAAGGCGATGACCGAGCTCAACCTCGCGGTGCTGCATTCGTTCGGCGCCGCCGGTGTGACCATCGCCGATCACCACACGGAGTCGGCTCGCTTTCTCCAGCACATCCAGCGGGAGGAGCGGCACGGCCGGGCCTGCCCGGCCGACTGGACCTGGATCGTGCCGCCGGCCGCGTCGTCCGCCACTCCGGTCTTTCACCGGTACTACCAGGATTTCGACGAGGCGCCGAACTTCTACCGCCACCCGGCGCCGGCCGGGCCGGACCCGGCGCCGGTGCCCGGCCACGACCGCTGGCCAGGCCCGGCCGCCTGACGGTGATCCGCGGGGCCGCATCAGTAGCCGATGCTCCGGTGATTGGAGTGCCCGTTCGCGATCTCGGGGAACGAATCGGCGTCCTTGCGCTCCCACTCCTCGATGCCACGCAGGATGCCCTCGGTGTAGGCCCGCAGGTGGGCCCGGTAGACGTCGCTGTAGGTCCGCAGGTACGCCAGCTCGGCCTGCATGGCCTGCCGCTCGACATCGGACTGCGGCGGCGCCGGGAGGTTCAGCGCGGTAACCGCCGCATCCCGGCCCCGGACGTGCGCGTCCTCCAGGATCAGGTCCGAGTGCTGCTGGGCGTCCTGCATGATCTGATCGCGGCGCAGCCTGGCCTCTTCGGTGACCCGGCTGCTGTAGGCGTGGGCATCGGCCACGTACCGGTCCGCGGTCAGCTGCGCGGCCGACAGTATCCGCACCGCGTGCGCGTGCGCATCCGCCTCACCGAACAGCACCGCCTGCGGGTCGCCGTTGGCTCCCTCGGCCAGGACCCGCCGGCGCAGCCGCTGGACTTCCTGCCACAGGGACGACCGGTCGTTCACCAGGCGCACGAACTCGGCGTGCACGTCCCGCAGGAACTGCCTGACCGGCTCCTCCTCGTAACCGCGCCGCCCGAGCCGCGTCAGCGGGAACGTCGCGTTCTGGAGCTCCTCGGGAGACATCCGGTCCTGTTCGTCGAACCACGCGGTGGCCCATTTTGAGGTCACGGCTCACTCCACCCGAAATCCTCGATGTGTATCTGATCTCCGGCCATGCCCGCCATAGCCAGCCGGCTGACGGTTTCCCGGACCAATCCGGTCGGCCCGGCCACGTAGACGTCGTGCCCGGACCAATCGCCATGGCGGGCCACCACGTCCGGGAGGCTGCCGGTCTCGCCGGCGAACCTGGGGTCGGCTGACACCGCTGGCGTAAGCGTCAGCCATGGGTGCTGGGCGGCCATCTTCTCCAGGCTGTCCAGGTCATAGAGCCCATGAGCATTCCGCGCGCCGAAGAACAGATGTGCCTTCGGCGGCTGCGGCAGCGACGCCACCTGCTCGAGAATGGCTTTCAGCGGGGCCAGCCCGGTACTTCCCGCCACCAGCAAGATGTCCCGGCCGGGGGCGGCCTGGCTCAGGGTGAGGGCGCCGATCGGAGGTCCCAGCCTGAGTTCGGTGCCGGCGATCGTGTCACTGGTCAGCGCCATGCTCACCGCGCCGCCGTCGATCAGCCGGACATGGAACTCCAGCATCCCGTCGGGCCGCGGCGCGTTCGCTATGGAGTAGTAGCGCCACAGCCGTGGGCGGCTCGGAGTCTCGATCGCCACGGATTGCCCGGGCAGGTAGTCGATCCGCGGCTCCGGCCGGACGGACAGGACCGAGACATTGAACGCCTTGCGGTCGTGGCCCTCGACCGTGCCCCGCCACCAGGCCGGCCACAACTGCTCGTCCGCCCCCGCCGCCGAGGTCATCACGGAGGCGATGAGATCGTAGGCCGCCTGCCAGTCGGCGGCCAGCTCTGGCGTCCAGGCCGGCCCGGAAAAGTGTTCCACGGTCGCCAGCAGACTGGCGCCCACGACGTCATAGTGCTCGGCGACCGCTCCGAACTTCCGGTGGTCGCGGCCCAGCCCCTGCAGGAACGCGGTCAGCTCGGGAAGGCTGTCGACCTGGGAAACGATCTTCATGAGCGCATCCACGAAGCGGTTGCGCTGCATCTCCATCGAGATGGGGAACATGTCCCGCACCTCGGGATGCTTGAGGAACAGGTCGGCGTAGAAGTACAGCGGCACCTCGTCGCCGTGCATGGTGACACGGCCGAGGCTTTGCCGCAGCCGGGCAGCGTCCAACAGTCCTGCCTTTCTCCGCGGCCATGAGTCGCATCAGCATTTGCACGACAAATGCTGGTGCAAGTTGCAGTGGGAGACATCGGTCAGGTGACCGATATTTGAAGGCGGACGGCAGGGGGTGTGACGGGTGTGCCCGGCCCCTACTGGTGAACGAGCGCCATCAGCGCCAGCAGCTCGTAGCAGACGTGGGCGGCCGCCACGGTGGTCATCTCGGCGTGGTCGTAGGCGGGCGCGACCTCCACCACGTCCGCGCCCACCAGGCGCGTCCCGGCCAGGCCGCGCAAGATGCCGAGCAGCTCCCGGGAGGTGAGGCCGCCCGCCTCGGGCGTTCCGGTGCCCGGCGCGTGAGCCGGGTCGAGCACGTCGATGTCGATCGAGGCGTACACCGGCCGGTCCTGCACCCGCTCGCGGATGGCGGCGGCCACACGGTCGATGCCCATGCGCTCGACGTCCATGGCGCTGACCGTCCGGAAGCCGAGTTCCGCGTCCTCTTCGAGGTCGGTAGCGGCATACAGCGGCCCGCGGATGCCGACGTGCATGCTGTGCTCTTCCAGGAACAGCCCTTCCTCGGCGGCCCGCCGGAAGGGCGTGCCGTGGGTGAGCGGCGCCCCGAAGTAGGTCTGCCAGGTGTCCAGGTGGGCGTCGAAGTGGACGAGGGCGACCGGCCCGTACCGCTGCCGGGTCGCCCGCAGCAGGGGGTAGGCGATGGTGTGGTCGCCGCCGATGGCCAGCAGGTGCGCGGCCCCGGCCAGCAGCCCGGCCGCGGCGGCCTCGATCTGGTCGACCGCCTCCTTGATGTCGAACGGGTTGCAGGCGATGTCACCCGCGTCCGCGACCTGCTGCGCGCCGAACGGCGCAATGCCAAGGCCGGGATGCCACGGGCGCAGCAGCCGCGATCCCTGCCTGACCGCGGATGGCCCGAACCGAGCGCCAGGACGGTACGACGTGCCGCTGTCGAAGGGGACGCCGACGACGGCCACATCGCACCGGGTGACCTCGTCCCGCCGGGGCAGCAGCGCAAAGGTCGGCGGCCCGGCGAAGCGCGGCGTCCGGCTCGCGTCGATGGGGCCGCGCGCGGCCCCGCCAGGCTCCCCTTCGGTACCCGTCAACCTGGCCTCCCGCGGCCGGCGATGGCGAAGCCATCGTTATGCCTAACGAACTGCGTCGTGCTCCCGCACGGCCGCCCCTCGGCCCGGAGTACCAGACGACGCCTGCCGACCGCAATAGTGCTGGCCACAGATCGTGCCCTTGATCTTGGTATCGCGCACAACCTACGGTGAGGTCATGCCGCAGGACGGCGTGATCCGGGTGGAAGACCTCTTGCGCTCGCCCGCGCTGCAGTTGCGCCTGATCGCGGGGGAGTCCGGCACCTCGCGCCGGGTGGCCTGGGCGCACGTGA
Source organism: Streptosporangiaceae bacterium (assembly GCA_036522155.1). GTDB lineage: Bacteria > Actinomycetota > Actinomycetes > Streptosporangiales > Streptosporangiaceae > UBA9676. The sequence goes on from DATDGI010000376.1 coordinate 47,799, forward strand.
GCGAGCTTGAGGACCCGACCCCCTGGCTGTTCGGCTCCGAGATGATCATGACGACGGGGATCGCCATTCCCGGCAGCGCCGAGCGCCAGCGTGCCTATCTGGAGCGCCTCGATGACGCCGGGGTGGCCTGCCTGGCCCTGTCCGAGCAGCTGTTCGTGCCCCCGCTGACCGAGGCCCTCCTGGCCGCCGCCGACCAGCGCGGTTTCGCGGTGGTGGAGGTCCCGCTGGCGGTGCCCTTCATGGCGATCTCGCAGGAAGTCGCGGCCGCCGTGCAGGTCGACACCGGCCAGCGGCTCAACGCGCAGCTCCAGGTGTTCGGCGCGGTCCGGTGGCTGGCCGCCGGGAACCTGAGCGGCCGGGAGATCTTCGCCCGGCTCGAGCGCCTGTCCGGGTACCGGCTGTACGCCTGCACCACGCAGCGGGGCCCGCTGCTGGCCGGGGTCCCGGTCCCGCCGCCCGATCAGGCCAAGCTCATACCGAGCACGCCGACCAGCCCGCCGACGGTACCGGGCGGGTACGTCCTGCCCGTCTCCGGGCCGCGGGGCACGGCCGGGTACATCCTGGCCCTGGAGGCCGCCGACGCCGCTCCGGCCGGGGTGTCGGTGGTCCAGCACATCGCCACCGTGGCCGCCCTCCAGTTGTCGATGCAGGCCCACGAGCGGGAAATGCTCCGCCGGGAAGGCGCGGAAACCCTGGCCGAGATGCTCCGGGGCGGGCTGGACGCGGCCGTCGCGACCCGGCGGCTCGCCGTGCACGGCTTCCCGGCGGACGCCAGGCTGATGCTGGCGATCGCGCGGCCGGTGGCCCCAGGCGCGGACGGCGACACCGTCGCGGACACGCTCGCCGACGGCGGGTTCCCGCAGCTTGTCCTCCGGCAGGAGGAGGAACTGCTGGTGCTGATCCCCGATGACCAGGCCGCGAGGGCCGCGCTGGCGGCCACCGGCACGGCCGTCGGGACCAGCCTGCCGTTCCGGGCCGGCGCATCGCTGAGGGTGGCCCGGCGGGAGGCCCAGTGGGCCATCACCCGCGCCGTGGAATCGGGCCGGGCCATGGTCAGCTACGGCGACGACCGGACCGGAAGGTGGCTGACCAGCGAGCCGGCCGACCTTCAGGCCCTGGTGGACGACGTGCTCCGGGCCGTCATCGACTACGACGACGCGCACGGCGGTGACCTGCTGCCGACGATCCGGACCTGGCTGGAGCATGACCGCCAGACCGACAAGGCCGCCCAGGCGCTGCACATTCACCCGAACACGCTGCTCTACCGGGTGCGGCGGTTCGAGCAGATCACCGGGCGTTCCCTGGCCTCGACCGAGGCACTGGCCGAGACCTGGCTGGCCCTGCGCGCGGCCGCAACACTGCCAGCCCGATGACTTTGTGATCTGGGACAACAGATACCGCTGATTCTGTGCAGCACACTATTGACTCGCGGCGTGGCGTCCCCCACCGTTGCGTTATCACCCGCAGGCCGGATTCTTCGGACAAGAGAAGAGCTTGCCGTGGCTACTAAGGACGAGGCGCCGGTACGCACGCAGGGCGCCGGCATCCGTGGCATCGAAACCCGCTCGATCGACTGGGTCCCGGACAGCGAACGGCATGGCAAGGTCTGGCACCAGGCGCCGCTGTGGTTCCTGGGCAACTTCCAGTACTTCACCATCCCGATCGGCTTCATCGGGCCGTCACTGGGCCTGTCCCTCGGCTGGACGATCGTGGCCGGCACCGCGGGCATCCTGGTGGGCACCATGTTCATGGCTCTGCACGCGACCCAGGGACCCACGCTCGGGCTGCCGCAGATGATCCAGTCGCGGGCCCAGTTCGGCTTCCGCGGCGTCATCGTCGCGCTGTTCGCGATGCTGTTCACGTACATGGCCTTCAACGTGGCCGACCAGGTGCTGCTGGCGCAGGGCCTGCACGGGGCCTTCGGATGGAACCCGACCTTGGTCGCGATCGTGGTCACCGTCGGGGCGGCGCTGCTCGCGATCTACGGCTACGACTGGGTGCACCGGGTGTTCCGCTGGACCCTGTTCATCCTGCTCCCGCTGGTGGCCATCATCACCATCGGCGTGTTCGCCGGCAAGGCGGGCGGCGTGGTCAGCCACCACGTGTACGGGTTCAACTGGACCGGGTTCATGACCCAGTTCTCCGCCGCCGCGGCCTACAACATCACCTACGCGGGCTACGTCTCGGACTACTCGCGTTACCTGCCGCGCGACACGCCGCGCGGCAAGATCATCGGCTACGTGTTCGCCGGTGCCTCGACGCCGGCGATCTGGCTGATCGCCCTGGGCGCCTGGCTGGCCATCCGGCTGGGTGCGACCGACGGCCTGGTCGGCCTGCAGACCGCGGGCAACCACGTGATCAGCCACCTGGGCGGGATCACCGGCTTCCTGTCGGCCTTCGCGCTGGCCGCGACCATGGGCATGAACGCCTACGGCGCCATGCTGACGACGCTGGCCGGGGTGGACTCCTTCCGCAAGGTCAGCCCCACCCGTAGAGCCCGGGTGATCACGATCGTGGTGCTGACGGTGATCTGGTTCGTGGTCGGCAAGCTGATCACGACCAGTGCGGTCGGCGTGGTGGACACGGTGCTGACGCTCATGCTCTACCTGCTGGTGCCATGGACGGTGACCAACCTGATCGACTTCTTCTTCGTGCGCCACGGCCATTACGCCATCATGGACATCTTCCGGCCCAACGGGATTTACGGGATGTGGTCGTACCGCGGCCTCATCGCCTATGCGGCCGGCTTCGCCGCCGAGATCCCGTTCATGGTGCTCCTCAACCTGGTCACCTTGAAGAGCTACTACACCGGGCCGCTGGCCAACGAGCTGAACAGCGTGGACATCTCCTGGATCGTGGGTGCCGTGGTGACCGCGGTGGTCTACCTGCTGCTGACCCGAAACCTCGACGTCGCCTCCGAGCAGGCGGCGATCGAGCGCAGTGACGCCGAACTGCGGCGGATAGCGTCGGCCGCCGGCGGCTGACCGGGGCCACCCCACCACCGTCCCTGGGGCGCGCGCCTGGACGGGTCACCCCGCACGGAGCGCATATCGTCGGTACCGGATGCCGGTCCCGGCCCCCATGCCGGGAAAGGAGCCGCTGATGGAGCTGACGGTGCTGGCGGTGCCGGGCTGCCCGCACGCCCCGGTGCTGGAGCAGCGGGTGGCCGAGGCGCTGACCGGCCAGCCGGCGGTGACGGTGACCCGGCAGGTGATCACCGATGCGGACGAGGCGGCCCGGTGGGGGATGAGCGGCTCACCGACCCTGCTGATCGACGGGCACGATCCGTTCGCCGTACCCGGCGCAGGCCCGGCGGTGGCGTGCCGGATGTACCGGAATGAGGACGGCCGCCTGGAAGGTGCGCCCAGCGCGGCAGCGCTGCGGCGGGCGCTGGAACAAGCCGGTGCCCCGGGCTAGCGGCTAGCGCTCGCTGGGAACAGGAGGTGCCAGGGCCATGCCGATGACCATCGGGACCCTGTCGCGCCGGACCGGGGTGCCAGTCAAGACGCTGCGGGTCTACGAGGACATGGGGCTGATCTACACCGTGGGGCGCAGTGCCGGGAACTACCGGCTGTTCGACGAGGAAGCATTGTGGTGCATCGGCGTGGTGGGCGGGCTTCGGAGCCTGGGCCTGACCCTGCACGAGATCCGCGACCTGGCCGGCGCCTACCTGCAGGACACCGGCGAGCCGGCCGGCCCGAAGCTGGCCGCGCTGCTGCGCGCGGTGCGGGCCCGGACCGAGCAGCACATCGCCGAGCTGCAGCAGCGGCTGCAACGGATCGGGGAGTTCGAGGCTGAGCGCGCCGACCAGCTCGCCGGGAGGGCCGACTTCCACGCCGAGGACCCGCGCTCCCTGGTGGCCGGGGCTTGACTCTCCCCCCGGGGGCAGACCATAGCGTCAGTGTCCGAGGGGTGATGACGGATGAACGAGACCTACGCCGGCGGTCCGGGCGTGCAGGAACGGCCGCCGGTGAGCGGGCGGGCCGAGGTTCAGATGACCTCAGCGGGCCCGGCATGTGCGCCGGGGCCAGGGGCGGGCGGGGGCTGCGGTCCGGGCGCGCTGTGGGGCTGGTCACCACCTGACCTGCCCGCCGACACCCCGCTGAAGCGGCGGGCCGACCGGCTGCTGCCCCGGTCGGGAATCCCGGCGGTGGCCTGGTTCGCCGCCGTGGCCGGGCTGCTCGCCCTGGCACCGCACCTGCCGGTACGGGCGGAGCTGGCGGTGGACGGGCTGGCCGCCCTGATCGGCGCGGCCTGGTGCGGGGTGAACTTCTGGCGCTGCCGCCACGCTCATTGCGTGGTGACGGTCACCGGCTGGCTGGCGCTGAGCGTGCTGGCCTTCACCGAAGCGGCCCTCGGCCACAGCCTGATCAGCGGGTACGAGCAGCCGGTCTTCCTGGCCGTGCTCGCCGCGGGAGTGATCTTCGAAATCGCCTGGCGCTGGGCCCGCGGCACCAGCGCGGTCGCGCGGGGCACCACGCGCCGCTAGCACACACCCCGGACGTGCCGTGACGGCGCGAAACTGTCTCGTACTTGAGCGTGTTGCTCACCAGTGACCAGAGGCTCCAGTAGCCTCCTCTCGTCACCAGAGATCCCAGCTGCCAGATATGCCCCAGTTCTAGGCAGTGGGGGGCTTCCGGTAGCTGATCGTCTCTCACGTGAACACGGCCCCAGGCCGTGAATCACACCCACATTCAGGAGGGATCGGCATGGAAAGACGTTCGCCCGGAGACCGCTCGGTAAGACCCGATTCGCAGTGGCTCAAGAGCTCCCTGAGCTTTTCCAACAGCAACTGCGTCGAGGTGGCAAACCTGCCTGGTGGTGCGGTCGGTGTTCGCCACAGCAAGGACTCCGAAGGCGCGGTTCTCCGGTTCACACCGGACGAGTGGCATGCATTTCTCGGTGGCGTCCGGAACGGGGAGTTCGACCGTTTCGGGAAGACATGATGGTTGTAGGCACAGGGCCGTAGCGGTCAGCTCCGGCTGACCGTCGGCCGGCACTCAGGCGAAGGCCCCTCGCCGCTGGTGGGGGGCCTTCCGCCCGCCCAGCGGGCGCGTGGCTGGTCAGCCCCGGGCGGCCTGCGCCGGGCCTGATTCCCTCGGTGTGACCAGGCCGGTTTCGTAGGCGAGGACCACGGCCTGGGCGCGGTCCCTGAGGTCGAGCTTGGCCAGGATGCGGCCCACGTGGGTCTTGGTGGTCTGCTCAGCGATGACCAGGGCGCTGCTGATCTCGGTGTTGGACAAGCCGTGGGCGATCAGCCGCAGGACCTCGGTCTCCCGCTGGGTGAGAACACCGAGGGCGGGCGGGAACGGCAGCGCAGTGCGTGGGCGGCGGGCGAAGTCGGCGATCAGCCGCCGGGTCACCGACGGCGCGAGCAGGGCCTCCCCGGCGGCGACCACGCGTACCGCCTGTACGAGTTCGGCGGCCGTGGCGTCCTTGAGCAGGAAGCCGCTGGCGCCGGCCCGCAGCGCCTCATAGACGTAGTCGTCAAGGTCGAACGTCGTGAGCATCAGCACCCGCGGCCGGGCCGGGCCCGCCGCGCTGAGGATCTGGCGGGTTGCTTCCAGCCCGTCCATGACCGGCATCCGCACGTCCATCAGGATGACGTCAGGCTGCAGGTGGCGCGCCTGGCGGACCGCGTCGGCGCCGTCGGCGGCCTGGCCCACCACCAGCAGGCCCGGCTGGGCGGCGAGGACCGCGGCGAAGCCCTCTCGCACCATGGCCTGGTCGTCGGTGACCAGGCACCGTGTGGTCACGCCGCCGCCTGCCCCGCCGCTGGCTGTCATCCCGTCTCGCCCAGGGGGAGCACCGCCGCGACCACGAAGCCGCCGTCGGGCGAGGGGCCGGCGGACAGCGAGCCGCCGAGCAGCGTCACCCGTTCGCGCATCCCGGTCAGCCCGTGACCAGGCCTGTGTTCGTTCACCGGCGGGGTGGCGGGGCCGCCGGGCCCGTTGGCCACCCGGAGCAGCACCGCGCCGGAATCATGGCCCACGGACACGGTGACCGCGGCCCCGGGGGCGTGCTGGTTGGCGTTGGACAGCGATTCCTGCACGATCCGGTACGCGCACACCCCGATGCCAGGTGGCACCTGATCCAGCGCGGCGGATGCGGACAGCTCGACCGATACCCCGGCCCGGCGGGCGGAATCGACGAGTGCGGGCAGGTCCGTCAGCTGAGGCTGCGGGGCGAGAGCGGCGGGCTGGTCGTAGCGCATCACGCCGAGCATCCGCCGCATGTCGGCCAGGGCCTCGCGCGCGACCTTGCTGAGCGAGGCGAACTCGGCCCGGGCGGATTCGGGCAGGCCGCTGAGGCGGTACGGCGCGGTCTCGGCCTGGACCGCGATCAGCGACATGTGATGGGCGACCACGTCGTGCAGTTCCCTGACGATCCTGGTGCGCTCCTCCAGGACGGCCCGCCGGGCCCGCTCGGCCTCGGTGCGCTCGGTCTGGACGTCCAGGGCCTGCTGCGCGCGCAGCCGGGAACCGAGGCTGTCCACCGCGATCGCGACGGCGGTGAAGACGATGGTGGCGCTGAACGGCCCGTTCAGGTCCGGTATGTCCGCTACCAGCCACCACGACCACGGGATGAGGCTCAGCGCCCACATCCACCACAGCTCCGGCCGCTGCTGGCGGACCCCGGCCAGGCAGAACGCCGCCAGCAGCGCGAGCACCTGCGGCGGGCCCCACGGCCAGCCTCCCCACCAGTCGGCTGGCAGCAGCGGTGTGAGCAGCAGCGCGAGCCACCCGATCCGCCACGCCAGCATGGGATAGCGGGCGGCCAGCGGCAGCGGCGCCACCACCGCCGCGGCCAGTACCCGCTGCCACAGGACGGGCGGCAGCTGGATGGTGCCGCGGGGGATCAGCCCGTGGAGACCGGCCACCCCGTGCACGGAGCCCGCGTTGATAACGCACAGCGCCAGCGTGGCCACGCCCAGCGCGGTGTAGGCCGCCCGGCGCTCGTGCGGCGACCGCCATCGCCACGCCGGCGGCGGGTCGGCGCCGATCAGCACCCGGATGAGCCCCAGCCACGCCCGCCTGGCCACAGCGCGGGCCGTCCCGCCGGCGCCGGTGGCGGCGAGGGCGATGCCGGGCTCCCGTTTCACGATCCAAGCGTAGGTCGCCGGGGCCGCCCGGCTCATCACGCCAGCGTGGTCATACCCAGGTATCACTTCGTCCCCTCGCCAGGCCGGACTACCGGCACGGTATGACCGTGGATCCGGCTCCCTGGTGCGATGACCGGCCCCGGCCCACCAGGCAGCCTTAGCCGCGGTGAGTGCTTTCGCGCATCGCCTGGTATCCAGCCCCTTTCCGGAGGCGCGTCATGAATGTCGAGATCACCGGTCTGACCCGGCGCTTCGGCCGCACGATGGCGGTGGCGGGGGTCGACCTGCGGGCTGGCCCGGGGGTGTTCGGGCTGCTGGGCCCGAACGGCGCGGGCAAGACCTCGCTGCTGCGGGTGATGGCCACCGCGGTCCCGCCGACCTCGGGCCGGCTGCGGCTGCTCGGCCTCGATCCCGGCCAGTACGGCCCGCGGCGGGAGATCCGGTGCCGGCTCGGCTACCTGCCGCAGAACCTCGGCTACTACCCCGGGTTCACGGTGGCCGAGTTCGTGGAGTATTTCGCGCTGCTCAAGCAGATGCCGGTGGCGCGGATCCCGGCCGCGGTGGGAGCCGCGGTCGACCGGGTCGAACTCGGCCGCCAGGCAAGAGCGAGGCTGCGCACCTTGTCCGGGGGGATGCTGCGCCGGGTGGGGATCGCGCAGGCCATCGTCAACGAGCCGGAACTGCTGCTGCTGGACGAGCCGACCGCCGGGCTCGACCCCGAGCAGCGAGTGGCGTTCCGGGGCCTCCTGCGCGATCTTGGCCAGCGTGCCACCGTCGTGGTCAGCACGCACCTGGTCGAAGATGTCGGCGCCGCCTGCGCCCAGGTCGCGCTGATGGACCAGGGCAGGCTCGTCTTCCAGGGCACGCCCGCTGACCTGACCGCTCGCGGTGAAGGGCAGGGCGTCGGCGATGCCCCGCTGGAGCGCGGGTACAGCGCGGTCCTCGCGGCGGCACGGTCATGACCGCCGTGAGCGCACCGGCCGTCTCCCGGCCGGCGCCCGCCACGCGCCGCCCCAGCCTGGCGGCGGCGGCGCGGCTGCTGCGCCTGGAACTGCGCCACAACGTGATGCCGTGGCTGCTGCCGCTGGCCCTGGCCTT
>DATDGI010000377.1:0-3000 GCA_036522155.1 Streptosporangiaceae bacterium
GCCGTCGGGGTCGCCCGACACCGGCCGTGCTATTGCCGCAATGTTAAAGCTGTGCCCATTGACGCTGGAAGATGCCACGCCTAGGCATTTGGCCCGGTCTGGCCTCCGTGATGCGCCGGCGGCGGGAGGCTCGTAGGCTACGGCCCGTGACGGATCAGGCTGCTAACGGGCCAGCGGGCCCCGTGGTCGGCATGGTGGGGGCGGGCCAGCTGGCCCGGATGACCTGCCAGGCGGCGATCAGCCTCGGGGTCGGCTTCCGGGTCCTCGCCGGTTCACCGGCCGACAGCGCCGCCCAGGTGTGTGCCGGGGTGTTGGTGGGGGACTACACCAGCCAGGCCGACCTGCTCGCGTTCGCGGCCGGCTGCGACGTGGTCACCTTCGACCACGAACACGTCCCGGGCGGCCACCTGGCCGCACTGGAGCAGGTGGTGACGGTCCGGCCGGGGGCCGGCGCGCTCGCCTACACCCAGGACAAGCTGGCCATGCGGGACCGGCTGGCCACCCTGGGCGTACCCTGCCCGCGCTACGCCCGGGTCACCGGCCTGGCCGACGTGACCGCGTTCGCCGCTGACTCGGGCTGGCCGGTGGTGCTCAAGGCGGTCAGCGGCGGCTACGACGGCCGTGGGGTGTGGGTCTGCCAGCGGCCGGAAGAGGCCGCCGAGGTGCTCGGGCACGGGGTCGCGGTGTTCGCCGAGGAGCACGTCGATTTCGGCCGGGAGCTGGCCGTGCTGGCCGCCCGCTCGCCGCACAACCAGGGCGCCGTCTACCCGGTGGTGCAGACGATCCAGCGCGACGGCGTCTGCCACGAGGTGCTGGCCCCCGCGCCATGCCTGGCGCCCGGCCGGGCCCGCGAGGCGCAGCGGCTGGCGCTGGAACTGGCGGCCGAACTGGACGTGACCGGGCTGCTGGCGGTCGAGCTGTTCGAGACGCCGCCAGGGCGCCTGCTGGTCAACGAGCTGGCCATGCGGCCGCACAACAGCGGGCACTGGACCATCGAAGGGGCCGCCACCTCGCAATTCGAGCAGCACCTGCGGGCCGTGCTGGATCTGCCCCTGGGCGCGATAGCGGCGGTCGCGCCGCAGGTCGTTATGGCGAATGTGCTTGGCGGCCCGGATCCGCACGTGTACGCGCGGTACACCCATGTGATGGCGGCCGACCCGGGGGTGAAGGTCCACCTGTACGGCAAGGCGGTGCGGCCGGGCCGGAAGATTGGCCACGTCACGGTGCTGGGGGAGCAGGTGGACGAGCTGCGGTCGCGGGCGGGGCGGGCGGCGCGGTATCTGGCCACGGGGGAGGATTGAGGTCATGAGCGACGCGGTGGTCGGGGTGGTGATGGGCAGTGACTCCGACTGGCCGGTGATGCAGGCGGCGGCCGGGGTGCTGGCCGAGTTCGGGGTGCCGTACGAGGCCGACGTGGTGTCGGCGCACCGGATGCCGAACGAGATGATCGCTTACGGGTCGGGCGCGGCGGGCCGGGGGCTGCGGGTGATCATCGCGGGCGCGGGCGGTGCCGCTCACCTGCCGGGCATGCTGGCCGCGGTGACCCCGCTGCCGGTGATCGGGGTGCCGGTGCCGCTGGCCCACCTGGACGGGCTGGATTCGCTGCTGTCGATGGTGTCGATGCCGGCCGGGGTGCCGGTGGCGACGGTGGCGGTGGGCGGGGCGCGCAATGCGGGCCTGCTGGCGGTGCGGATCCTGGCCGCCGGGGACGCCGGGCTGCGGGCAAAGATGACCCGGTTCCAGCAGGACCTGCGGGAACAGGCGCTGGCCAAGGGCGAGGCGCTGCGGGCGCGGCCGGACGGCGGGGCCGGCGCATCCGGCGCATCCGGCTGAGGACAGCCGGCGGCCAGGCTCCTACCATCGGGTTATGGACTTTCCCGCGTTCGAGCTCTCCGAGGAGCACCAGGCGCTGCGCGAGTCGGTGCGGGCGCTGGCCGACGACAAGATCGCGCCCCGGGCGGCCGAGATCGACGACACCGCCGAGTTCCCCTGGGACGTGTACGAGGCGCTGGCTAAGGCGGACCTGGCCGCGGTGCACATCCCGGAGGCCTACGGCGGCGCCGGAGCGGATGCCATCGCCACCGCCATCGTCATCGAGGAGGTCGCCCGGGCGTGCGCTACCTCCTCGCTGATCCCGGCGGTCAACAAGCTCGGTACCGTACCGCTGCTGCTGGCCGGGTCGGAGGAGCTGAAACAGCGCTACCTGCCGCCGGTGGCGCGCGGTGAGGCGATGTTCTCCTACGCCCTGTCCGAACCCGAGGCCGGCTCCGACGCGGTCAGCATGAAGCTGCGGGCCGTCCGCGACGGCGGCGACTACGTGCTGAACGGCGTGAAGCGCTGGATCACCAACGCCGGGATCTCGAAGTTCTACACGGTGATGGCGGTGACCGACCCCGGCGCCGGGGCGGACGGGATTTCGGCATTCGTGGTGGAAGCGGATGATCCCGGGTTCACGCTGGGCGCGCCCGAGCGCAAGCTGGGGATCAAGGGCTCGCCCACCCGGGAGCTGTACTTCGACAACTGCGCGATCCCGGCCGGCCGGCTGATCGGCGCCGAGGGGACGGGTTTCCGTACCGCCCTTTCCACGCTCGACCACACCCGGATCACCATCGCCGCGCAGGCGCTCGGCATCGCGCAGGGCGCGCTCGACTATGCCACCGGGTATGTGAAGGAGCGGCGCCAGTTCGGCCGGGCCGTGGCGGACTTCCAGGGGGTGCAGTTCATGCTGGCCGACGCGGCCATGAAGGTGGAGGCGGCCCGCCAGCTCACCTACGCGGCGGCGGCCAGGTCGGAGCGGGCCATGGCCGGGGAGCGGGTCCCGGACCTGACGTTCTTCTCCTCGGCCTGTAAGTGCTTCGCCTCCGATGTGGCCATGGCCGTGACCACGGACGCGGTCCAGCTGCTGGGAGGGTACGGGTACGTGAAGGACTACCCGGTCGAGCGGATGATGCGCGACGCCAAGATCACCCAGATCTACGAGGGCACCAACCAGATCCAGCG
>DATDGI010000378.1:0-1827 GCA_036522155.1 Streptosporangiaceae bacterium
CGTTCGGCATCGGCCGGGGTTGACGTTGCCTCCCGCCGGGTCCGCTGGTAGGCGGCCAGCGCGCGGGCGGCACCCCAGCTCAGGTTCACCGCGGTCGGCCGGGACCGGGTGAGGGTGGCGGCCGCCGCGGCCACATCCTCGCCGCGGTAGGCGGCCAGGGCGACGCCGAACGCCCCGGCCAGGCCGAGCAGCGGTGCCCCGCGTACCACCAGCCGCCGGATCGCGTCGTCCAGCGAGGCGACGTCGGGGCAGGTCAGGTACGTTTCCTCGGCTGGCAGCCGGGTCTGGTCGAGCAGCACGACCGCGGGCCCGTCCGGCGGGTCGAGCCAGCGCAGCGCCATGGTGCTCATGCCCTGAGTGTGCGTCAGCGGCGGCCGGTGGGTCGAGCCCTGGGCGGCGCCGGGCACGGTTCGCAGGGCTGCCTTCAGCGGTCCGCGCCTTCGTGCGAGTATGGGCGCCAGCGAGGCGAGCATCCGGAATTGGTTGCGCCCACCAGGTGGTGAGGAGACCCATGACAGACAATCCCGCGGGGGGCGCGGGCGGGGACGGCGGCCAGGAACCGGAGCAGCCGCAGCAGCCCTGGTTCCCGCCGGGGGAGGCCGGTGGCCAGTACGGGCCGCCGGGCGGTGGTTACGGCCAGCCACCGGCGGCCGGCCCGGGCCAGGCCCCCGGCGGCTGGCAGCCACCGGCGCCCGGATACGGCCAGCCCGGATATGGGCAGCCCGGATACGGCCAGGCGGGATACGGGCAGCCCGGCTATGGCCAGCCCGGGTACGGGCAGGCGCAGCCGGGTTACAGCCCGCGGGGGTGGCCGCCGCCGGCCGCCCCGAAACCGGGCGTCATCCCGCTGCGGCCGATCGCCGTTGGCGAGATCCTGGACGGCGCGTTCACGTCCATCCGCCGCAACCCGAAGGCCACGCTCGGCATCGCCGCCATCGTGCTGACGATCTCCGCGGTCATCACCACCGGGCTGGAGTACTACCTGCTGAAGCAGCCCGGGCTGAGCTCCACTGGCCAGACACTGACCACCGCCCAGGCCCTGCAGACGCTGAGCGCGCTGGGGGTGATCGCGCTGGTGGCCTTCGTGCTGGCCATCATCGTGCAGATCCTGCTCACCGGCATGCTGACCGCCGTCATCGGCCGGAGCGTGCTCGGGCACCGGATCACCGCCGGGGAGGCCTGGGATATCGCGCGCCCCCGGCTGCCCGCCCTGCTGGGCGCGACGGTGCTCACCTTCCTGGCGGTGATCGCCCCGTGGGTGGCGATCACGCTGGTGATCGTGGTGCTGGCGCTCGCCCATGCGCCGGGCGGGCTGATCGCCCTGGTGGCGGTGCCCGGCGTCATCGCGGTGATCGTCTTCGACGTCCTGCTCTATATCAGGCTGAGCATGTCGGCTCCGGCCGTGGTGCTGGAACGGCAAGGACCGGCGTCGGCGCTGCGGCGGTCCTGGCGGCTGGTACGCAACAGCTTCTGGCGGGTGTTCGGCATCCTGCTGCTGACCGCGATCATCGTCGGCATCGCCGCGTCGGTGCTGCGGCTGCCGTTTGGCATCATCGGCGGCCTCTTCTCCAGCGGCGGTGGCGGCGCCACGTTCGGCGGCGCGGGCCTGCTGGCCACGGCGTCCGGCCATCCCACCCTGGTGACGCTGATCATCGGTGCCATCGGCAGCATCATCGCGGGGGCCATCACCCAGCCAGTGTCGGCCGGCGTCACCGTCCTGCTCTACGTGGACCTGCGGATGCGCCGGGAGGGCCTTGACCTGGTCCTGCAGACCGCCGCCAGTGAAGGTCCCATGGCCGGCGACGAGTTCGCGACCGTCTGGCGGCC
>DATDGI010000379.1:0-5471 GCA_036522155.1 Streptosporangiaceae bacterium
CGAGTTCATAGACGAGCGGGATACCGGTCGGGATGTTGAGCCCGGCGATCTCGGCGTCCCCGATCCCGTCCAGGTGCTTCACCAGGGCACGCAGCGAGTTGCCGTGCGCCACCACCAGCGGGGTGCGGCCGGCCGCGAGATCCGGGACCAGGCGGTCGTACCAGTACGGCAGCAGGCGGTGCAGCACATCCTTGAGGCATTCGGTGCGGGGCAGCAATTCGGGTGGCAGCTGCGCGTACCGGGGGTCGTGAGCCTGCGACAGCGGATGGTCGTCGTCGATCGGTGGCGGCGGCACGTCGTAAGACCGGCGCCAGAGCATGAACTGCTCATCCCCGAACTCCTGCCGGGTCTGCGCCTTGCTCTTGCCCTGGAGAGCGCCGTAATGACGCTCGTTCAGCCGCCAGGACCGGGTCACCGGCAGCCACAGCAGGCCCGCCGCTGCCAGCGCGAGGTGCGCGGTCTGGATGGCCCGGGTCAGGACCGAGGTGTGCACGATGCCGGGGGCCAGGCCGGAGTCGCGCAGCAGGACGCCGCCCGCCGTGGCCTCACTGGCGCCGTTGCCCGAGAGCCCGACATCCACCCAGCCGGTGAACAGGCCCTCCGCGTTCCAGGCACTCTCACCGTGCCGCAGCAGCACCAGAGCCGTCATGAAACCGAGCCTATCGGGTAGGCCACGGCCCGCCCGCCGGGCTGGCCACGGTGTCACCGGCCGGGAACACCGGGCCGGCCAGCGTGGTTGCTCAGACGGAGGTGTTGCCCGTGCCGCGACGCTACCCCCGGCGGATCGCGACCATCAGCGTCCATACGTCGCCGCTCGAGCAGCCAGGCACCGGTGACGCCGGCGGGCTGAACGTCTACGTGGTCGAGGTCGCGAAGCGGATGGCCGCCCGCGGCGTCGAGGTCGATATCTTCACCCGGGCAGTGACGCGCGACGCGCCCCCGGAAGCCGAGATAGTGCCAGGGGTGGTGGTCCGGCACGTGCCGGCCGGGCCGTTCGAGGATCTCGACAAGGCCGACCTGCCCACCCAGCTGTGCCACTTCACCTTCGAGGTGCTGCGCACCGAGGCCGCCTACGCCCCCGGCCGGTACGACCTGGTGCACGGCCACTACTGGCTGTCCGGCCATGTCGGGGCGGTGGCCAAGGAGCGGTGGGGAGTCCCGCTGGTGCAGTCCATGCACACGCTCGGCAAGGTGAAGAACGCCGCGCTGGCGGCCGGTGACGCCGCCGAGCCGGCCATGCGGCTGCGCGGCGAGGCCGACGTGGTGGCCGCGGCCGACCGGCTGATCGCGAACACCGACGAAGAGGCCCGTCAGCTCGCCATCCTGTACGGGGCCGACCCGGCCCGGATCTGGACCATCAACCCCGGTGTTGACCTGTCGGTTTTCCGGCCCGGGCCGCCCGAACTGGCCCGCCGGCGGCTGGGCCTGCCCACCGATGGCCCGGTGATCGTGTTCGCGGGCCGGGTCCAGCCGCTCAAGGCCCCGGACGTGGTGCTGCGCGCCGCCGCTGCCCTGGTCCGGGACGACCCGGCCATCGCCGGCTCGCTGACGGTCGCCTTTGTGGGTGGGCCCAGCGGAACCGGCCGCGCCGACCCCGATCAGCTCACCGAACTGGCGCAGCGGCTCGGCATCGCGCACCTGGTCCGGCTCGAGCCGCCGTGCCCCCAGGCCGAACTGGCCGACTGGTACCGGGCCGCCACCGTGGTCATGGTGCCGTCCTACTCCGAGTCGTTCGGCCTGGTCGCGGTGGAGGCCCAGGCCTGCGGCACGCCGGTGATCGCCGCCGCAGTGGGTGGGCTGCACACCGCGGTGCAGGACGGGGTGTCGGGGATCCTGGTGGACGGGCACGACCCCGCCGCCTACGCGCGGGTGCTGGCGGGGGTTTTCGCGTCCCCTGGCCTGCGGGCCCGGCTGTCCGCCGGGGCGGTGACCCACGCCTCCCGGTTCGGCTGGGGGGCCACCGTCGACCGGCTGCTCACGGTGTACGCCGGGGCGATGAACGCCCCGCTGGCCCAGCCCAGCTATTCCCGGGCCGGCTGATCGGGCGGCTAGTCCCCGGCTGACTGATCAGGCGGCCAGTCCCGGGCTGGCTGTTCAGGCGGTGTACGGCACCGGACCGGCGCACCCGGCCGGGCGGGCCACGCTGTCCCGGCCGGGCTGACAGGATGGGAAGCCATGACGGACACGGCTCCCGGCCCAGGCGGCTCCGGCCGTACCGGCGGGCCCGGCAGCCCCGCGATGACCCCAGCTCAGGCGCGGGCGGCGGGCGCGATCGAGCAGGCGCTGGCCGGGCTCGACCTGGTCCCGGAGCGGACGCAGCCCGGCAGCTACCTGGTCCGGCTGCCCGGGCAGCGCAAGCAGGCCACCATGACCTGGCTGATCGCGGGCCCGCAGAGCCTGCACGTGGAGGCGTTCTTCTGCCGCCAGCCGGACGAGGCTCATGCCCGCTTCTACCGGTTCCTGCTTGAGCGCAACGGCCGGATGTATGGGGTGCACTTCGCCGTCGACCCGCAGGGGGACGTCTACCTGGTGGGGCGGCTGCCGCTGGCGTCGGTGACCGCCGACGAGGTCGACCGGCTGCTCGGCTGCGTGCTCAGCTACTCGGACGAGAACTTCAACCCGGCGCTGGCGATCGGTTTCGCGTCCTCCATCCGCAAAGAGTGGGCCTGGCGGGTCAAGCGCGGGGAGAGCCTGGCCAACCTGGCCGCCTTCGCCCGGTTCGCCGGCCAGCCCGGCCGCGAGGAATGAGCCCGCCCGCGCCCGCGGGCCGGCTGAGCCCGGGCCGCGGGCTGGACACCGCCCCGCCGGTCAGGACTTGACCAGCCGGGCGATGGCTTCGGCCGCCTCGTGCACCGAGGCCTGGCCCTGCTCGCCACCCTTGCGCACCGCATCGGAGACGCAGGCGCCCAGGTGATCCTCCAGCAGCCCGAGCGCCACCGCCTGCAGCGCCCGGGTCACCGCCGACACCTGGGTCAGCACGTCGATGCAGTAGACGTCCTCTTCCACCATCCGCTGCAGGCCCCGGACCTGGCCCTCAATCCGGCGCAGCCGCTTGAGGTAGGCGTCCTTGTCCTGCGTATAACCGCGCATGCAGGCACAATACGTGACCCGGCCAGCCCAGGCAGCCCCGGCGGCCCGCCGTTGGTCATAGCGGGCGCCCTCATGCGCCCGGTATGCCAGGGTGGGCGCCAGCATGACCAACCGGAGAGGGCACGAGCAGCATGACGATCCGCGCGGTGATCTTCGACATCGGTGGCGTCCTGGAGATCACCCCGGACCTTGGCATCGACCGGCACTGGGAGGGCCAGCTCGGTTTGCCGGCCGGGGAAATCGGCAGGCGCATGGACGATGTCTGGCGCGACGGCAGCATCGGCCTGATCACCCTGGACGAGGTGCACCAGGCCATCAGGGACCGGCTCGGCCTGGACGGGCAGCAGCTCGCGGACTTCATGGACGGCCTCTGGCGGGAGTACCTGGGCACCGCCAACACCGAGCTGATCGAGTACGCGCGGGGGCTGCGCCCGGAGTACCGGACCGGGATCGTGAGCAACAGCTTCGTGGGCGCCCGGGAGCGGGAGCAGGCCGCCTACGGGTTCGATGACCTGGTCGATGAGGTCGTGTACTCGCACGAGGCCGGGATGAGCAAGCCCGATCCGCGGATCTACGCCCTCGCCTGCGCCCGCCTGGGCGTCCAGCCCGGCGAGACGGTTTTCATCGATGACGCGGAGCGATGCGTGACCGGTGCCCGTGACGCTGGCCTGCACGCGATCCAGTACCTGAGCAACGCCCAGACCATCGCGGGGGCAGGCCGCCTGCTCGCCAGCGGCTGACCGCGGGGCCCCGGCCATCCCATTCCTGTGCCTGACGAGCTTGCGCGCCACTCCCCCAGCCCGGCGCCGGGCCGCCGGGCGCGCCTACCATCTGGCTAGGCGCGGGACGTGGCGCCGGATGGGCGCTGGATCGGCCAGCAAGCAATGCGGACGCGCCAGCGCGGGGCGGGGAGAGGAGGGCGCCGGATGGGGCCGCTGCACGGGGTGCGGGTGATCGAGATCGCGAGCCTGGCGCCCGCTCCGTTCGGCTGCATGATCCTGGCCGACCTGGGCGCCGAGGTGCTGCGGGTGGACCGGGCCGGCGGCGGGGATGGGCTCGACCTGGCCCCGCCCGGGCCGCTGTCGCGCAGCCGCCGCTCGATCGCGCTGAACCTCAAGGACCCGGCCGGGATGGACGTCCTGCTGCGCCTGACGGACACGGCGGACGTCCTGGTCGAGGCGTTCCGCCCGGGCGTGGCCGAGCGGCTCGGCTTCGGCCCGGAGGTCTGTGCCGCGCGCAACCCCCGGCTGATCTACGCCCGGATGACCGGCTGGGGCCAGCACGGGCCGCTGGCTGGCACGGCCGGCCACGACATCGACTACATCGCCGTCGCGGGCAGCCTGGACCCCATCGGCCGGGCCGGCGAACGGCCGGTCCCGCCGCTCAATCTGGTCGGCGACTTCGGCGGCGGCGGGATGCTGCTCGCGGTCGGGGTGCTGGCCGCGCTGCTGGAGCGGGAGCGCTCCGGGCTCGGCCAGGTGGTGGACGCGGCCATGGTGGACGGCTCGGCGCTGCTGGCCTCGTTCCTGTACGGGCTGCGGGCGGCCGGGGCCTGGCAGGACGAGCGGGGCACGAATCTGCTCGACGGCGGCGCGCCGTTCTACGACACCTACCGGACCGCCGACGGCAGGCACATGGCGGTCGGGGCGCTGGAGCCGAAGTTCTACGCCGAACTGCTGGCCCGGCTGGGCCTGGATCCGGCCGGCCTGCCCGACCAGTATGACCGGTCCGGCTGGCCGCAACTGCGGGCCCGGCTGGCGGAAGCCTTCGCCGGGCGCACCCAGGCGGAGTGGGTCGCGGTGTTCGGCGGCTCGGACGCGTGCGTGGCCCCGGTGGTCAGCCCGGCGGACGCGCCGGCACACCCGCACAACGCCGCCCGTGGCACCTTCGTCGACGTCGGCGGGCTGCTCCAGCCCGCGCCCGCGCCACGGTTCAGCCGGACCCCGGCCGGCCCGCCGGTACCGCCCGTCCCGCCCGGCGCCAGCACCACCGAGGTGCTGGCCGGCCTCGGATTCACGACCGGGGAGATCACCCGCCTGCGGGAGCGGGGAGCCGTCAGCTGACGGCTCCCCGGCCTAGTGGCCCAGCGCCAGGCGGACGATCTTCACGATGACCAGGACCATCGCGGCCGCCAGGTAGAGCCGGAGCGCAGCCATGCCGATCTTGCGGCCGGTGGACATGACCGGCCGCTGCAGCAGCGCCAGCGGCGGCATCCGCCAGCCCTCCCGCGCGGCCCGGTCAGAAGCCGGCCCGGCCGGGGTGGCCGGTCCCGCGGTGCGCAGCCGGCGGGCGAATGCGTAACCCGCGGCCAGCGCCGCCACCGCCCCGCAGGCGGTCATGATGGCCAGGATCTGGCCCGCGCTGATCGCCGGGAACAGCAC
>DATDGI010000380.1:0-26793 GCA_036522155.1 Streptosporangiaceae bacterium
GCAGAACGACCAGTTCGGGGTGGGTTCCTGGTGTGCGGTTCCCGGATTGAGCCACCCCACTGACTGTTTACTCACGGAGTGGAGCCGCAATGTTCCTGACCTCGCTCTCGGGCTGCTCAGGGGAGTGAGGTCAACGAAACGGAGACCGCACGCAGCGGCTGGCCAAGCCATCGAGCCGCCGATCTGGCCGTTATTTTGCTCAAGCGGCGCCGCCGCCCTCCGGCCTTGGCGGCCCCGGTCGGCGCACGCCGGGCCACACCCACGCGGGCGCTCAGATCAGCACGGCTCACACCCGACGTGGCAACCGTCACCTGGATGATCGAAGCCGGCCGAGTTCGGCCATGTACGCCTAGTGCAGGGACTGCATGGAGCCCGGCGGCTTGAAGAACGCGGTGGAGGCCGGGCGCCACAGCAGCCATACCGCAGCACCGCCGGCCAGCCAGCCCGCGACGAACAGCACGGCGCCGCCGTAGTACAGTACCGTCACCCCGAACCCGGCATGGCTCACCGGCTGCGTGAAGGCGCCGCGCAGCTCGAAGGTCGCCAGGACGAACAGCACCGTGGACAGGATGCGCGCCCAGTTCCGGCCCTGGCCGTTCGCCCGCGCCATCCAGAGCCACAGGGAAACCCAGACCAGGCCGAAGACTGTCCCCACCGTGATGACGAGCGGCTTCTGAGCCGCGAGGCTGTGGCCCAGGAATTGCCCGCGGGCGGCGACCTGGATGTCGACGATGATCAGGGCCAGCCCGATGACCAGCTCGACGGCGCTGACGGCGGCGCCCGCGTACATGAACCGGACCGCTGACCGCACCGTGCGCGCCGACCGCGGCACGCCGGGCCGCAGCCGCATCCACACGCCGCCACGGATCAGGTCCGCGGACTCGGCCAGGCCGGGCCGGCGCTGGCCGTCCCGGGCCCCGGCCATCAGCACCGCGAGGATCTCCGGCCCGTTCTCCCGCCGGAACTCCGGCGGATACCAGGCCAGCAACCGCCGGTACCCTCGCTCAAGGTCCACCTGATCACTCATGTCGCCATCCCCCCTGCCAGGTTCAACCGCGTTAGCGCGGCAGCGGCAGCAGCCTGCAGCCGGGCCGCCTCGGCGGCCAGCCGCCTGGTGCCCGCAGGCGTGAGCCGGTAATACCGGCGCAGCCGCCCCTCCACGACCTCTTCCCGGTCCACCCTGATCAGCTCGTCCGCGCGCAGGCGGTCCAGGGCGCTGTACAGCGTCCCTGCGCGCAGCCGGACCCGGCCGCCGGAGATCTCCTGGACGTCGATGATGATCCCGTACCCGTGCTGGCTGCCGTTGGCCAGCGCGGTGAGGATCATAAAGGTCGCTTCCTGCATCGCACGTACGGGCATGCAAACGTTATATACCGCTGAACGAGCTATAGCAAGCCCGGCACCCCGCGGCTGATGATGCTGCTGAATGAGTGTCGTCGACTGGGTGGCGCGGATGCGCCCGATCTGTGCGGTCGCTGGCCCACCTGGACCTGACTCGGCATGCGCACCTATCGGCGGATCTCGCGCGTTCTCTGAACAATCAATGTGAACTCTAGAGTTGGGGCATTGCCGCAGGTCAGCACTCTTTCGTCGACGCTCAAGGCCAATGCGGCTGGGCATCAAAAAGCGGCAGCGAGGAGAGATGGGCGACCCCTTCGGCACCGTATGCCCGCTTTCTGCAGTGCCGAGCTAGTGTCCTGCGCCTGAAATTCATTGTAGAAGTACTGGGCTGGCCCTATGGCGAAGATGGGGCGGCCGATGGCTGAGCTGGTGCTGTCGGGCGAGGAACGGGCGGCGCTGGTGCGCTGGTCGCGGCGGGCGGAGCCGTCGCAGGCGCTGGCGCAGCGCTGCCGGATCGTGCTGGGGTGCGCGGCTGGCAAGACGAACCAGCAGGTCGCTGCGGAGCTGGGCATCTGGCCGCAGACGGTGGGCAAGTGGCGGGCGCGGTTCATTGCCCGGCGGCTGGATGGGCTGGTGGATGAGGACCGGCCGGGGCGCCCGCCGTCGATCAGCCTGGACCGGGTCGAGGACGTGATCGTGGCGACGCTGGAGGAGACGCCGGCGAACGCGGCGCACTGGTCGCGGGCGTCGATGGCGCGCCGGTCCGGGGTGAGCAGGTCGACGGTCGGGCGGATCTGGCGGGACTTCGGCCTCAAGCCGTATTTGAGCGATGGGTTCAAGCTGTCGTCTGACCCGCTGTTCGTGGAGAAGGTCGTGGACGTCGTGGGCCTGTACCGCAACCCGCCGGAGAAGGCGGTGGTGCTGTGCGTGGATGAAAAGAGCCAGATCCAGGCCCTGGACCGGTCCTCGCCGGTGCTGCCGATGATGCCGGGGATGCCCGGGCGGCGCACCCATGACTATGTGCGGCACGGGATTACCAGCTTGTTCGCCGCGTTCAACATCGCCGGCGGCACGGTGATCTCCGGACTGCACCGCCAGCACCGCGCGGCCGAGTTCAAAAAGTTCCTGGGCACCATCGGCAAGGCCGTGCCCGAGGGCCTGGACATCCACGTGATCTGTGACAACTGCGGCACGCACAAGACCCCCGCGATCAAGGCGCGGCTGGCCCGCCACCCCCGGATCCACATGCACTTCACCCCGGCCGGGTCGTCGTGGATCAACCAGGTCGAGCGGTGGTTCGGCTTCCTGACCGATCAGATGATCCGCCGCGGCGCCCACAAAAGCGTCCAGGCCCTCGAAGCCGGCATCCGCGCCTGGGCCGCCGCGTGGAACGCCGGCCCCAAGCCGTTTGTGTGGAAGAAGACCGCTGAGGAAATCCCCGGCTCCCTGGCCCGATATCTTCAACGGATTTCAGGCGCAGGACACTAGTGCTGCCCGGCGGTAGTGGGTCAGTTTGAGTCAGGGTCACCCAGCCGGACGCTCATCACGGCGGCCCACCCGGCATGAGCTTCTGGCAGGCTCGCTGCGCGGCCTGGAACACCGGCGAGTTGGGCTTGATGCCGTTAGGAATGCGCTGGCTTATGCCATTGGCACTCACGATGGGGTCCGCCATGCCCGGTATTCCGTGTGAGCGCATGCACGCGGTGAACTTCAGCGCCTGGTCGGTGGCCTGCCGTAGCTGCGCTGCGGTCATCGGGCGGCCCTTGGGGAGCAGGTGCTGGCAGGCCTGGTTGGCCGAGTTCATCAGGGCACCGTTGAGGTGATCGGCCGGCCCGTTGACGAAGAGGTTGCCGTTGGGCTGGGGGTCGGGGAAGCCCGGCTCCCCGTGGGCGCGCATGCACTGCGAGTAGGCCAGTTCCTTCTGGTAAGCCGTCTGCGCCGCCGTGGCGGGCGCGCCGCCGCTGCCCCCGCATGCCGCTGCCAGCAGAGCGATGGCCGCCAGCGCGGCGACCGTCCCGCCCGCCCGCCACCGGACTCTGGTCCCGTCGTTCATGGGTTTATCCTCACGGCCTGAGTCGGTGGTCCTGACGGCCGCCATTATCGGCGGCGAACCTCAGGACACCGCGCGGATCGCGTGTGACTTCAATGTGAGTGCCCGGGCAAGCGGGGCGCCTTTCCCGTTCGGCGAACAGCGGTTCCGGCGGCGTCGCGCAGGACGGATAGTGGACGCATGCCCACGATGCCGCCGGCGAGCGCGCCTCCTCCCAGGCCCGAGCCTCACCAGTACCGGCAGGCGGCGGAGTCATTCGGCACTGACGCCGGCCGTTACGACCGGACCCGGCCCCGTTATCCCGACGCCATGGTGGAGCGGATCGTTGCCGCCAGCCCCGGGCCCAGCTTTCTCGACGTCGGCTGTGGCACCGGCATAGCGGCCCGGCAGTTCCAGGCGGCCGGCTGCAAGGTGCTCGGGGTCGAGCCCGACGCGCGCATGGCCGGCTTCGCGCGGGGCTGCGGGGTCGAGGTCGAGGTGGCGACGTTCGAGGCCTGGGACGCGGTGGGCCGGGAGTTCGACGCGGTCGTCGCCGGGACGGCCTGGCACTGGGTGGACCCGGTCGCGGGCGCGGCCAAGGCGGCCCAGGTGCTGCGGCCTGGTGGCCGGCTGGCGGCGTTCTGGCACGTGTTCCAGCTTCCGCCCGACGTGGTGGAGGCCTTCGCCGTGGTCTACCAGCGGGTGGTGCCCGGCTCCCCGTTCAGCATGCAGGCGGCGAGGCAGGCCCTGGACGCGTACCAGGTGCTGTTCACCAAGGCCATCGACGGGATCCGCGAGGCGGGCGGGTTCGGCGGCCCGGAGCAGTGGCGGTTCGACTGGGAGCGGCCCTACACCCGGGACGAGTGGCTGGACCAGATGCCCACGTCCGGCATCCTCACCCGGCTCCCGCCGGACAAGCTGGCGGAGGTGCTGGCCGCCACCGGGGCCGCCATCGACGCGATGGGAGGCAGCTTCACGATGGGTTACGCCACCGTCGTGGTCACTGCCACCCGGACCGGCGCCGCCTGACCCGGCCGGCCTGTCCGCCCCGGGGAGGTGATCCCGGGCAAGGTCACCAGCTGGTGGGCAGGGGCATGCCTTCGCTGTAGCCGGCCGCGCTCTGGATCCCGACCAGGGCCCGCTCGTGGAGGTCGCCGAGCGTGCTCGCGCCCGCGTAGGTACAGGCGCTGCGCAGCCCGGCGGTGATCTGGTCGATCAGGTCCTCCACCCCGGGCCGCTCCGGGTCGAGGTACATCCGGGCGGTGGAGATGCCCTCCTCGAACAGCTCCTTGCGGGCCCGCTCGAACGGCGAGTCCGCAACCGACCGCAGCCGGACCGCCCGGGCCGAGGCCATCCCGAAGCTCTCCTTGTACAGCCGGCCGTCGGCGTCGCGGAACGTGTCCCCGGGCGACTCGTAGGTGCCCGCGAACCATGACCCGATCATGACGTTGGCGGCCCCGGCGGCCAGGGCCAGCGCCACGTCCCGCGGGTGCCGGACGCCGCCATCCGCCCATACATGCGCGCCCAGCCGGTGCGCCTCCGCCGCGCACTCCAGCACCGCGCTGAACTGCGGCCGGCCGACGCCGGTCATCATCCGGGTGGTGCACATGGCGCCCGGGCCGACGCCGACCTTGACGATGTCGGCCCCGGCCGCCACCAGGTCGCCCACGCCGGCCGCGGTGACCACGTTGCCCGCCGCCACCGGCACCAGCGGGCCGGTGTCACGGACGATCCGCAGCGCGCTGATCATCTTGTCCTGGTGGCCGTGGGCGGTGTCCACCACCAGCAGGTCGACCCGGGCCGCGATGAGCTGCTTGGCTTTCAGGGCGACATCCCCGGTGATGCCAACCGCGGCGCCGACCCGCAGCCGCCCGGCCTGGTCGGTCGCTGGCTGGTAGAGCGTCGCCCGCAGCGCGCTGGTCCGGGTCAGGATGCCGACCAGCGCACCGGCCGCATCCACCACCGGGGCCAGCCGGTGCCGCCCGTCATGCAGCAGGCCAAACGCCTGCCGGGGATCGGTCCCGGCCGCCAGCGTCAGCAGGTCGGTGGACATCACCTGGCGCAGCTGGGTGAACCGGTCCACCCCCTGGCAGTCCGCCTCGGTGACCACCCCCACCGGGCGGCCGTCCTCGACCACCACCACGGCGCCGTGCGCCCGCTTGGGCAGCAGGCTGAGCGCCTGCCCAGTGGTGTCGCCCGGGCCCAGCGTGATCGGGGTGTCGTGGACCAGGTCCCGGTTCTTCACCCAGGACACCACCTCGGCCACCACGTCGATCGGGATGTCCTGCGGCAGCACCGCGATCCCGCCCCGGCGGGCGACGGTCTCGGCCATCCGGCGGCCGGACACGGCCGTCATGTTGGCCACCACCACCGGGATGGTGGCCCCGCTGCCATCGCTGGTGCGCAGGTCCACATCCAGCCGGGAGTCGACCGCCGACCGGCTCGGGACGAGGAAGACGTCGCTGTAGGTCAGGTCGTGCGGCACGGCCTGGCCGGAAAGGAATCGCACCCGTCCGATTCTGCCGTACCGGCGGCGCCCTATCCTGCTGACGATGACCACCGGCAGCCCCGTCGCGGGCAGGACGCTGCGCCTGCGCGGCAGGGAATGGCCGCCAGGCTCGTTTGGCATCATGGCCGTGATCAACCGGACCCCGGACTCGTTCTTCGACCACGGCTCGACCTATGACTTCGGTGCCGCGATGACGGCCGCGGACCAGGCGGTCGCCGATGGCGCCGACATCCTGGACATCGGCGGGGTGAAGGCGGGCCCGGGGGAGGACGTGACCACGGCCGAGGAGATCCGCCGGGTGGCCGGGCTGGTGGCGGCCATCCGGGCCCAGCATCCGTCGATGGTGGTCAGCGTGGACACCTGGCGCGCGGAGGTGGGCGAGGCGGTCGCCCGGGCGGGCGCGGATCTGCTCAACGACGCGTGGGGCGGCGCCGACCCGGCGCTGGCGCGGGTCGCCGCGGCACACGGCCTCGGGCTGGTCTGCTCGCACGCGGGCGGGCTGGCGCCACGCACCCGGCCGCACCGGCCCGCCTACCCCGACCTGGTGGGGCAGGTGCGCGGCCACGTCACGGCCGAGGCCGAGCGCGCGGTCGCGGCCGGGGTGCGCCCGGACGGGATCGTGATCGACCCCGCCCACGATTTCGGCAAGAACACCTGGCAGTCGCTGGCCCTGACCCGCCACACCGCGGACCTGGTGGCCACCGGCTGGCCGGTGCTGGTCGCCGTGTCGAACAAGGACTTCATCGGGGAGAGCCTCGACCTGCCGGTGGACGAGCGGGGCGAGGGGACCATCGCCGCGCTGGCCGTCTGCGCCTGGGAGGGGGCCCGGCTGTTCCGCGTTCACGACGTGCCCGCGGCCCGTGAGGCCCTGGCCACGGTGACCGCGCTGCGGGAGACCCTGGCCGGCTGACGCAGACCCCCTGGCCGGCTGACTCAGAACCGCGGCTGGCTGACGAACGGCCCGCCCGGCTGACTCAGGACTGCGGCTGGCTGACGCACGGCCCGCCCGGCGGCCGCCGAACCCGCGGGCTCAGGGGGCGTGGAAGGCGGCGAACATGATGGCGGCGAGCCGGTCCACCATCTCTTCCCTGGGCAGCCGCACTTCTACGCTGAGCAGGTAGT
The DNA here is from genome assembly GCA_036522155.1 of Streptosporangiaceae bacterium. Taxonomy (GTDB): domain Bacteria; phylum Actinomycetota; class Actinomycetes; order Streptosporangiales; family Streptosporangiaceae; genus UBA9676. The sequence goes on from DATDGI010000380.1 coordinate 7,002, forward strand.
TCACCCGCTCGAGCATCATCAGGCAGGCGACCGCGGTCAGTTCCGCCCGCCCGGCCGGCGCGGTGGCCCAGTCGCCGGCTGGCTCCCCGGCCAGCCCGGCCGCGGTCATGCCCTGGGTCATGGCCTCGGCCAGCCGGAACAGCAGCTGCAGCCCGTCCCCCCAGACCTCCTCGCCGATGATGTCGGCCTGGCTGAGAGTCCTGATCACCGCGGCATGCGCGGCGTAGGTCTGGCAGAACCTGTCCACCCACTCGCGCAGCGCCGTCCGGCCGCCGTCGTCGCGGGTCACCACCGGGAAGGCGTCCGTGATCACGCCCATGTCGTGCAGCGCGTCCCGCAGCAGTGCCTTAAACAGGTCGTCCTTGTTCGAAAAGTACAGGTAGAAGGTGCCGTGCGAGGTCTGCGCATGGCGGACGATGTCGTCCACCCGGACCGCCTGGTAGCCGCGCTCGTCGAACTCGGCCAGCCCCGCCTCGAGCAGCCTGCGCACCGTCTGGCGGCCCTGCGCCCGCAGCTCCCGGTCCTGGGCCGGCCTGCCGCCGCCGAGCGACGGCCGCCTGGCCCGGGCGGCAGGCGTTGCCTTCTTCGCCGGGGGCTGGCCGTCCGCTTCCCCCGATGCGGTCCCAGGGTGTGCTTCCTGCGTCATGACCGGAGACTAGCCCGCCTGGGCCAGGGCATGCCCGCTTTATTCGCTCTGCGGGCCTGCCGCCGCCCTGGCCGGCCGCCATCTGGCTGCGCCTGGCCGGGTCTTCCCGCCTGCTGCATGCCGGCCCCTTCCCTGGTGCACGACTGGCCACTCGCGCAGCCGGCGGCCACGCCCGCGGAAGTATGCCCGGTACCTATCGGGCATGAACACACAGAACACCAGTAACCTGGATCTCACCCAAGGTCCCTCTTTAGCCCCCTCCAATGTCCCGGTTAGGGTTGATCGCAATGAGTTGCCTCCCGCGGCGCTCGGCGCCGCGCCCGGCTGCCGTCAGGCTCCGCGCATGGCGTGGGGCTGCGGCCTCGGGGGCTTTGGCGGCGGTGCTCGTGGGCGCGCCGCTGGCGGGGGCGCCGCTGGCAGGGGCGCCGCAGGCGGGCCAGCCCTCCCCGGCCAGCTCGGGGACGTCCAGCCCCTCGCCATCGGCCAGCCCGGGCCCGGCCGGCACCGGCTTCTCCGGGATCATCCTGCCCGACCTGGCCGTGATCGAGCCCCTGGGCATCAGCCAGGCCAACCTGGCCGCGCTGGGCAGGCTGACCGGGGTCCGGGATGTGCTGGCCATGGACGGCGCGGCCATCACGGTCCATCACCATACGGTCAATGTGCTCGGGGTCGATGTCCAGGAGTTCCGTTCCTGGACCCAGCTGTCCGCCGCCTCCGACCAGGGGCTGTGGGCCGGGCTGGCGGCGGGCGGGTTCGTCGCCTCGCCCGGGGCCCAGCAGCTGCTGGGGCTGCGCACCGGGGCCAGGTACGGGCTGCGGGGCCGCTCAAGGGTCACCCTGACCTACCGCGGCGCCGCCACCTTCGGCGTCGGCGGCGCCGAGCTGGTGGTCAGCAACGCGGTGAGCGCCCAGCTTGGCCTCAACCCCAGCGTGGTCGCCCTGATCAGCGCACCCGGGGAAGCGATGACGTCGCTGGACAGCGGGGTCCGAGCCGTGCTCGGCGGCGGCGGGCAGCTGGTCAGCCTCCGGGCGCCGCAGCTCCCGGTGGACACCGCGCCCGCCGGGCGGCCGGCCACCTATCTCCAGCTGTTCCGCGCCTCGGCCGCGATGTACTGCCCCGGCATGTCGTGGACCGTGCTGGCCGCGATCGGCCAGATCGAGAGCGGCTTCGGCACCAACAACGGCCCGTCCAGCGCGGGCGCGCTCGGCCCGATGCAGTTCCTGCCCTCGACCTGGCGGACGTGGGGGATCACCGCGTTCGGCGAGACCGGCCCGCCCAACATCATGGACCCCTACGACGCGGTCCCGTCCGCGGCGCGGTACCTGTGCGCGGCCGGGGCGGGCACGCCCGCTGGCCTCGCGCGGGCGATCTTCGCTTACAACCACGCGAACTGGTACGTGTCCGAGGTGCTGGCGCTGGCCAGCGAGTACGCACAGCAGTACGGCTGAGCTGGCCCGGCTAGCGGGCTGGCGGTTCCCGGCCCGCGCCGCGGTCGTTTCCCGGCCGGCCGGGTGAGCCCGGCGGGGCTGGTTGGATGGACCCATGGCGGGCTACGACGCTTTCCTGCTGGTTTCCTTCGGCGGGCCGGAGGGTCCGGCGGACGTCATGCCGTTCCTGGAGAACGTCACCCGCGGCCGCTCGGTGCCGCGCGAGCGGCTGGCCGAGGTGGCGCGCCACTACTACCGGTTCGGCGGGGTCAGCCCGCTGAACCAGCAGTGCCGGGATCTGCTGGCGGCGATCGGCAAGGATTTCGCTGCCAGCGGGCTGGACCTCCCGGTGTACTGGGGCAACCGGAACTGGCATCCGTACCTGGCGGACACGGTCGCGGCCATGGCCGCCGAGGGGGTGCGGAACGCCCTGGCCTTTGTGACCTCCGGCTACGGGTCGTACGCCAGCTGCCGCCAGTACCTCGACGACATCGAGGTGGCCCGCGCCCAGGCCGGCCCGGCCGCGCCCCGGATCGGCAAAATCCGGCACTTCTTCAACCACCCGGGCTTCATCGAGCCGTTCGCCGAGGCCACCCTGGCCGCGCTCGGGTCGCTGCCAGCCGGCGCCCAGGCCGGTGCCCACCTGGTGTTCACCGCGCACAGCGTGCCGGAGACGATGGCGGCCGCCAGCGGTCCCGGCGGCGGGCTGTACCCGGCCCAGCTGGCCGAGGCGGCCCGGCTAGTGGCGGCGGCAGTGGCCGGTGCCGGCGGTGGCGACCGGCCGTGGCGGCTGGTGTACCAGAGCCGGAGCGGCCCGCCGTCGGTGCCGTGGCTGGGCCCGGACGTGTGTGATCACCTGGCCGAGCTGGCCGGGGCGGGCGCGCCCGGGGCGGTGCTGGTCCCGGTCGGCTTCGTCTCCGACCATCTGGAAGTCGTCTACGACCTCGACGTGGAAGCGGCCGCCGCCGCGGCCCGGCTGGGCCTGCCGCTGGCCCGGGCCGCCACCCCCGGGACGCACCCGCGGTTCGTGTCGATGATCACCGAACTGGTCCGCGAGCGGTCCGGGCCCTCACCGGGTGGCCAGCCACCGGACGGCCAGGCCCCGGACGTTCAGGCCCCGGATAGCCAGGCCCCGGATAGCCAGGCCCGGGCAGGGCAGGCCCCGGACGGCCAGGCCCGGGCAGGGCAGGCCCCGGACGGCCAGGCGCGGGCGAGGCAGGTAGCGGAGGCGCCGGAGGCGCCCGGGGATCCCGGCCCGCCGGTGCCGCGCCGTGTGCTGGGCGGCATGGGGCTGGCCCCCGATGCCTGCCCGCCCGGCTGTTGCGTGCCTGCCCGCCGCGCCCAGGACACCGGCCGGCCTGGGGCCGGCCGGTGACCGACCCGGACCCGGCGGCGCTGCTGGGCCTGGCCTGCGAGGCCGCCGGGGAGGCGGGGGAGATGCTGGCCGGCCGCCGCCCGCCCGGCGGGGCGGGCCGCCCGCGGGTGGCCGGCACCAAGTCCAGCCCGACCGACGTGGTCACCGAGATGGACCGCGCCGCCGAGGCGCTGATCACCGCCCGGCTGCGGGGTGAGCGGCCGGGCGACGCGTTCCTGGGCGAGGAGGGCGGGGCGTCCGGGCATGGCCGGGTCCGGTGGATCATCGACCCGCTCGACGGCACGGTCAACTACCTGTACGGGCTGGCGGACTGGGCGGTCAGCATTGCCGCCGAGGTCGCCGGGACGATCGTCGCCGGGGTGGTGACCGTGCCGGTGCGGGGTGAGGTCTTCACCGCGGTCGCTACGGAGGGCGCCTGGTTGCGGGCGGGTGGCTCGGCCCCGGTGGCGCTGCGCTGCAACACCGGGGTCGCCCTGGCCGAAGCCCTGGTGGCGACCGGGTTCGGGTACGCGGCGGAGCGGCGGGTGGTGCAGGGCGAGGTGGTCGCCGGGCTCCTGCCGCAGGTGCGCGACATCCGGCGGGGCGGCTCCTGCGCGGTGGACCTGTGCTCGGTCGCAGCCGGCCGGGTCGATGCCTACTACGAGCGGGGCGTGAACTACTGGGACTACGCCGCGGGCGGGCTGATCGCCCAGGAGGCCGGGGCGCTGCTGGCCGGGCTGGCGGGCAGGCCAGCCAGCCCCCAGATGGCGGTGGCCGCCGAGCCGGTGCTGTTCGGCCAGTTGCATGACGCGCTGCTGGCCCTGGACCCGGAACGGGACGGGCCGCCGGGCTGAGCTCCCGCCGGGCCGAGCTCCCGCCGGGTGAGCCGGGCCGAGCTCCCGCCGGGGTGAGCCGGTCCCAGCCCGGGCGGGCGGCAGCCGTTAAGCGCCTGCCTGGCCGGGCCGGGTGAGGGTGCCGGCCGTGCGGTTACCGCCGGTGCGGCGGAAGCTGAAGCTGGCGGTCCCGGGGGCGGCGGCGGCCAGCGTGATGACCCCGTTCCGGCAGGTGTCCCGGCCGGTGCGGATGGTCTGGTGCAGGGTGAGCCGGTCGTGCCCGGCCGTCACGATGGCCAGGCTGCCCGAGCAGTGCAGCGCCGGGTAGGCGATCGTGCCGGTCGCCAGCCCGGCCGGCAGCGAGATCAGCACGGTCACCGACAGCGCCGGGTGGTCCTGGTGCACCGGCCCGGCCCAGCTGCCGGCCAGGACGGCGGGCGGGCCGGACGGCGCCGTTCCGGCGGAGGGCGCCGTCAGCTCGATGACGGCGGCCACCCCGGCCACCAGGGCGACCAGGCAGACCGAGGCCGCGCCCCACACCAGGGGCTGGGACTGCCCGAGCCGGCCCAGGTAGGCACGCGCGGCGGTGAGCCGGTCAGCGGGGCCGCTGGCCTGCCCGCGGGCCACCGCCCGGGCCTGCTCCGCCCCGGCGGCGAGCAGCGGGGCCGACAGGTCGTGGCGGCCGAGCAACTGGGCCAGCACCGTGCGGGCCGGCGGCCGGCCGCCCGCGTCCGGGGACAGGCAGGCGGCCACGACGCCGCCCAGTTCGCCCGGGACCGCGGCCAGATCCTGCGGTCCCACCGGCGGCCGTCCCAGCGCGCAGAACAGCACCATCTCCGCCCAGGCCCGCATGTCCGCGGCCGGGGTGGCGGCGCCGCCGGCGAGGTTAAGGTCCGCCTGAGTCACCCGCGGGCCGTCCGGGCCGAGCACCACCTGGCCCGGCCCGAACTCACCGTGCACCAGCCCGGCCTGGTGGATCGCGGCCAGCCCGGTCACGGTGCCGACCGCCAGCGCCGTCAGCGCCGGGCCGGCCTGCGCCCCCTCGGCCCCGGCCACTTCGGCCAGGGTCGGCCCGGGCACGTACTCGGTGACCAGGTACGGGTCGTCGCCCTCGATGCCAGCCCCCAGGATCCGGGCGGCGCAGAAGGGGGCCACCCGCTCGGCGATCTGGGCCTGCGCGGTGAGCCGGGCCCTGGCCGCCGGATCCGCCGCCCGCGCCCGGGCCAGCAGGGTGATCACCACCGCCGTCCCATCCGGCGCCCGGCCCATGTACCGGCCGGGCGGGCCGCCGCCCGCCCCGGGCTCTCCCGTGAACCGGCCGGTGAGCCGGTACGGCCCGGCCCGCCGCAGATCACCGCCCCGCAGCCGGCTGATCTTAGGCATGCATAAAGCCCCCGGTTCTTGCTGGGTGGCTGGGTGAGCGGCGGGGTATGTGGTTCGTACCATACGCACGTTTCACTGGCTAACAGCGGCGATCATGGGAAGTTGCGTAAGGGTGAGTCATCGGCGACACTACGTGGTCGTGCCCGCGGGGGGACCGGGCGCGACACGGCGACGCCACCCTTACGTGTGCCTGGCGGCTGGACGTGACAGAATTCCCCGCCGGATCCGGGCACAACCGGGGGGCTCCGAGCGTTACAGGTTGGCGCATGAAGATGGAGGGGGTGCAGGAGCGAGATGGCAACTGATTACGACAGCCCACGCAAGACCGACGAGGAACTGACCGAGGACAGCCTGCAGGAGCTGCAGGCCCGCCGGATGGACAAGTCCTCAAGCACGATTGACATCGACCCTGACGATGTCGCGGAGTCGCTGGAACTGCCCGGCGCCGACCTGTCCAACGAGGAACTCTCCTTCCGGGTCATCCCCCGGCAGGCCGACGAGTTCACCTGCTCGCGCTGCTTCCTGGTGCACCACCGCAGCCAGCTCGCCGAGGACCGGAACGGCCAGCCGATCTGCCGCGAGTGCGCGGCCTGACCGCAGTACCAGCGATGGCAGGGAAGAACTTTCCGTGACAAGCCAGGGCGACCGCACCGAGATGCGGGTGCCTGCTGCGCGAATCGGCCGGCGCGGCCCTGACCCGCGCCCCTACAGTGCTGCGCATGCGAGTAATCATGCTGTCGCAGACTGTTACCTTGGTGGCCTTGGCCTCGCTGGCGGTCGCCGGCGGCCGGACGGCCGGGCCCAGCGGACCGCGGCCGGGCAGCCCCAGCGGATTGCCGCCCGCCCACACCGTGATCGTGGTCCTGGAGAACCACGCCTACGGTGAGATCATCGGCAGTCCGCAGGCCCCCTTCCTGAACGCACTCGCCCACCAGGGCGCGCTGTTCACCGCGTCGTATGCGCAGACCCATCCCAGCCAGCCGAACTACCTGGCGCTGTTCTCCGGCAGCACGCAGGGAGTGACCGGCGACAGCTGCCCGCAGCGGTTCTCCGCGCCCAACCTGGCTTCGGAGCTGATCGCGGCCGGGCTGAGCTTCGCCGGCTACGCCGAAGGGCTCCCGGCCACCGGCTCACCGGTCTGCGCGGCCGGCCGCTACGCCCGCCGGCACGTCCCGTGGGCCGACTTCAGCAACGTGCCCGCCTCGGCCAGCAGGCCGTTTTCCCGCTTCCCGCGGGGCCATTACACGCGGCTGCCGACGGTGTCGTTCGTCATCCCGGACGTCTGCCACGACATGCACAGCTGCCCCGTCAGCAGCGGCGACCACTGGCTGCAGGCCGATCTCGGCGGGTACGCCCGCTGGGCCATGACCCACGACAGCCTGCTGATCGTGACCTTCGACGAGAACGACGGCAGCGCTGGCAACCGCATCCCGACCATTTTCGCCGGGCAGGTGGTGCGGCCGGGCCCGTACCCCATGCGGATCAGCCACTACCGGGTGCTGCGCACCATCGAGCTGCTGTACGGCCTCGCCCCGATCGGGCACGCGGCCACCACGCGGACGATCACCGGGATATGGAACTGATGCCGCCCATCGGACAGACTGGGCGGAATGGAAACGGCGACGCTCGGCCGCGGCGGCCCCGCGGTCTCCCGGGTCGGCCTCGGGCTGATGGGGATGTCCGGCACCTACGGGCCCGCTGACGACACCGAGAGCATCGCCACCATCCGGGCCGCCCTGGACGCCGGGATCACCCTGCTGGATACCGGCGACTTCTACGGCATGGGGCACAACGAGATGCTGCTCGGCCGGGCGCTGCGCGGGGTGCCCAGGGACAGGGTGTTCATCCAGGTCAAGTTCGGCGCCCGGCGTGACCCGGGGGGCGGATGGCTGGGCTACGACGCCAGCCCGGCGGCGGTGAAGTCCTCGCTGGCGTACTCGCTGCGCCGGCTCGGCACCGACTACGTGGACCTGTACCAGCCGGCCCGGCTCGACCCGCGGGTGCCGATCGAGGACACCATCGGCGCGATCGGGGACATGATCACGGCGGGATACGTCCGCTATGCCGGATTGTCGGAGGTGGGGGCGCGGACCATCGGGCGGGCGCTCGCGGTCCACCCGGTGGCCGCGCTGCAGATCGAGTACTCGCTGGTGAGCCGGGGCATCGAGGGCGGCCTGCTGCCGTTCCTGCGGGAGCACGGGGTCGGCGTGACCGCCTACGGCGTGATGTCGCGCGGCCTGCTCAGCCCGGCGACCGCGCGCCCGGACGGGCCCGCCGACCCGCGCAGCCGGTTCCCGCGGTTCCAGGCCGGCAACCTGGCCAGCAACCTGGCCCTGGCCGCCGCGCTGGAGCGGCTGGCCGCCGAGCGGGGCGCCACCGCGGCCCAGCTCGCCATCGCCTGGGTGCTCGCTCGCGGAGCCGACATCATTCCGCTGATTGGTACCAAACGGCGGGTGCGCCTGGCCGAGGCCCTGGGGGCGCTGGACCACACCCTGACCGCCGCCGACCTGGCCGCGATCGAGGCCGCGGTGCCGGCCGGCGCGGTCGCCGGCGACCGCTACGACGAGCGCGGCATGGCCACCCTGGACAGCGAGCGCCCGGCCGGCTCGTGACCCCGGCGGGCTGCGCCGGCCCCGGCCTGCCCGGCCACGGGGCACCGCCCGGCCGCTGGCCACCGACCTTGCTCAGCGGCGGCTTGGAGCCGGGGCTCCGGCTACTGGCCCCGGCCGGGCTCAGCGGCCGCGGTAGGCGGCGGCCAGGGCGGTGAGGCGGGCATGGGCCTCCCGCATCGGCGCCGCCGCCGGGAGGTACTGCTTGCGCAGCTTGGCCACGCTGGTGTAGTTGGGGTCGCACACGTTGGCCAGCGGTGATTCGGCCAGCTGGGTGATGAGCTGGTAGGCATCCAGCTGGTCGAGCCCGTAGTCGGCGGCCAGCCACTGGACCAGGTCGAGGTGGGCGATCCGGAACGCGTCTTCCAGCGGCCGGGCCGAGCCGGCCGACATGATGTGCGTGTCCGACTCCAGCCGCGGCCACGGGCACGGCGTGCCCTTGATCAGATCGACCGCGAGCACGGTGTTCATGGCGCACTCCACGGCCACCCCGCAGGTCTCGCCCTCGCCCTGGCGGGCATGGCCGTCGCCGAGCGAGAACAGCGCGCCCTCGACGTTGACCCCGAGGTAGCAGGTGACCCCGGCGCGCATCTCCGGCGTGTCCATGTTCCCGCCGAACGCGTCCGGCACCAGCGCGCTGCGCACCTCCAGGTTGGCGGGCGCCACCCCGACCGTGCCGTGCATCGGGTTCATCGGCAGGTCCACGGTGAAACCGCCGTGCCGGGCGGTGAACCGGCAGGTGCCCTTGTCCCGGTCGAACTGGTACATCCAGATCAGCTCGGGCAGCGGGTCGTGCAGCAGCGCAGTGGCGTGGGTGGCCGACAGCGCGCCGAACAGCGGCACGGTGGTGGACGCGCCCCAGTCCCTAGCCGGCTCGATGGAGATGAAGTGGACGGCCAGGGTGTCGCCGGGTTCGGCGCCTTCGATGTAGAACGGGCCGGTCTGCGGGTTCAGGTAAGGGAACTCGCAGACCTGCGACACCAGGTCGTGCTCGCTGCGCACCCGGCCGCCGAAGCAGTCCTCGGTGAACACCTCAAGGACCGCGGGCGGGCTGACCCGGGCCAGCGGGGCCGCGCCGCCGAATGTCCACGCGTACTGGCTGGGTTCCGGGCGGAACGTGATGACCTGTGGGTCAGCCACCCGCTTGTGCCTCCTCCATCCCTTCGCCCTCCAGGTCCAGGTGGACGAGGCCAACGTCGGTCACCCGCTGCCGGTCGCGTGCGTAGAGGTAGATCAGGTAGATCACCCCTAGCACCATCCAGCCGGCCACGCCCGGTGCCATGTAGGAGATCGGAGGCGGCAGCGTCGAGATGAAGCTGAACGCCTTGATGCCGACCGCGCTCAGCCAGGCGGGCACGAAGGCGACGATCCCCAGCACCGGGATGATCAGGTGGGACAGCACGTTAAAGCCGGTGCGCTTGCGGGCGAAGTAGCCGATGCAGGCGACGTTCATAAGGATGTAGACCGCGACGAGCGGGATCACGATCCCGGTACCCACCATCGAGAACGCCAGAGCCGGCGTGTAGTGGAGGCCGAGGCCAAGCGTGATCGCGATCGTGAGCACGAACGCGGCCAGGATGGCCGGAACCGGGGAATGGTGCCTGGCGTTGACGCGTGCCAGGAACCCGGGGAAGGCCCTGATCCGTCCCATCGCGTAGGCGGTCCGGCTGGACACGTTCACCCCGGCGTTCGCGTTCGCGATAGTCGAGTTGACGATGGCCAGGAAGACGAAGAACCAGAAGATGCCGTAGAGGGACCGGGCTATGCCCACCCACGAGGCGCTGGTGGTACCGACGGTGAACGAGTGGAACCCCGCGGGCCCGAAGGCGACGTCCACGGCGTAGGTGGTGAAGACGTACAGCGCGCCGATCAGCAGCGTGGAAAGGAGGACCGCCTGCTGGATCGTGCGCCGGGGGTTTCTGGCTTCCTCGGCGAGGGGAGCGGCTCCCTCGAAGCCGCCGAACGCCAGGATGGTGAATACCGACCCGGCGATCACGCCGGTGATGCCGTGGAACCCTGGCGTGGTGTATTTGGTGGTGAACACCGACCCGGTGTTGTGGCCGCCGGCGTGCACCACCAGGAAGATGCCGAGCACGAGGAATACGCCGATCTCGAACACGCCGAGGATGGTTCCCAGCCGGGTCGACGTCCTGACGCCGTAGTAGCCGGCCGCCAGGATGATCAGAGCCCCGATTATCGACCACACCCACCAGAGGTTCACCGTGTAGCCGGAGATCTCCGAGTGCAGCGTCATGTCGACGGTGAACCCGAGCTGGAGCAGGACCAGCGGCGGGATCAGCCAGCCGACGAGGACATACGCCCAGGCCACCAGGAACCCGATGGACGGGTGGATGCCGCGGGCGGCGTAGGTGGCCAGCGAGCCTGCCGCGGGCATCTCCCGGGCGAGCAGGCCGATCGACCAGGCGCAGAACAAGCACGCGATCAGCGCAAACACGACGGCCAGTGGGAGCGACCCGCCGGCGAAGGCGACGCCCGCCGGGATCGACGCGGCGATCGCCGCGCCCGGCGCCATGTCGGTGATGCTCTGGAACGAGACCTCGCGCAGGCCGATCGCGTTGCGCCGCAAACCGGTGGTGGTTTCGGCAGCTGCTTTGGTCGCCATTGACGCCTCCAGGGCCGCAGTGTGGCTGCTGCCCGGATGTTCTCACGCGCATCCTAGGGCAGACCAGCCCCAGCGGGTACGAAACACCCACGGAGGCGGCGGCCCGGGCGGCGGGATCGGGTCGCCAGGCCACCGGACCGGGCGGCAGAATTGAGCTCATGCACCCGGATCTGCCCGGCGACCGGCCCGGCCCCGCCGACCACCGCCCGGATGAGGCCCGCCGGGGACCACTCGATGACCTGCGGGAACGGCTGGCCCGGTTACCGGCCAGCCATCCGTCGGCGCCCGGTTTCCGCGACCGGCCGGCCGGGCCCGCTGACCCGGATCAGGCCGACGGCGAGGACCGGGCGGTAACTGACGACCGGCTGGCCGGGCCGGAAGAACCCGGCGGCCCCGATGAGCCCGGCGGGCCCGATGATGACCAGTGGCCGCAGGAGACCGGAGACCCGGAGGGCCGGGAGGCGGATCCGGCGGCGCGGGATGGCCAGGACGCGGAGCGGGGACCGGCGGCCCGGCGGGCGGGCCGGGGTGGGCGGTCAGGCGGCACCGCCGTTCAGTATCCGCCGGTGGGTGGGGAGAACGGCGCGTACCGGCCGTGGTTCCTTGGAGAGCCGCACCGGCCGTGGTTCAGTGACGATCCCCCTGGCCGTTCGGGCTGAACGGGGCCGGATTCGTGCCCTGGCGCGGCAGCGAGACCTCGGCCGTGAGGTCGGCGCCGAGCCGGATCTGGTCGCCGTCGCGCAGGCGGGCCTCGGTGCCGGGCAGCACCCGGTCGCCATTGATGAAGGTGCCGTTGGTGGATTCCTCGTCCCGGATCGTCGCCTCCCCGCTGTCGCTGACCGTGACCGTCGCGTGCCGCCGTGACACGTTGTCGTGGTCCAGGAACGCCGCCGCGACGAGGGATTCCCCGGGATCCCGGCCGAGCACCAGGGAGGTGCCGGCGGGCACGTCGACATTCCCGGCCGGGAAGGCCAGCCGCAGCACCACCGGGGAAATCGGCCCGGAGGTCCGGGGCAGGGGCCGGCCGCACGCCGGGCAGGCCATCATCGACCGGTCGGGGATGGCGGCACCGCAGCGGGGACAGGTGGCGGGGGCCAGCGACAGGGCGGTCGCGACGTCGCGGCGCACGTTTTCCTGCATGACCGTGGGCGGGCTGGCCGGCTCGTCCTGCTCTTCCGGCCGGGGCAGGTTCGTCCCGCAGGTGAAGCAGATGAGGTCGTCCTGCTGAACGGGGGCGGCGCAGGCGGGGCAGGTCAGTGTCGCCATGACGGCCTCCGGTTGGCGGGCAGCGGAACGGTGAGCGGTATCGATGTAGAGACTAGGGCATGCTGGAACCAGGGCACCGATCCCCGGGAAACGTCCGGAGCAGCGATCCTGCGAAGGGACAGCCATGATCAGTTACCAGCTTGCGGAAGAGCACGAAGAACTACGGGCGACCGTCGCCGAATTCGCCCGCGAGGTAGTGGCGCCGGTTATCGGCGGCTACTACGAACGGGGGGAGTTCCCCTATGACATCGTGGCGCGGATGGCCAAACTCGGCCTGTTCGGCCTGCCGTTCCCTGAGGAATACGGCGGCATGGGGGGCGACCTTTTCGCCCTCTGCCTGGCCCTGGAAGAACTCGCCCGGGTGGATTCCTCGGTAGCGATCACGCTGGAGGCGGCGGTCGCGCTGGGCGCTATGCCTATATACCGGTTCGGTACCGACGAACAACGGCGCCGGTGGCTGCCGGATCTGTGCTCGGGGGAGCGGCTCGCGGCGTTCGGGCTCACCGAGGCGGGCGGGGGGTCGGACATTCCCGGCGGCATGCGCACCACCGCCCGGCTGGACGGCAGCGAGTGGGTGATCGACGGCTCGAAAGCGTTCATTACCAACGCCGGCACCGCCATCACCTCACTGGTGACCGTGCTCGCCATCACCGGGGCCGGTGGCTCCGGCCAGGCCGGTGGGTCTGGCCAGGCTGGTGCCGGGGACCGGGCCGAGATCTCGGCCATCATCGTGCCGGCCGGCACCCCCGGCTTCACCGTGGGCCGTGAGTACTCCAAGGTGGGCTGGTGCGCCTCCGACACCAGGGAACTGGCCTTCACCTCCTGCCGGGTGCCGGCCGGCCACCTGCTCGGCGAGCGCGGCCGGGGCTATGCCCAGTTCCTGCGGATCCTGGACGAGGGGCGGGTGGCGATCGCGGCCCTGGCCACCGGCCTGGCCGCGGGCTGCGTGGCGGAGTGCCTGCAGCAGGTGGCGGTGCGTGAGGCGTTCGGTCACCGCCTCGGCCACTACCAGTCGATCCAGTTCATGCTGGCGGACATGGAGGCCAGGGTGCACGCCGCCCGGCTGGCCTGGTACGACGCTGCCGCCCGGCTGGCCGCGGGCGAGGGGGCCAAGAAGCAGGCGGCCATCGCCAAGCTGACCGCGTCGAACGCCGCCATGGCCAACGCGCGCGACGCGACCCAGATCTTCGGCGGCTACGGCTACATGAACGAATACCCGGTCGCCCGCTTCTACCGGGACGCGAAGGTGCTGGAGATCGGGGAGGGCACGTCTGAGGTCCAGCGGATGATCATCGCCCGGGAGCTGGGCCTGTCAGCGATCGGCTGATGCCCCGGTCAGTGGAAGATCATGTTCTGCACCGAGAGCTGGTTGCCGCCGACGCTCCCGATGGCGTTGAAGACGAACATCTGGCTGACTACCCGCTGCAGGTCGCTCGCGTTCGTCGAGGTCGGGTACTGGCCCAGGGTGACCAGTGAGGCATCGGCGACGCTCATGCCCACCGAGCCCTGCAGGGCGGAGCGGACCGGCGCCTGCTGGCTGGCGTCGGCCTGGCCCTCTTCCAGCGCGGACCGGAAGGCCGTCAGCAGGGCGTGATCCTTGCCGGCGAACGAACGGAGCGCGAAGTATCCGCCGAGCGGCAGGTTCGCGGTGGCACCGGTAGCGGAGTCCAGCACCGGGACCGCGCCGAGCTGCGATTCGGCTTCGAAGATGGTGGGCTCGGTCGCCAGGATCGCGTTGACCCTGTGGCTGGCCAGGGCGGAGATCAGGCTCGGTCCCGTGCTCAGCGCCAGCCAGTGGACGTGGCTCAGGTCGACGTTCTCGTTCTGCAGCACGGTCTGGGTGGCAACCGTCTCCAGGCTGTACGGCTGGCCCGGAGTGCTGGTCGGCATGAGCTGGGGCGCGGTGGTGCCGATCAGCTTGCCCTGCAGGTTCTTCGGCGTGACGATGTTCGAGTTGGGCAGGGTCAGCACTTCCATGGTGTTCGGGGCGGCGTCGTAGCCGTCGGCCAGGATCACCATGTTGAGGGCGTTCTTGCCGCCCGCCGCCTGCGCCTGGGCCTGGGCGTAGAACATGTCGGCGTAGTCCCCGAAGGCAACCTGGATCTTGCCCGACTGCAGATCCCTCAGCTCGGCCTTGAGGGACGGGTAGCTGACGATGTTGACGGTCACCCCGGCCCGGTGGAAGGCCCCGTAATGGTTGGCGAGGTACAGCGGGACGTCCCCGATGCCCGGCGCGGCCCCGACGTTGATGGTCCCGGTCACCGTTGGCGCGGCCGCCCCGTTGGACATTCCCGGTACCTTGCAGCCAGCTACCACCGTCAGGCCGGCGACGGCAGCGGCCACGCCCGCCAGGGCCCGCCGCCGACCGGAAAGCCGCCGGTCACCCAGGGCCCGGGCGCTGGCCGGGACTAGCCTCATGAAGCTCCTTGACCGGGGATGGGGCGGTTCCGACAGTTCAGAACATGCCGTAGCGCCAGAGAGTACCCTACTAGCGTTGGCTGTACGGCAAACGTCCGTTACATCAGCTTTTTCAGGTCATGTGGGAATTGCTGTCCGATGGCCGGTTAGCGGTTAGGGTAGGCCCCTAGTCGCGCTGTGCGCAGGGGTCGCACAACAACGTCACCCGGGGAAGGGGTGCGTCATGTCGGTTCCGCCGCAACGCCCGCTGGCCGGCGGGTTGACTACGGCGCCCAGGTGAGAGGTCCACAGGCAGTGCGCTCCCGAGGCAAGAAGATCACCACTGGCGATCGCGCGGCCAATGGCGACCGTGCGCCCGCGGCCGCCACACTCAGCCAGCCCGGCGCGGAGCCGCCGGTCGGCGGACCGAACGGGCGGCCCGCTGACCCGGGGCCAGGTGCCGGCCCCCAGCACCAGGCGCCGGTCCGCAGCGGGCGGTCGCGCGGGCTGAAGAACTGGCGCGTCCGCTCCCGGCTGCTGCTGCTCATCACGATCCCGACGCTCACCGCCGTGGTCCTCGGCGGAATCCGCATCACCTCATCGGTCCAGAGCGCCCTGGCCTACCAGCGGGTGCTGCAGCTGGCCAACACCACCTCCGACATCACCGTCCTGGTCCAGCGGCTGCAGGACGAGCGTGACCAGACCGCCTACTTCATCGCCGAAGGGAACAACGGCGGCCGGGCCGCCATGGGCACGACCCAGGGTTCACAGGGCCTGCTGGTGGTGCAGCAGCAGATAAAGGTCACCGAAAAAGCCGCGGCCGTGGTCAAGTCCGACCTCGGCAAGGTGCTCGGCGGGCCGTTCTCGACGCTAACCAAGCAGGAGGCCTCGACCGCGCTCGCTGACCTGGCCAGCCTGCCCAACCTGCGGCTGGCGGCCACCACCACCAAGCTGCCTGCGCTGGTGGTCGTCCAGAAGTACGGCAACATCGTCAGCGACCTGCTCGTGCTGGAGGCCAGCACCGCCCAGGGATCCAGCGACGCGACGCTGTCGCAGACAGTGCGTGTCCTCGGGTTCGTTTCGCGCATGAAGGAGGACGCCTCCCAGCAGCGGGCGATCCTGGCCGCGGCGCTGATCCAGGGGTCGTTGGATCCCGCCACCCAGACGGCCCTGGTGGCCGCCCAGTCCGACCAGGCAGCCAACCTGTCGTCGTTCAACCTGTCGGCCACCAACGCCCAGCGCACGCTGTTCCAGGACAGCGTGTCAGGATCCATGAACTCCCTGGCCAGCTCGGAAGAGGCGCAGGCGCTGTCGACGGGCGCGTCGCTGAAGGCCGACTCGACGACCGCCGACGACTGGTACGGCGCCATGACCAGCGAAATCAATTCCCAGCTCGGGTCGGTCGAGCGGGACCTGGTCAACACGATCACCAGCCGCACGGTCGCCCTGCGTAACCAGGCGATCGTCTTCGCCCTCGTCGTCGCGGTCCTGGTGCTGATCGTCCTCGGCCTGGCCCTGCTGGCCACCGTGGTGGTGGCCCGGTCGATGGTCCGGCCGCTGCGGCGGCTGCGGGCCGGCGCGCTGGAAGTGGCCGGCGTGCGGCTGCCGGAAACGGTCCGCCGGATGAGCGAGGCCGAAGGCGCGGCCGCCCCGCTGGACGTCGAGCCCATCGACGTGGATTCCTCCGACGAGATCGGTGAGGTGGCGCGGGCCTTCGACCAGGTCCACCGGGAAGCGCTGCGGCTGGCGTCGAACGAGGCCGCGCTGCGCGGCAACGTCAACGCCATGTTCGTCAACCTCTCCCGCCGCAGCCAGTCGCTGGTGGAACGCCAGATCCGGCTGATCGACGACCTGGAACAGGGCGAGCAGGACGCCGAGCGGCTGTCGAACCTGTTCCAGATGGACCACCTGGCCACCCGTATGCGCCGCAACTCGGAGAACCTGCTGGTTCTCGCCGGGCACGAGGTATCCCGGCGGTGGACCCAGTCGATCGCGCTGGTGGACGTCCTGCGCGCGGCGGTGTCCGAGATCGAGCAGTACGAGCGGGTGACGCTGAACGTCCAGCCCGGCATCTCGGTCCGCGGCCAGGCGGTCAACGACGTTGTCCACCTGATCGCCGAGCTGGCGGAGAACGCCTCCTCCTTCTCCGCCGCCGACACCCCGGTGAAGGTCTCCGGCCACCTGCTCAACAGCGGCGGGGTGCTGCTCGACATCACCGACCAGGGTGTGGGAATGGGCGCCGAGGAAATGGCCCACGCCAACTGGCGGCTGGACAATCCGCCGGTGGTCGATGTCGCCGTGTCCCGGCGCATGGGCCTGTTCGTGGTCGCCCGGCTGGCGGCCCGGCACGGCATCCGGGTGCGGCTGCGGCCGGCCTCGGCCGGCGGGCTGACCGCCCTGGTCTGGCTGCCCGACGAGGTCATCTCGCATGACGCGGCCGGGGGCGCGCCGGGGACCCGGCGCTTCGATGGGCCGGGCCGGCCCGCCGACGGCGGGGACATGGCCACGCTCGGGACGCCGCCGGACTGGCCGGTGGAAGGCGACGGCCGTACCGCTGCCGCCCAGGCGGTCAGCGCGGCCCGGACCCCCCGGTTCGCGCCGCTGCGCCCGGAACTCGGGGACACCGCCGCCTTCACCGCGCTTGGTGTGGAGCCGGATTCCCCGGCGGCCGCCGCCCCGGGTGGCTTCGACTCCGGCGGTACGCCCGACTTCGATCTGCCTGCCCTGCCCGGCCGCGACCAGCCCGCCGGGTTCGACACCGCCTCCGGGCCCTACGACACCCTGTCCGCCCCGATGTCGTCATCGGCCGCGGATACCCGGTCGGCTGACCTGGGGCCAGGCCCGGATCTGAGCTCGGCGTCGACCCTGAGTTCGTCCCTGCCGTCGGCTGGCCCGGGGCCGGGCGCCGGCGCCGGGAGCGACAGCGGGCTTACCGCCCGGCCGGACGGCAATGAGCTGCCCTTCCGCATCCCGCAGAATCAGTCGGCGGCCCAGCGCGGAGTGGTCGTGCCGCCTGCGGTGAGCGCGGCGGAAGAGCACCGGCTGCCGATCTTCGAGTCGGTGGAGTCCGACTGGTTCCGCCGCGGCCGGCATGGCGCCGGCCGCACCGGCCAGTCGGCGGTGGTCAGCGGTGGCTGGACCTCACCGGCGGACGAGGGCTGGGCGGCCGCGGAGGCGGCCAGCTCGCCGAGCTCCGGCGGGATCACCATGTCCGGGCTCCCCAAGCGTGTGCCCAGGGCCAACCTGGTGCCCGGCACGGTGGGCCTGGACGTCCCGGCGCCCGCCACATCCGTACCGGCCAGGTCAGCCGCGCAAGCGCGAGAGCGGCTGGCGAGTTTCCAGCGAGGCATGCGAGAAGGACGGGCAGCCGCGCGCGATACCGAGCTGCCCAGCAGCGGTGAGGATGACAGTGCTATCTAAGGCTCCAGAAAGCGATCCTCACGTCGTGATGGAGGTGGTCATGCTGAGGCCACGGAGAGAGGGGGATAGGTGAGTCCACTAGCCCGCCCGGTCCAGGACCTGAACTGGCTGATCACGAACTTCGTCGAGCGGGTCGCGTCAGTGGCGCACGCGATCGTTGTTTCCGCTGACGGTCTGCCGATGGCCTTTTCCAACGGCTTCCCGACGGACCGGGTGGACCAGCTGGCGGCAGTCACCTCGGGACTGACCAGCCTGACGCAGGGCGCCGCCCGGGTATTCGAAGGCGGCCCGGTCAGCCAGACGGTCGTAGAGATGGAGCGTGGCCTGCTGCTCGTGATGGCGATTAGCGACGGCTCAAGCCTGGCGGTCCTCGCCGCCGCTGATTGCGACATGGGCCTGGTGGCTTACGAGATGGCGCTGCTCGTGGAACGGGTGGGCCGCGCGCTTACCCCGGACATGCGCGGCGTGCTTCGGTCGGAGGGTGGCAGGTAGTGACTGGAGAAATTTGTGGCCGGCCCCGGCCCGGATGAGTGGCCACAGACCGGTGGAAGGCGTGGCTCCCCCAACGGAATGCGCCCCCCTAGTGGCGATAATCCCGGGAGTTCCCTGGTCCGGCCGTACGCTGTTACCGGCGGACGAACCAAGCCCCGGTATCAGCTTCAGATCGAGGCGATGGTGGCCGCGTCTCACTACGAGGCGCGTGACCTGTCGGTCCTCAGTCCCGAGTGCCAGGCGATCCTCGGCTTCTGCCGGGACTGGCGCTCGGTGGCGGAGATTTCCGCCGTGCTCAGGATGCCCTTGGGCGTGGCGAGGGTGCTGATCGCCGACATGGCGGTCGAGGGACTGGTCAGGGTCCACCAGCTTGATCACGCTCAGGGACGCCCGGACCTCAACCTGCTCGAAAGGGTGCTCAGTGGACTACGCAAGCTCTAGGCCGGCCCGGTCGAACCCGGGTGAGACCGCGATGACCTCGGTCAAGATCGTGGTCGCGGGCGGTTTCGGCGTGGGCAAGACCACTTTCGTCGGGTCGGTCTCGGAAATCACCCCGCTGACCACGGAGGCGGTCATGACCGCCGCCAGCGCCGGGGTGGATGACCTGTCGCACGTGCCGGATAAGACAACCACCACGGTGGCGATGGACTTCGGCCGGGTAACCCTGGACGCCGGGCTGATCCTGTATCTGTTTGGCACCCCCGGCCAGCACCGTTTCTGGTTCATGTGGGACGACCTGATCCAGGGCGCGATCGGGGCAGTGGTACTGGTCGACACCCGGCGGCTCGCCGACTCCTTCCCGGCCGTGGACTACTTCGAGACCGCCGGCCTGCCGTTCATCGTGGCGATCAACGGCTTCCACGGCGAGTTCCCGCACAGCATGCAGGATGTGCAAGAGGCCCTGTCGGTCAACCCCAACGTGCCCACCGTCGAATGCGACGCCCGGGGCCGGGCCTCCACCAAGGCGACCCTGATAGCCCTGGTGGAGCACGCCATGACCATGCAGATGAGCGTGCACTAGCCGGACAAGCCCAGCGGCCGCACGATCCCGCGCTGCGGTAGTGTGCCTGCGCGGGTGACGTGTGCGCCTGCGGGGCGGTAGCTCAGCCGGTTAGAGCAGCGGACTCATAATCCGCCGGTCCTGGGTTCGAGTCCCAGCCGCCCCACTCTCTTCCAGGACTGGTAAAGCCCTTCTGAGTTGCAATGCCGGTGAGTTAAGGCGTTTGCGCTGGTAGCGGGGGGCGCGGTGATGGCGCGGAGCTGCGTGGCACGGGCAGATATCGCGATTTGGTGACGGCCGGTGCGTTGTGGCCTGTGAGCAGCGAAGTCCCCGGTAGGACTG
>DATDGI010000381.1:0-1752 GCA_036522155.1 Streptosporangiaceae bacterium
GGGCCTGTCTCTTAAGCCCGCGGGCGCAGTATGCAGGTGGAAGTGCGGGTGGCCTCCCCCGAACCCGCCGTAGGAGTATTCACGCCAGCCGGACCGTATCCATTCAGGCCTGTTGTCAGTGTCGGACTTGAGGTAGACGCGCCGGTTTCGGTGGTCATGGCTGGAATGCCGGGAGATCCGTAGTTTGGGTAGGTGCCTGATCCCGGGGAGCTGAGCCGTGAGGAGCTGCTGGCGGCCCTGGCGGAGCGGGATGCGGTGATCGCGGCGCTGCTGGCTGAGATCGAGCAGCTGAAGCGGCGGGTGGGGATGGACTCATCGAACTCCTCGATGCCGCCAGGGTCGGACGGGCCGGCGGCGCGGGCTAGGCGCGCCAAGAAGCCGGGGAAGCGCTCGCCTCGTCCGCGCGGCGGGCAGCCGGGCCACGAGGGACACGCGCTGGCCTGGCGCAGCGACCCGGACCAGGTCACCGTGGTGAGGCCCGGCCAGTGTGCGGGATGCGGGCATGACCTGGGCGGCCTGGAGGGGACGGTGGCCGAGCGGGTGCAGGTCTTTGACACTCCGCCGGTGCGGCTGCAGGTGACCGAGTACCAGATGGCCGAGGTGGCCTGCCCGGCATGCCGGGCAGTGACCCGCGCGGCCACCCCGGCGGGGCTGGCCGGGCCGTGCTGTTACGGCCCGAACGTGCGGGCGGCCACCGCGCTGCTGGCCTGCAACGGGCATATGAGCATCGAGCGCGCCGCTGACCTGATGGGCGTGCTGCTGGACGCGCCGGTCTCGACCGGCTTCACCGGCGGCCTGATCGCCCGTGTCGCTGCCAGCCTGGCGGAATTCGAGGGCACGCTCAAGCAGCGGCTGCGGGCCTCGCCGGTGCTGCACCATGACGAGACCCCGGCCCGGGTGGCCGGCGATGACGGCGACCGGCTGCTGTATATCTACACCGCCCGGGCCGGCAAGCTGGTGTGGTTCGGGGCCGCCGCCGGGCGCGGTCACGCCCAGCTGGACGCCTTCGCCATCTTGCCCGGCTACCGCGGCACGCTGGTCCGCGACGACTACGCCGCCTACGCCAAGTACGACCAGCAGCTGACCGCGGTCCAGCTGTGCTGCGCCCACCTGATCAGGGCACTGCGCGGCATCGGCGACATGGACGCCGACGGCACCCGCGTCCAGCGCTGCTGGACCGAGCCGGTCATCAGCGCACTGACCGACGCCAAGGCAGCGGTGGCCAAGGCCCGCGCCGGCGGCGCCACCGCCCTGGACGGCACGCTCCTGGACGCTCTGCGCGCCCGCTACGACGACGCTGTCGCCTGGGGCGTTGCCACCAACGCCCACCGGGACTGGCCCAGCGGCCGGCATCCCGGCTACACCCTGGCCCGCCGCCTGCAGACCCGGACCGCCCGGGTGTGGCGCTTCACCGCCGACTTCGCCGTGCCGTTCACCAACAACCCCGCCGAACAGCCCCAGCGCATGGTCAAGCTCCAGATGAAGATCGGCGGCTGCTGGCGCAGCGTCCGCACCGCCGCCCGCTACTGCCTCATCCGCTCCTACCTGGGCACCGCCCGCAACCACGGCATCCACCCCCTCGACGCCCTCCGCGACGCCCTGGCCGGGGATCCCTGGATGCCCCCGCAAACCTCCTGATCAATCACAGGCCTGAATGGATACCGAAGCGGCTGCACCAACGAGCCCAGCCGATTTGGGTGATTGAGGCCATGCCGTCCAACGGTAATGCGAAGGCGCAGTAGTCGCGCGCAG
>DATDGI010000382.1:0-45807 GCA_036522155.1 Streptosporangiaceae bacterium
CTTTGGGTCGTTACCGCAGCCCAAATCGTCCAGGTCCGGTCTTGGCCGCACCCCGGTGTGTGATTACAGGACGTCGTGGCCGGGGTGGGGCTCGGCCGGGATGGGACGGGGCTGGGCGGGGATGGTGCCGAGCCGGCCCGCCTGATAGTCCTCGAACGCCGTGATCAGCTCGTCCCTGGTGTTCATCACGAACGGGCCGTAGGCCGCGACCGGCTCACGGATGGGCTGGCCGCCGAGCAGCAGCACGTCGAAGTTCTCGCCCGGGCCATCCGGCCGCTGGCTGGCTGCCAAGGTGATGGCGTCGCCCGGGCCGAACACGGTCAGCTGGCCCATCCGCACCGGCCGCCGCTGGGTACCGACGGTGCCCGAGCCGGCCAGCACGTAGGCGAGCGCGTTGAAGTCGCGCCGCCACGGCAGCCGGACCTGGGCGCCGGGCGCGACGGTGGCGTGCACCAGGGTGATCGGGGTGTGGGTGATGCCGGGACCAGGGTGGCCCGCCAGGTCCCCGGCGATGACCCGGAGCAGTGCCCCGCCGTCGGCCGAGGACAGCAGCGCGACCTGGCCGGCCCGGATGTCCTGGTACCGGGGGGTGGTCATCTTCAGCGTGCGGGGCAGGTTGACCCAGAGCTGGAAGCCGTGGAACAGCCCGCCGCTGGCGACCAGTTCCTCCGGCGGCTCCTCGATGTGCAGAATCCCGCCGCCAGCGGTCATCCACTGCGTGTCGCCGTTGGTGATCAGCCCGCCGCCGCCGTTGGAGTCCTGGTGGCGGAAGACGCCGTCGATGATGTAGGTGACGGTCTCGAAGCCCCGGTGCGGGTGCCAGGCGGTTCCCTTCGGCTCGCCGGGCGCGTAATCGACCTCGCCCATCTGGTCCATGTGGATGAACGGATCCAGCCGGGCCAGGTCCACCCCGGCGAACGCGCGGCGGACCGGGAAGCCCTCACCCTCGAACCCGGACGGGGCGGTGGTGACCGAGGCCACCGGGCGGTCCGCCGCCACCGCGGGGTCCGGCTCGGCGACGCGCGGCAGGACCAGGATGTCGTCGACGGTGACCGCGGGCATGGCCTCGCTCCCTCACTGGCAGGTAAGCCGATCGCCGCCGGTGGTCCGGTGGCGTCTCGCCCCCGTTAACGATAGTTGACCGCGCAACATTCCTGGAACCGGCGCCGGCGCTAGGGCAGTTTCCAGTCGACGGGCTCGCCGCCCTGCTGGGCCAGCAGGGCGTTGGCCCGGGAGAACGGGCGGGAGCCGAAAAACCCGCGGTCGGCCGAGTACGGGCTGGGGTGGGCCGACTCGATCCTGGGCACCTGGCCGAGCAACGGCGCCAGGTTGCCAGCGTCACGGCCCCACAGGATCGCGACCAGCGGGCCGGGCCGGGCGGCGAGCGCCCGGATGGCCTGCTCGGTGACCTCCTCCCAGCCCCGGCCCCGGTGCGAGCCGGGCTTGCCGGGCTGCACGGTCAGGACCCGGTTGAGCAGCAGCACGCCGCGCCCGGTCCAGGGCGACAGGTCACCGCTGGACGGCGCCGGATAGCCCAGGTCGGCGGAGTATTCGCGGAAGATGTTGACCAGGCTCGGCGGCAGCGCCCGCACGCTGGCCGGCACCGAGAAGCTCAGCCCGACCGCGTGCCCGGGGGTCGGGTATGGGTCCTGGCCGACGATCAGCACCCGGACATCAGCGAAGGGCTGGGTGAACGCCCGCAGCACGTTCTCACCGGCCGGCAGGTACCGGCGGCCCGCCGCGAGTTCGCCCCGCAGGAAGTTGCCCATGGCCGCGATCCGGCCCGCGACCGGTTCCAGCGCCGCCGCCCAGCCGGCCTCAACCACCTCGCCCAGATCGCGTGCCGCCACCCCAGAACTGTAGTGCGGCGGTGGCGGCCGCCGGTGCCGCGACGGCCGATCGCCACGGGCCAGCCAGCCCGCCCGCCGTCTCCCCGGCCGGCCCGGCTGAGCCGCAGCCGGGCCCGATCCGTACTGGAGGGTGGTAACGGCGACCGGCGGGAGGGCGACATGGCAGCCGAACACGGATCTGGCGGGCCGGCCACGGTCATTACCGGCGGGTCGGCGGCCGCCCGGCTGGCCCTGGCGGCCGTGCTGGCTGCCGTGGTCACCGGGGTGCTGGTGATCGCCGGCCGGGTGCACCAGCCGGACTATTCGGCCAGTATCTTCGGGCAGACCGCGATCGGGGCGCTGGCGCTGAAGTCGTGGCTGGCCAGCATCGCCCTCGGGCTCGCCGCGGGGCAGGTGCTGCTGGCCCTCTGGCTGTACCGGAAGCTGCCCGGGCGGCCCGCCCCGCGCCGGTGGGTGGGGCCGGCTCACCGGCTGACCGGAGTCACCCTGATCGCCGTCACCATCCCGGTCGCCCTGCACTGCCTGATCGCCTACGGGGTCCAGCTGACCAGCCTCCGGGTGGCGGTGCACTCCCTGGCCGGCTGCTTCCTGTACGGGGCGTTCGCGGCCAAGATCCTGCTGGTGCACAGCCGGCGGCTGCCCGGCTGGGCGCTCCCGGTCGCGGGCGGAACGCTGGTCGCGGTGGTCGCCGTCCTGTGGTACACCGCCGCCCTGTGGTACTTCCACGGCTTCCAGCTGCCCGGCTTGTGATATCGCTGGCCGGTGCGGACGGCCACGGCGGCAGGCTGTGGCCCGGCGGCCGGCCCGGATAATCTGGGTATGGCCGGGTCGGTCGGCCGGCCGGGCCCGGTGCGGCGCCGGGTGCGTGATGAGGCACGGAGGCGAGAATGCCACAACCCCAGGGAGCCGAGCTCGCGGAAGTCAGGGCGCGCCGGGAGCGGCTGCGGGAGAAGTACCTGCGGCCACGCGGTGCGCGGCCGGCCACTACGGTGCAGGGGGTGCACCACGTGGCGTTCATCTGCCGCGATGTCGAGGAGACCATCCAGTTCTACCAGGAGTTCCTCGGGTTCCCGCTGGTCGAGCTGGTGGAGAACCGCGACTACGCGGGCTCCAGCCATTTCTTCTTCGACATCGGCAACCGCAACCTGCTGGGGTTCTTCGACTTCCCCGGGCACGAGCACCCGGCGTTCGAGGAGACCATCGGCGGCCTGCAGCACATGGCGATCTCGATCTCGCCCCAGCAGTACGACGCGGCCAGGAAGCGGTTCGACGAGGCCGGGTTCAGCTACCTCGGGCCCGACCGGGGAGTCGAGGAGAGCATGTACTTCCGCGACCCGAACGGGCTCCAGGTCGAGCTGTACCGGGAGGCGCTCGGCGTCTTCGTCGGCACCCCGCTGCTGGACTACTGACCGGGGCCGCCCGGCCGCAGCTCCCGCCTGATCACCAGGCGCAGGCCGGACCAGGTCTGGTCGATCGCGCAGACCTTGTTGTCGACCAGGCCGGTGGGCAGGGCGATCTCCCTGACCACATGCTCGGTCATATCGGTGGCGACCCCCGACGCCCGTTTCGGCCAGGCCACCCATAGCCCGGCAGCCGGGGCCATCCGGGCGCGCAGGCCGGCCAGTTGCCCGGCCAGGTCGGCACGCTGGGTCACGAAGACGACGATGACGTCCAGCGGGTCGCTGCCCGACAACTCGCGGCGGACCGGCGCAAGGCCGGGCAGGCCGGCGATCTCAGCGGCCACCCGGTCCATGGCCGTCATGTCCTCCGGCCGGCCAGAGACGCCGGCCGCCCGGCCCGGGCCGCCGAGCACAGCGACCTCATCGCCCGGCTTGACGCCGAGCTTGCGCGGCAGTGGCGTACCGGAGTACCCGGCCTGCGGCGCCACCGCTACATGCGCGACCTGAGCGTGGCCAGCCCGTCGCCGGACAGGTCGTCGAGCGCCGCGGTCCGGCCGGTCATGGCCAGCACCAGCGACAGGGCCGGGCCGGTCACCTCCGGCCCGCTGCCGGTCTGCCAGTCCTGATCGGCCGCCTTGAGGGTCAGCCCGTCGATCCGCCGCTTGCTGCCGATCAGCAGGTTGGACCCCTTGTTGAAGTCGGCCACCCGGATGACCGCCTCGGCCGGGTACTCCCGCTTGATGCCCAGCGGCCGCCGGATGTCCTCGCCGTGGATGATGGCCTCGCCGAGCATCGCCTCGACCGGGCCCGGCGGGTGGGTGGTGGCGGTCAGCAGCTTGCGGAACTCGGCCAGCGCCTCGGCCGGGGTGGCGGTGGCCTCGGCCGCGATGCGGTTCGCGGTCATGGTGTTGAACCGGAAGCCGGCCTTGGCCAGGGCGGCGAAGAAGGCCGGCGGCGTCATCCGGGCGGTCGCGATGACATGCCCGAACGCGTCGCGGACCGTCCACTCGCTGCACAGCGACGGGGTCGCCCACTGCTCGGCGGTAAGTGTGGCCAGGTCATTCGCGAGCGCCTCACGCTCAGCGTGGATCAGCGGCCACGGGCTCGACGCTGCCATCTCAATCCCCTCCCGCTATTGGACGATCACCATAACGTGACGCGGTGCCGGATGGTTCACCAGAACCCCCGCCGGGCCGGCGGGCGCACCGCCGTTCAGAATTCAAATCCCCCGGGGCGGCCGTTCCGGTCCGCGATCAGGCCGGCCAGGGTGGCCAGCGCGATCTCGGCCGGGGTGCGGGAGCCGATGTTCAGCCCGATCGGCCGGTGCACGCGGGCGATGTCGGCCTCGGCCACGCCCAGTTCGGTCAGGGCGGGGATGTGCGGGGCCGGGTGGCGCGGGTTGCCCAGCACGCCGATCCAGCGGGCCCGGCCGGCCAGCGCGTCGCGGAGCACCAGGCCGAGTTCGGGCCGGTGATGATCGGTCACCACGACATCGGTGCTGCCGTCCAGGAGACCAGCGAAGCCGCTGGCCACACTCATCCCGGCCGGGCCGTCCCCGGCCCGCTCCGGATCGGGCTCGACCAGCACCGGCCGGAACCCAGCGTCACCGGCGAAGTGGAGCAGGATGCGGGCGACGGGGGAGGCGAAGACGGCCACCAGGGTCCGGGTGACCTCCGGCAGCGGGGCCACCCCGTGGGCCACATCGCAGGCGGGGTCCTCGGCCGCGGCCAGGCCGCCCGGGTGGGGATGGCCATGCTGGTCCAGGTGCTCAGCAGTCATGGCAGTGAGCCTGCCACGGGCCGGTGCCGGAGTCGACGTCCGATCACACAGAGTAGAGTCTATGTTACTAATAGTGGCAGTATGGGGCGAGGGGGAGGCGTGACCCACGATCGTCCCGGGCTCGTCCAGCTTCAGCCTGGCGGGCCCAGGCGGCAGAGAGAGCGGGCGCGCAGGCCGGGATCGATGAGCCGGTGGCTGTGGCGTGCCCTGGTCGTGTTCGTGCTGCTGCTGGGAGCGTCCGGCCTGCTCATCTACTTCGCCACCCAGGCGCAGCAGCGGGCGATCGGCGACGTGACCGGATACCTCCAGCCGCTGGACGCCGCCAACCTGGACCTTCGGGCCGACTTCACCCATGCCCAGGCGCTGCAGCATGCCTACCTGCTCACCCGCGAGCCCTATCTGCTGGCCAGCTACAACAGCGTGGAACGGCAGCTCAGCCTGGGACTGGCGAGGGCGCAGGCGGAAACCACCGGGCGCTGGCGTGGCTATGTCGCCAGCGAGCGGCAGGCCGCGGCGACCTGGGAAAGCTATGCGGAGACGATCGCGGCGCTGCCACCCGGGAGTCCCGGCCTGGCCGGGCTGGACAGCCTGAGCGCGGCCAGCGCCCGCATCTTCTACCAGGCGAGCGCTCAGCTGCACGGGCAGATTGCGGCCCAGGTCTTTAAGGTCATCCGCAGCGGCCAGCAGGCGCAGAACCGGGCAGTGGCCTGGAGCGCGGTGTTCATGCTGGCGGTGCTGGTGTCCGTGGTCCTGGTCGGGATCGGCATCATCCGCGAGGTCGCCCGGCCGCTGGCCCGGCTCACCTCCACCCTGCGCAGGCTTACCTCGGGCGAAACCAGCGCCCGGGCGGAGCTGACCGGCGCGGCGGAGACCGTGGAGGTGGCCCGCTCGCTGAACGCGCTGGCCGACGAATCCGACCGGCTCCGGGCGCAGGAGGCGGAGGCGGCCAGGCTGCGGGCCATGGCCAGGGACGGCGGCATCCAGATCCGGGAGCACCTGCGGGCGCGCGACGTCATTACCGAGGCCGGCCGGGTGGTGACCGCCGGCCTCTGCGCCGAGGTGGTGTACCTGCACCTGGTGGAGGAGGACGGATCGATCAGCCCGCCCGTCGGCAACGAGCAGGACTGGCTGATGCCGGACGAGTTCGCCACCAACTTCCCGGCCGAGTCACTCGCCTCGATCCGGGAGGCGTTCCGCACCCACACCAGCATCGTGACCCAGGACGTGCCCGGCCCGGAGGGTGACTCCATCCGGCCCGACATCCGCGATCATCTGCGCCGGATCGGGACCGAGGCCATCCTGACCACGCCGTTCGGGGTCGGCTCCGACCTGCTCGGTTTCATCGTCGCCATCCGGCTGCGCCAGGGCTCCCCGTGGACGCCGGAGGAGATCGGCGCGGTGGAATCCATCGCCACCGACCTCGGCCGCGGGCTGCACCACGCCCGGCTGTACGAGGGGGAGAACCGCCTGGTCGGCGAGCTGAAGGCGATCGACCGGGCCAAGTCCGATTTCCTGGCCACCGTCTCGCACGAGCTCCGCACGCCGCTGACCAGCATCGCCGGGTACGTGGAGATACTGCGGGAGCTGGGGGCCGGCCCGCTGAACCCGGCCCAGGCGCGGATGCTGGAGACCGTCGACCGCAACACCACCCGGCTGCGGCGGCTGATCGAGGACGTGCTGACCCTGTCCCGGATCGAATCGGGCGTGTTCAGGACGGCCAAGAGGCCGGTGAACCTGGCGGACGTGGTCGCCGAGGCGGTCACCGCGCTGCGGCCCACCGCCGCCCGCAACGACGTGGCGCTCAATTTGTCGTATTCCGGCGCCGACCGCGGCCTGATCGTGGCCGGCGACGCTGGCCAGCTCGACCGGGTGGTGACGAACCTGCTGTCCAACGCGGTGAAGTTCACCCCGGCCGGTGGCGAGATACGGGTCGCGGCCAGCGGGACGGACAAGATGGCCGTGGTGGAGATCAGCGACACCGGGGTGGGCATCCCGGCGGCCGACCAGAAGGAGCTGTTCACCCGCTTCTTCCGCGCCTCCAACGCGGTGGACCGGGCCATCCCCGGTACCGGGCTCGGCCTGGCCATCGTCCGCACCATCGTCGACAACCACGGCGGCCAGATCACGGTGGACTCGCGCGAGGGTGAGGGTACGACGGTCACCACCCGGATTCCGCTGCTGCCGGATGACGCCGCCGGGAGCCCGCCGGGCCGGGCCGGGCCTGGCCTGGCCGCGTCAGCGGCCCGGGCCGCGGGCGGGCGCGGAGACCGGCGGTGAAGGCCCGCGGCTCGCTGCTGGGCCAGCTGCTCGTGACGTTCAGCGTGTTCGCCGCCCTGGTCGCGATCGTGGCCGGCGCCGGCTACCTCGCCGCCGTTCACCGGGATTCATCCTCGGACCAGCGGGCCGGGCGCAACGTCGTCCTGCAGCATGCCGCCGGGCAGGTGCAGGAAGGCTTCACGGCCAGCCAGATCGCGATCAGCAGCTTCGCCATGTCCGGCAGCGGC
This sequence comes from Streptosporangiaceae bacterium, assembly GCA_036522155.1. Taxonomy (GTDB): domain Bacteria; phylum Actinomycetota; class Actinomycetes; order Streptosporangiales; family Streptosporangiaceae; genus UBA9676. Next base: position 7,534 of record DATDGI010000382.1, read on the forward strand.
GTGTTCCTGCGGCCGCTGCCTGGGGCCCGGGCCATGTTCCTGACCGGCCTGGCCACGCTGCGCGCGCGAGCACCGGCCCGGCTGCGCCCCTGGGTGAATAAGCAGGCGCTCGCCGGGAACGAGCTGTTTTCCGCGGCGGACACGATCACCCGGCTGCCCCCGGGCTCGGCCGCGGCCCGGGCCCTGGCGACCAGCACGGCGCTCACCGCCCGGGGCTTCTATCGCGCCAGCGCCGTCGTCCGGGGCTACCTGGCGGCCCAGGCCGGGCAGATCACCCAGGGCGGCCAGGATGATCTCACGGCCAGTTTCGGCTGGGACGGGGGCGCACTGGCGGTCGCCGTCCTGCTCGTGCTGGTGGCCTCGCTGAGCACGCTGCGCGCCGTCACCCGGCCGCTGCGCCGGCTGGCCGACACCGTCCGCGCGATGACGGCGGGCGACGACCGCGCCCGGGCCGAGGTCACCGGCTCGGCCGAGGTGCGGGAGGTCGCCCGGGCGGTCAACGCCCAGGCGGACGAGCGGGACCGGCGGCGGGCCGACAAGGCGGTGACCAGCCGGCTGCGGGCGGCGGCCCGGCAGGCGGGCCTGCGGATCCGGGAGCATCTGGTGGCGGACGATGTCCTCAGGGAAGCCTGGACCGCCCTGGATGAGAACGTGGGCGCCGAGGTCAAGTACCTCCGGCTGGTCGAGGATGAGCAGCTCGGCGCCCCGGTCGGCCGCCAGCCCGGCTACCTCAAGCCGTTTGACGTCATCGGCAAGCGCCTCAGTGATGACGAGCTAGCCGAGCTGAACGACCTGTTTCGGGCCCAGGCGAGCAAGGTCGTCCAGGACGCGCGGGGCGCCGACGGGGACAAGCTGCCGCCCCGGCTACGTCAGACGCTGCTGCAGGCGGGCGTGGTGGCCCAGCTGCTCACCCCCTTCGGGGTTGGCTCCCAGATGCTCGGCCTCATCGTCGTCCAGCGCCTGCACGGCGGGCAGCCGTGGACCGTGGCCGAGATCGACATGGTCGAGTCGATCGCCGCCGACCTGGGCCGTGGCCTGCACCACGCCCGGCTGTTCGAGCAGGAGAAACGGCTGGTCGAGGATCTGAGAGCGCTCGACCAGGCCAGGTCGGACTTTTTCGCCACCGTGTCGCATGAGCTCCGGGCCCCGCTCACCAGCATCGAGGGGTATGTCGAGATGCTGCAGGAGGGGGAGGGCGGGCCCGTCAGCCCGGCCCAGCGGGAGATGCTGCAGGCGGTTGACCACAGCACGGTCCGCCTCCACCACCTGATCGAGGACGTCTTCACGCTGGCCAAGCTGGAGGCAGGGGGCTTCGACATGGTGCTGCGCCCGGTGAATCTGGCCGGGATCATCGGCGGGGCGGTCGAGGCGATGCGGCCGTCGGTGGCGGACAAGCAGCTCAGCTTCACGGCCGACTTTCCGGCGGAGGGCCTGGTCGTTGAGGGTGACACCGGCCAGCTCGACCGGGTGCTGATGAACCTGCTGTCGAACGCGGTGAAGTTCACCCCGGACTACGGCCGGGTCGTCCTCACGGCTAGCCGCGAGGACGGCGAGGTGGTGCTCCGGGTGGCCGACACCGGTATCGGCATTCCGTCCGCGGAGCAGGACGAGCTGTTCAGCCGGTTCTTCCGCGCGTCCAACGTCCGGCAGCAAGCCATCCCCGGCACCGGGCTCGGGCTGGCCATCGTCCGCTCCATCGTGGCCAGTCATGGGGGTGAAGTCACCCTGGCGGGCGGCCAGGGATCGGGCGCCGTCGCCACCGTCCGGCTGCCGCTAGCCGCGGTCGGCGCCCCCGCGGCTCGGCCATGAGCTGGCTGGGGGCGGCCGGGCTGGTGGCCGGGCTGGCCGGGCTGGCGGCCGCGGGGCTGGTGGCGCTGACGGTGTCCAGGCCAGTGGGAAAGCTGGCCAGCACCGTCCACCGGCTGGCCCGCGGTGACCTGGCCGCCCGGGCGGACGTGGCCGGGAGCGCGCGGGTCCGGGATCTGGCCAGGTCGGTCAATGCGCTGGCCGAGCAGAGCGATCACCTGCGGCTGCGGGAGCAAGAGAGCACCCGGCTGGCCTCGGCGGTCCGGGAGGCGGGCATCCGGATCCGCGCCCACCTCGATTTCGCCGACGTGATCCGCGAGGCGGTGTCCGCCATCGAGGAGGTGGTGCCGAACGACGCGGCCTATCTGCACCTGGTCAGGGACGGGCAGCTGGGCCTGCCGGAAGGCCATGAGCACGACTGGATCCTGCCCGCCGCATTCGCCGACGGGTTCCGGCCCCAGGCCGTGAAGTTCCTGACCAAGCTGCTCGTCCGGGGCACCAGCCTCGCCGCCCAGGATGTCAGCAACCCCGCGCCCGGGGCGCTGTCACCCGCCCAGCTGGCCATGCTCCGGGAGGCGGGGGTCCAGGCCAGGCTCGTTACCCCGTTCGGGATCGGCTCGGAGCTGTTCGGGCTGATTGCGGCCCACCGCCTGCGGCCCGGCCAGCCGTGGACCGCGGCCGAGATCGGGGCGTTCGAGGCGATCGCCGCCGACGTCGGCCGGGCGCTCGACCACGCCCGTCAGTACCAGGCGCGCAATCAGCTGGTGGAGGAGCTGCAGGCGCTCGACCGCACCAAGTCCAACTTCATCGCGACCATCTCACACGAGCTCCGGACGCCGCTGACCAGCATCGCCGGGTACGTCGAGCTGCTCAGGGAGCAGGACGCCGGGTCGCTCAACCGCACCCAGCGGCACATGCTGGACACCGTCGCCCGCAATTCGGACCGGCTGCACGTCCTGATCGAGGATCTGCTGACCCTGGCCAAGATCGAGTCGGGGACGTTCCGGAGCAGCAAGGACCCGGTGGACCTGGCCGAGATCACCGCGCAGGCGGTGGCGGCGCTGGAGCCGGCCGCGGCCGCGGCCGGGCTCACGCTCACCACGAGCTGCCCGCCCACTGGCCTGGTGGTCAACGGTGACGCCGGCCAGCTCGACCGGGTACTGATGAACCTGCTGTCCAACGCGGTGAAGTTCACCCCGGAAGGCGGCCAGGTGCAGGTGATCACCACCGCCGACGGCGAATCGGTGACCATGACCGTCAGCGACACCGGCATCGGCATTCCCCAGGCCGACCAGCCGGGCATGTTCACCCGGTTCTTCCGCGCCTCGAACGCGATCGACCGGTCGATCCCCGGCACTGGCCTCGGGCTCAGCATCGTCCGCAAGATCGCCGCCAACCACGGCGGTGCGCTCGATATCGACTCCCGTGAAGGCCGGGGCACCACCGTCACCCTGCGGCTGCCCCGGGCCGCGAACCGCCAGCCGGCCCCGCTATCCTGACCATCCCGTTCACGGCCGCGACGGCGGCCGGGCCCGGAGGCGAAGGAAGGCCGCTCCCCCCGCCGGGAGCGGCCTTCCTCCGTGAGCGCGGCCCCTCCTCCCCCCGGGTGCCGTGCCCACGCTCAGCGCAGCATGTCGCCGATGATCCCGCCGACCACGCCGCTCTCGACTGATTCCCGCCGGTCCTGGCTGCCGGGCAGGAACGGCGAGAGCGAGGCGGCCAGCAGCGGCAGCGGCATGGACTGGAGCCATACCGTGCCGGGCCCGGACAGTACCGCGAAGTGATGGGCGTCCCCGCCGAAGTACCGGTTGGCGACCCCGGGAACCCGGACCACCTGGAAGGACACCGACGCCTGGAACATGCCGACGTGCCCGGGATGGACCCGCAGCGACTGGCCCGGGGCCAGCTGGTACGGGATCACCTCGCCGGAAAGCTCGGCCCACATCCGGCCCTGGCCGCCGACGCGCTGGAGGATGAAACCCTCGCCCGCGAAGATGCCGGCCCGGAACGACTGCTGGAAGCCGGCGGTCAGCTGAAGGCCGGGTGTCCCGGCCAGGAAGCCGTGCCGGTGGATCATGAACTCGGCGCCCGGGCCGACATCAACCGGCAGGATGCTGCCAGGCACCTTGGCCGCGAACGAGATGGTGCCCGGCCCGCCCTGCGCGGTGTAGGTGCTCATCAGCAGCGACGCGCCACCGGCGGCCCGCTTGAGCGCGCCCATCAGGCCCCGGCCGCCCATGCCGCCGCCCATGCCGGTCGACATCTGGATCGAGTCGGTCATCCAGGAGAACTCGCCGACTTCGGCCACGACGCTCTCGCCCGGATTCAGCTGGATCGACAGCACCGGCATCGTCGTTCCGTGAATCTGTTCGTGCACGGCTGCTCCTGCTTGGGCGGCGTTTCGGTTCCGGCGTGATCGCGACGGCCCCGGCAGCGCCGCGATCCGGAACCAGCCGCCCGCCCAGACGGCCTGGTGGAAATTCCCAGCGCCTGCCGATGATGCCGTGCCTCATGCTCGCCGATGGCCGGGGCCGGCGAATCCTGGAAACCATGTAGCCAGCCGCCCGCCGGGCCCGGCTGCGTGCCAGGTCGCCGTGGCCGGCCGCCGCCGCCGGGCGGCGGGCGGCCCGCGCCGTTATAACATCAGCGGGCCGGCGCGGCCAGCCCGTGCGTGACCGCGTAGCGGGCCGCCTCCACCCGGCCGCCCAGTCCCAGCTTCCGGTAGACCGTGGCCAGATGGCGCTCGATCGTCACCGGGCTGAGCCGCAGTTCGGCGGCGATCTGCTTGTTGCTCTTCCCGTCGGCGAGCAGCCGCAGCACGTCCACCTGGCGGGCGGTGAGGCCGTCCGGCAGGGCGGTGGCGCCGCCGCTCTCACCGATCTCGGCCAGGGCGGTCCGCACCTCGGCCAGCCGCTGCGGGTTGGCGATCCCGGCGGCCATCGCCTCCGCCGCCCGCAGATGCCGTACCGCCTCGTCGCGCCGGCCGAGCCGGTAGACCGCCCGGCCCAGGCCGGTCAGGGCCACCACCACATCGTGGGCGTGGCCACCCTCCTGGTGGGCGAGCGCAGCGGCCCGGTAGTGCCCGGCGGCCGCGGCCCAGCGCTCCTCGGCCGCCGCCAGGTAGCCGCGGTTGGCCTCCAGCAGGCCGGTGAGCTGCGGGGTGTCCTGGCCTTCGGCCAGCTCAGCGGCTTCGCCGAGAACCCGTCGCGCGGCCGCCAGGTCCCCGGTTTTGATGAGTACATCGGACAGGTTGGCCAGGCCGACCGCCAGCGAGTGGTAGTCGCCCAGCTGCCGCTTGATGACCAGGGCCTGCTCAAAGTTCGCCCGCGCCCCCGCCAGGTCACCGTCGTCCAGCGCCATCAGAGCCAGGTTGTTCATGGCGACGGACATGCCCCGCCGGTCGTCCAGTTTGGCCCGCAGGTCCATCGCGGTCTCGAAGCAGCGCCGGGCCTCGTCCCGCTGGCCCAGGTACCGGTGCGCTGACCCGAGCACGGTCGCCGCGAAGGCGCTCCGTTCCCGCAGGCCGAGGCCGTCGAAGATGCTCAGCGCGGTGGTCGCCAGCCGGACCGCCTCCGGGTAGTCACCGTTCTCGGCGGCCAGCACGGCCGCGGAACAGAACGCCCGGCCCGTGACCTGATCTCGGCGGTGCGACGCGCGGGCGAGGAACCGGCCCAGCCAGCCGCGCCCGGCGGCCAGCCGGCCGCTGGTGAGCCACCAGCGCCACAGCGCGGCGCTCATGGCCAGGCCGAGGTCGGTGTCGTTGTCCGCGGCCCATTGCAGCGCCACGTCGAGGTCGGCGACGGCCGCCGCCAGCCGCGCGGACGCGGCGGCGGCCTGCGGCCCGGCCAGTTCTGCCTCGCTGGCATCGGCCAGGCCGGCGAAATGCCCGGCGTGCGCGCGGCGGACCGACGGCCCGGCGTCCTGCTCGTCCAGCCGGGTCGCGGCGAACCCGCGCATGGTCGCCAGCATGCTGAACCGGTGTGGTTCGCCCCGGTCGACCAGCAGCCAGGAGGAATCGACCAGCCCCCGGATGGCGCGGGCGAGCGCGGATCCGTTGCTCCCGCCGACCGCGGCGGCATCGGCCACCGTGAACGGCCCCGCGAACACGCTCAGCGCGGGCAGCAGCCGCTGCTGCTCCGGCCGGAGCAGGTCATAGCTGCGGCGCACGACATCCACCAGCCTGCCGCTGCCCGGATCGCCGTCGCCGCCGGGCGCGGCGTCGAGCAGGGCGGTGCCCTGCTCGACGATCTCACGCAGTGACAGGGTGCCGACCCAGCCGGCCAGCAGCTCGATGGCCAGCGGCAGGCAGTCGAGCTGGCGGCACAGCTCGGCGATCACCCGGGGCGCGATGTCGTTCCTGGTGAAACCGGGCAGCCGCTCCTCGGCCCGGGCCATGAACAGCCGTACCGCGTCCGAAGCGGCGATGTCCGCCACCGGCGCCGCGGACGTCGGGCAGGCCATCGGCGGCACCGGCCAGCACAGCTCGCCGGGAACGCCGAGCACGGTCCGGCTGGTCACCACCACCCGCTGGCCCGGCACGGCGATCAGCAGGTGACTGACCAGCCCCGCGACCTCGTCCCGCAGGTGCTCAGCGCCGTCCAGCACCAGCAGCCGCCGGCTCAGGGCGAGCGCCGCCTCCACCGACTCCAGCACCCCCACCCCGGGCTGGTCGCGCAGCCGCAGGCTGGAGGCGACCGCCGGGATCAGCGATGGCGGGTGGCGGACCGGCTCCAGCGGCACGACCAGCGCCGGGTCCGGGCCGGCGAACCGGCGGATGGCCTCCAGGGCCAGCCTGGTCTTGCCCACCCCACCCGGGCCGGTCACGTTGATCAGCCGGGCTCTCCCCCGCAGCAGCGAGAACAGCTGGCCGAGCTCGGCATCCCGGCCGACGAAGCTGGAGTGCGGGATCGGCAGTGGCCCGGGCCCGTCCCCGGCCGCCCTGGCCTCGAGTTCGGCCAGGGCGCGTTCCGGCCGGGCTGACATCCGGGTCCGGCCTGCCTCCCAGCGGTTCACGGTGGCGAAGGAGACGCCCAGGATCCGGGCGAGCTGCTCCTGGCTCAGGTCGAGCCGGGCGCGCAGGCTGCGCAGGCGGTCACCGGCAGAACCGGCGTCTTCCCCCGGCGCCTCGCCATTCACAATGTCAGGGTAGGCCAAATTCGCCGGTTAGATCCGCCCAAACAGGCGGTCACCCGCATCGCCCAGCCCGGGAATGATGTATCCGCGGTCGTTCAGGCGTTCGTCCATAGCGGCGGTAACCACCCGGACCCGGAGCGGATCGTCAGTGGGGAAGGCGGATTCCAGCCGGGAAACTCCTTCCGGGGCCGACAGCAAACAGATCGCGGTCACCGCGGCCACGCCGCGATCGGCCAGCATGCCGATCACCGTTTCCAGCGTCCCGCCGGTAGCCAGCATCGGGTCGAGCACGAAGACCTCGCGGCCGGAAAGGTCGGCCGGCAGCCGGTCGGCGTAGGTCGAGGCGACCAGGGATTCCTCGTCCCTGACCATCCCGACGAAGCCAACGTCGGCGGTGGGCAGCAGCCGGGAGAAGCCGTCGAGCATCCCGATGCCCGCCCGCAGGACCGGGACGACCAGCGGTACCGGCCCGGCCAGTTTCACGCCGGCGGCTGGGCCGAGCGGCGTGGTCACGGTGACCGGCCGGACCCGTATCTCGCGCATGGCCTCATAAGCCAGCAGGGTCACCAGTTCGTCGGCGAGGCGCCGGAACGTGGGGGCCTCGGTGGCCTCCGAGCGCAGCATCGTGAGCTTGTGTGCAATCAGCGGATGATCAACGACCAGAGTCTGCATGATCAGTAGTTTCCCAGGTCCGGTGCCCGGGATCGGCCCGAGTGGCGCAGTCCCGGTAACTTCCCGCCGATTTTCTGTTGGCTGGGCGGCGGCCGCCGGCTCTCACCTGTGTGCGCCGCGCCTGCGCGTGAGCTTCGGCCGGCGGGGCGCCGGGCCGCGGCCGCCGCCGGCTGTGCCGCTGATCGCGCCCGGGCGGAACAGGGGCCCGCCCGGGCCGGTCGCGGCCCGGGCGGCCGGCGGCCCCGGAAATGGCGGACTGCACCCGTCCGGGCAGCCGCGGCCATCCAGCTTGGGCCGGGGGAAATGGCGCGGCAGAGGGGCACATCCCGGGGCAGCCCGCGCCGGGAATTAGTGGCACCAAATTCTGCTGGACAGCGAAATTGCCAGGGCATTTTACGGCTATTTCCCGGGTCATCATCGGCGCTCGCGAAGCTAATCGGGCACGGCCAAAGACGAGGCTGCTGGCTGACCATCGCCCGCCCGGTGGCGTCGGCCGCGAATGGGACGCGGTGGCTTAATCGCGAGCCCTAACCGGGCGGTGCCGGGTATTACCGGTTCGCTCCCGATAGCCGCTAGCGCTGCAGCCGCGCCTTGTCATGCGGCCCGGCGTGGTGGTGGAGCCGCTGAGGCCAGCCTCAGTCGCGCTGGCCGAGCCACACCGATACGTGGGCCGGCTCCAGGGCCGCATGCACGGCTCGGAGCAGGTCCGCGCGGACCGCGTCCAGGTCCACCGCGTCCTTCAAGTGGGCCGCGAAGGCGGCCACTGTCTTGTCGGCGTCGTAACGGGCCCGGTTGAACCGGCGGTCTACCCGGCGCTGTACCCGGCGGCGCAGCGGGTTGAACAGGGCCGCCGCCGCCAGGGTGGAGGCGGCCACCGCCACCGACGAGGACAGCGGCAGCACCCGGGTGGCCAGCAGCACCAGCCCCGCGTAGACCCCCACGAGCAGCCCGGTCACCAGTGCATACGCCAGCGTGCGGGAGATGATCCGGTCGATGTCATACAGCCGGTACCGCAGAATCGCCACCCCGATGCTCACCGGCAGCGCGGCATAGCCGAACCAGGCATAGTTGCCCACCGCACTGAGGATCGGTATGCCCGATGAGCTGAACGTCCCCGACACAACCCCGCAGACAAGGGTGACCGCCGCCCCGCTGGCCAGCCACTTGAGCTGCTGGCGCCGTTCGCTGGACGCGCGCCGCCAGCTCAGCGCCTGGCGGCCGACGAAGCACATCGTCAGCGCGACGAGCACGAGGATGGCGGGCCCCTCGACGAGGTTGTACCACCCGGCCGGGTTGTCAACGGCGGACAGCCCGCCGTTGGAGTCGACGCGGATGGGGTGCGCGGCGATCGCAGCGGCGGTCGCCACGGCGGTTGCCGCCTGCAGCACCACGTATACCGTGCCGAAGATCCACAGGGTCCAGCGCCAGAAGCGGGAGGGCAGCCTGCCATCGGGGAAGAGCAGGATCACCACGAACAACAGCACGAGGCCGGTGCCCCACAGCTCATCCAGCGCCAGCCCGAGCGGGCCCAGCGGAAGGTGATACCCGTCGCGGTAGGTCAGGAGCGCGTAGTCAGAGCCAGCGGTGCTGAGGAACAGGCAGGTACCGGTCACCAGGAAGATCCACCCGATCGGGTTCCTCGGCTGGCGCCGCGCAATGACCAGCCCCGCCCCGGCGCACGGAAGACCCAGCACCAGCGCCAGCAGCCCGTTGAACGACTGATGGGCCAGCAGTGTCAGCGGGACACTTGCCGCGAGGGCCAGCCCCGCCAGGCATGCCAGCGCTCCCGCCCAGGCTGCCGGTGAGACAAGCGGCGGCCGGCCCGCGGGTGCCACCGCCGTCATGGGAGATGCCACCAGGAACGGGCGGGCAGCCTGCGCACCGCCGCTCGCCGGCCCGGTGCCTGCGTTTCCCCCACGGCACGCAACGCTACGCCCGGACCGTTCCGGGAACGTTACCGCTCGGCATGCAGCTGTAGCCCGCTAGGCCGCCAGGTGGCGGGCGAGCAGCGCGATGCCGTGGCCCCACGCCGCGAGCTGGGCGGCCGGCAGATACGCGGTCCCCTTGGGGGTGTGGTCGGCCATGGGGGAGGCGAGGAACGTCTCGTGGCCGGCGGGGTCAATGAAGTAGATGGCCGAGGTGTGGATGATGTCCGCGTTCGGGCTGGGAGCCCGGACCACGATCCCGTAGTCACGCCAGGCGGCCTGCAGCGCGGGCACCGGGCCGGTGAAGAAATGCCAGCCGGGGATGGTCGTCAGTGCGTGATCGCGCGAGTAGGCGGCCATCGCCGCGACCGAGGTGTGGTACTGGTTCACGTTGATGGCGGCGAACACCACCCGGCCCGCGGCGGGACCGAGGTCGTGGTAGGCGTCCACGTACTCCTGCGAGACGATCGGGCAGATGTCCACGCAATGGGGGTCCATGAACTCCAGCACCACCACCTTGCCCCGCAGCGCCGACAGGGCCATGGTCCGGCCGTTCTGGTCGGTCAGCGTGAAGCCGGGCGCGGGCCGGTGCGGCAGGGGTGACAGCTGCATCAGATTGGCGAGGCTGGTCGACAGGCTGGCGGGAATCCCGGACGCCCGCGGGACGGTGGTGTTCCGCGGGCGGGTGGCCACGAGTACCGCCACGGCGATCGCTCCGGCCAGCACGATCGCGATCATGCCGAACGCGACGATCCGCCACTCGCGCTTGCCCATGCCTGAGCATATTCCGGTGCCGCCCGCCGGAGCGGGGCCGCGCTCACCATTCCACCAGGGTCCAGATCCCGGGGTTGGGCGGCACTCCCGGATCCACGGCCGCGAACCCGCGGGCGGCGTCCTTCAGGTGCGCCAGGGCCTCCTCGCCGTGCCCGGTCTGATGAAGCAGATCTGCCAGGTTGGTGTGCAGGGCAGCCACCCGGTGCTGGTCGCCAAGCTCGCTGCCGAGCCCGAGTGCCTCCCGGGCCAGGCCGAGCGCCTCGTCGGCGCGGCCGGTCTCGGCCAGCAGCCGGGCGAGATTGTTCAGCGCGGCCACCGCCGCACCCGGGTCGGCCAGCTTGCGGGCCTGCACCAGGCTCGCGCGCAGGTGCCGCTCGGCGGCGGCTGGGTCGCCGTCCCGCGCGGCCAGCATGCCCAGCACGTTCAGCGACTGGGCGATGGCCTGCGGATCGCCGGCCTGGCGGGCCGCGCCCAGCGCTGCGCTACCCAGGGCGGCGGCCCGCTCGTGGGCCCCGAGCCGGTAGGCGACGACCGCCTGATCGGCCTGCACCCGTGCCTGCCCGCCGTGGTCGCCGGCCACCAGCAGTTCCAGTGACGCCCCGAGATGGGCGTCGGCCAGGGCCCAGTCACCCAGCCGGTGATGGACCTCGGCCAGCTTGTGCTCGATCGTGGCCGCCGTGGCGCCGTCCGCGTCGCTGGCCGCCGCCGCCGTCTCGTATTCGGCCAGCGCCTCGTGATAGCGGCCCAGGACGGTGAGCACATCGCCGAGTGCGATACTGCCGGCCACCTGCGGATACCCCAGCGCCACCGCCTGCCGGAGATGGGCCAGCTCCTCCACGTGCGCATACAGCTCGCGGGCCCGGCTGGCCGCCAGCCACCACCAGTCCGCGGCCTCGGTGTCGCGGCCGGCGCGCTGCAGGTGCCCGGCGATCACCGCCGCCCGGGCCGACGCCGGATCGCGCTCATACCGGGCGGCCAGGGTGGCCGCCGTCCGGCTGTGCAGCAGCCGCCGCCGGGCCAGCGTGGCCGACTCGTACGCGACCCGGCGCAGCGCCTCGTACGGGAAGTCGTAGGAGGGCGTCCCGGTCCCGCCCGGTGGCGGGATCTCGGTGAGCAGGAAGCGGGCGAGGGCCTCGTCGAGTGCCTCCACGGTCTCGCCCTCACCGCGGCCGCTCACCGCACGGAGCAGGTCCATGTCGAACCCGCTGCCCAGCACCGCCGCGGCCGACAGGACCTGGAGGGCAGGCTCACCGGCCGCGCGCAGGCGCCGGCTCAGCAGCCCGCGGACCGACGCGGGCGGGGTCCAGCCCTCGTCTCCCGCCCCGGGCTGGCCGCTGTCGGCGGCCGACCTGAGCGCGTCGGCGTACTCGCGCACCAGCAGCGGCAGCCCGCGCGTCTCGGCCAGCATCCGGGCGGGATCGGCTGGTGGCGCCCCGGCGGCGCGGAGCATCTCGTCGATCTCGGCGGCGGTGAACGGCTGCGGCTCGACGGTCACGCCCTGCCCGGCGCCGGTGGCATCGGCCAGGGCCGCCCGCAGGCCGGCCAGCCGGTCCTCCTGCTCCGGCCGCCAGCTGACCACCAGCAGCAACGGCCAGTCGGCCAGCCGGTGGATGAGGTAGGCCAGCAGATCGAGCGAGGGCCCGTCGGCCCAGTGCACGTCCTCGACCAGCACGGCCCCCGCGGCCGGGCCGCCGGTGCGGCGGCTGGCGCTGGGACGGGCCGCCGCCAGCAAGGTGGCGGCCAGCGCCGCGTACATCCGGGTCAGCGCGAGGGGGCTGGCCAGCGGCGGCTCGGGCCCGCCCTGGTGGGCGGGGGCGAGTTCCGGGGTCAGCCGCCTGACCATCGCGGTCACGTGCGCGGGCAGCAGGTCCGGCAGATCCGGGCAGGCCGCGGCGGCGGCGCGGAGCAGGTCCGCGGACAGGGCGAAGGGCAGGCCGCTCTCGCCGTCATGGCAGCGGCCCGCGATGACCGTGCCGGCGCTGGCCTCAACGCGGGCACGGAACTCCTCGATCAGCCGGGTCTTGCCACTCCCGGCCTCGCCCACCACCGCCACCACCTGCCCGCCGGGCTCCGGGTCCCCGGCGGTCCGCGGGCTACCGGCGGTGCCGGGGCTGGCCGCGGACCCGGAACTTCCGGCGTGGCCCGCCGCGGCTGCCGCCTGCCACGCGCCGGTCAGCGCCCGCAGGTCAGCGGCCCGCCCGATCAGCGGCCACCGGCCGGTGTCTGTCATCCGCCGGGTGGTCACCCGCCGGGCCGGGGCCGTGGTCTCTGGCCCGCTCCCATTGACGGGCGGGGAGGCCGGCGCTGGTGCCCCCTCGGGTTGCGCGGTGGCGGCCGGTGCGGCGGCCTGCCCCGGGGCCGGGCGCAGCCGCCCGGCCCGCACGTCGTCGTACAGCTTGGTGGTCTCCGGCAGCGGGCTCACCGCCAGTTCGACGCTGAGCACCCGGACCAGGGCGCGGTACTGGCGCACCGCCGCCGACCGCTGCCCGGTCCACGCCAGCAGCCGGATGAGCGCCTGGTGGGCGGGCTCGTGCAGTGGGTCGAGGGAGAGCCACCGCCGGGCGTGATCCAGGGCGCGCGGGAGGTCCCCGGCCCGGACCCAGGCCGCCACCAGCCGTTCCAGTGCTCCCGCCAGTTCCTGCCGGAGCCGGTCCGCCGTCGCCGCCTGCCAGTCCTCGAAGTCGGGGCAGCCGCGCAGCGAGAACCCGGTCAGGAAATCGTCACGGTACAGGCGGACCCCGCGCTCCAGGGAGGGGGCGTCCGGCCGCGCGATCAGCGCCGCGAAGTCGGTGACGTCCACCCGGACCAGGCCGGGCCGCAGGGAGACCGCGCTGCGGGTGATGGACAGTCCTTCCCCCACCGCGGCGGCCGTGACCGACAGGGTCCGCCGCAGCGAGCCGCGCGCGTGCGCGGCATCGGCGTCGGGCCACAACTGAGCGGCGAGCCGCTCCCGGCTCTGCTCCCGGTCGCTCACCGCGAGCAGGGCCAGCAGCGCGATCGCCTTCTTGGTGTCGAAGGTGACGGGGGAGGTGTCCCGTTCCACGATCGGCGGCCCGAGCAGGGCGAGGCTGATGCCGGTCACGGCCCTCCTCTCCGCCCACGGGACTGGCGCGCCGCGGCCTCCATCCGTAACGCTATGGCGTGAAAATTAGCGCATGGCGGCCCAGGCCCGTAACGATTCCGTAGCGGGCGCTGCGTAGGGTTGCCTTGCACGATGCGAAATGGGACGACCTCGGAGTGTGAGATGCTGCAACGCCTGGGGAGGGGCCGGGCCGCGGAAAGCACGCCGGCGGAGGGCACGCCCGTGACTACGGGAGCGCCCATGGCCGCCGGTGACACCGCGGCAGGTGGCACAGCGACCGGGGAGAGCCCGGCGGTGGGGGACGGCGGCCCGGCGGCCGGAAGCGTGGCGCCGGGCGACACTGGCAGCGGCGGCGGTACGGGCGGCGCGGCGCAGGCCAGGCGGCGACGGCCGGGTGCCGAGCCGGACCGGGCCGCCACGGGCAGCCCGCCGGACCAGAGCGCGCTGCCGCCTGAATTCGACCTGGCACCGCATGACCCGCTGCACGCCTACCTGCAGGGCGCCGCCGGGCCGGTGGATATCACCAAGCTCGAGCTGGCGTCGCCCGCGCTGGCGTCGCTGGTCGCGGCCGGGATCGTGCTGGTCATCCCGCTCATCTCGTCCGGGACTCTGATCGGGCTGCTCAACCTCGGGCCGCGGCTGTCCGAGCGCGGCTATTCCGGGGAGGACCGGCGGCTGCTTGGGGCGCTGGCGGGCTACGCCGCGCCCGCCATGCGGGTCGGCCAGCTGGTCCGGCAGCAGCAGGTGGAGGCGCGAAACCGGGAGCGGATCGAGCAGGAGCTGAAGGTCGCGCAGCTCATCCAGCAGCAATTCCTGCCCAAGAGCGTGCCCGACCTGCCGAGCTGGCACGTGGCGGCCTTCTACCGCCCGGCCCGTACGGTCGGCGGCGACTTCTACGACTTCATCCCGCTGCCCGATGGCCGGGTGATGTTCGTGGTCGGCGACGTGACCGACAAGGGGGTGCCGGCCGCGCTGGTGATGGCCAGCACGCACGCCCTGCTGCGGGACGCGGCCCCCCGGCTCATTTCCCCGGGCGAGGTACTCGCGCACGTCAACGACCTGCTGTGCGCGGACATCCCGGCCCACATGTTCGTCACCTGCCTGGCGCTGGTGATGGACCCGGCGAGCGGCCGGCTCGACTTCGCCAACGCCGGGCACGACGTCCCGTACGTGCGCACCGACGGCGGTGTGGCCGAGTTGCGCGCCCGGGGCATGCCACTGGGCCTCATGCCAGGCACCGGGTACGAGGAGAAGACGTTCCAGATGGAGCCCGGGGACTGCGCCCTGCTGCACAGCGACGGGCTGGCCGAGGCGCACGGGCCGGACCGGGAGATGTTCGGGTTCCCACGGGTCGCCGAACTGGTCGGCGAGGCCGAGTCGGGCGAGAAGCTCATCGACGCGTGCCTGAGCAGGCTGGCCGAGTTCACCGGGCCCGACCACGAGCAAGAGGACGACATCACGCTGGTGACCCTGCAGCGCTCATCGTCCGCAATGTACGCCGGAGGCGGAGCATGACATCAGTCGCCCGGGGAGCGGTAAGAAGGCTGGCGGCGTTCGCTGTGGCCAGCGAGCCCGGCAACGAGCGGGTGGCACTCGCCCGCGTGGCCGAGGCGGTGGCCGGGACCGGCCTGGCGGCCGAGCGGCTGGACCGGCTCAAGACCGCTGTCGCGGAAGCGACCATGAACGCCATCGAGCACGGCAACCGGAACCGGGCCGACCTGCCGGTCGACATCGAAGTGACCCAGCAGGGCACCGACGTCGTGGTCACCATCACCGACCAAGGTGGCCTGCACCAGGCAGGTACCGGCGAGCAGCCCGACCTGGCCCGCAAGCTGGCCGGCGAGCAGAGCCCGCGCGGCTGGGGGCTGTTCCTCATCCGCAACATGGTCGACGCGATGGACGTGACGACCGACGGAACCCGGCACACGGTCCGGCTCACCATGGCAACCACCATCCCCGCTGACGAAGGAGCCACCCGTGAAAACCACTTGTGAGGCAGAGGTCACCGCGCTGCCCGGGGGGGCGGTCATCCGGCTCTCCGGCGACGTTGACGGGACCGCCGCCGACGCGCTGACCGCCGCCTACGACCAGGCAGTGGCCGAGGGCGACCCGGCGAGTGTCGTGCTCGACTTCGCCTCGGTCGGCTACATCAACTCGACCGGGATCGCGCTGATCGTGAGCGTCCTCGCCAAGGCCCGGTCCCAGCGCCGCAAGGTGGTCGCGAGCGGCCTGTCGGCGCACTACCGCGAGATCTTCGACATCACCCGGCTCTCGGACTTCATCGAGCTCTTTCCCGATCTCGATCAGGCCGTGAGCCAGCTGACAGAACAGGCCAGCTAAAAGGCAGGGATCGGCCACACCGGCCGGGACAGATGGGGCACAGGGAGGGACCACATGGACGCACCAGCGGTGAGGATGGACGTCCGTCAGGCGGGCAGCGGGGTAGCGGTCGTGGACATCAAGGGTGAGGTCACGGCCGCCTGCGAGCCCGTGCTGATGGCGGCCTACGAGGAAGCAGAGGGTGGGGGCGCGCGGCGCCTGGTGCTCAACTTCAGCGACCTCGAGTACATGAACAGTGGGGGCATCGGGATGATCGTGACCCTGCTGGTGCGAGCCAACCGGCAGCGCCAGGAACTTGCCGCGTTCGGCCTCAGCGACCACTACCGGGAGATCTTCGAGCTCACAAGGCTCGACGAGGCCATCACGATCTACGACGACGAGGCGTCGGCGCTGGCCGGCGCCATGCGGTGAGGAGCGGGGCGATGGCACAGCAAACCGGCCCCGAGGGAGTCACCCCGGCCGAGCGGATCGGCCTGTCCATGCGTGAGTCGCAGTCGCACCCGCTGCCGCGGGACACGGGCAGCTGGGCGGCGAAGGTGGACCGGCTGGAAGCCCCGGACCGGGACGGGGTGCGCGGGACCAACGTGGCCGGCCGCCGCCTGACCGGCCCGGTGCAGGGCTTCGGCAAGATGTGGCAGAAGACCTACCGGATGAACGCCGGCACCGGCTGCAGCCCGCAGGAAGCGATCTCGACCTGGAAGGCCCACTTCCCCGAGTTCTGGCCCAAGGGCAACCGGTTCGCCGGCGCCCTGGCCGGGATCAGCCCCGGTGACGTGGCCCTGCTCGATCTGGCGGTCGGCGGTGGCGTCAAGCTGTCCACCGGGGTGTTCGTGCTCTACGCGGACGAGGAGTCGTTCACCCTCATGACTCCGCAGGGCCACATGTTCGCGGGCTGGATCACCTTCTCCGCTGACCGGTCGGGGCCGGACACGTTCGTTCAGGCTCACGTGCTCATGCGGGCGAACGACCCGCTGTACGAGATGGGCCTGGCGATGGGCGGGCACCGCAAGGAGGACGTGTTCTGGGCGCAGACCCTGACCGCGCTCGGCGAGCGGCTCGGCGTGACCGAACCCCAGGTGGACACCCGCAGCGTGTGCATCGACTCCCGGCGGCAGTGGCGAAACGCGCGCAACGTCTGGCACAACGCCGCGGTCCGGACCATGCTGCAGACGCTGGCCGCTCCCTTCCGCGGCAGGCGCCGCGACCCGGCAGCCGGCTGACCGCGGCCCGGCCTGCCGCGGGCGCGTGGCGCCGTCCTCGCTCGCCGCGGCTGCTGCCGAGATGGCACATGCCCCGATGACCGTGAGGCCTGGTGATCCGCTTGTCCGCTGACGCGGCGGTCCCCGGCGCCCGCCGGTGGCGGCTGGCTTCCCCGGTGACCGCGCTCGTCCTCGGCGGCCTGCTGCTGGCGATGATCGTCCTGGCCGGCGTGCTCGCGGTGATGTTCGACCCGCACCTGCTCTCTGGCGGCGCGAACACACTGCTGTTCCTGGCGTTCGGCGCGGTCGGGGTGGTGATCGGCTGGCACCAGCCGCGGAACCCCATCGGGTGGGTACTGCTCGGCGTGGGTTTCTTCTTCACCCTCAGCGCCCTGGCCGGCATTTACACGGTGTTCGACTACCGGATCCACCACGGCGCGCTGCCGCTCGGCTGGCTGGCGGTGCTGGCGGAGCCCGGCTGGGCGCCGGCGGTGGCGCTGGCCGGGCTGACCGTGCCGCTGTTCCCGGACGGCGCACTGCCGTCCCGCCGGTGGCGGCCCTGGCTATGGGCCTACCTCGCGGCCGCTGGCCTGTGGGCGGGGGGTGCCTACGTCATATCCGTCATCGCCATCGCCAGCCACCACGTCCACATTCTGGCCAATGGCGACCTGTCGGCGTTGGACTACCCGGCCGGGGCGGCGGCCGCCTGGGGCGTGCTGGAGGCGGTCTTCTTCCCGCTGATCGGGCTGTCCTGGCTGGCCTGGCTGGCCGGCCAGGTCCTCGGTTACCGGCGCGCCCCGGCCGAGCGCCGCCAGCAGCTCAAATGGCTGCTGACGGGGGTGACCATATTCATCGCGGCGGCGGTGCTGACCGTCTGGCTGAGCAACCCGGCCGGCTACTGGAAAGTCCTGGAGCCTCTCGCCGCGGCCGGTTCCTTCGCGCTGCCGGTGAGCATCACGATGGGGATACTCAAGTTCAAGCTCTACGACATCGACCGCATTGTCAGCCGGACGCTGTCGTATGCGGTGGTGACGGGCCTGCTGGTGGGGGTGTATGCGGGGCTGGTGCTGCTGGCCACGCAGGTGCTGCCGCTGTCCTCGTCGGTAGCGGTAGCCGCCGCCACGCTGGCCGCTGCGGCGCTGTTCAGCCCGCTGCGCCGCCGCGTCCAGCAGCTTGTGGACCGGCGGTTCAACCGGGCCCGCTACGACGCCGACAAGATGATCGCCGCGTTCAGCGCCCGGCTCACCGGCGCCGTCGATCTCGACGGTGTCCGCACCGACCTGCTCGACGCGGTCGGGGTTCTGGAGCCCGCGCACGCGTCGGTGTGGGTCAGGGGCGGTGACCGGTGACCGCCGCCGCGCTGGGCACCCGCGGCAGGCGGGTGGCGCCGCGCGCCGCGGTGGGGCTGGGCTGCCTGATCGCGCTGATCATCGTGGCCACGGTGCCGCTGGCCAGCCTGGCCCGGCAGGACCCGCTGACGGCCGCGGGCACCGGGCTCCTGCTCGGCGTCCCGTTCGCTGGCGTGGGGGTGATCGTGGCGCGGCGCCAGCCGCGCAACCCCATCGGGTGGCTGTCGCTCGCCTTCGCCGCGGGCTTCCTGCTGAGCATCGACGCGGGCTTTTACCTGGTGGCTGCCTACCGGCTCGGGCATCACCTGCCGCTGGCACCGGTGATGCTGTTCGGCCAGCCGCTGTGGGCGCCGGCGCTGGCGCTGCTGCCGCTGATGATCCTGCTGTTCCCCGATGGCCGCCTGCCGTCGCCGCGGTGGCGCTGGGCGGTGGCGGCCTACGCCGCGCTGTGCGCGCTCTTCCCCCTCGTGGGGGCCATCCGGGCGGCCGGTGCCATCGGCGGGCACCGCATCCGCGTCGACACCGGCGGTGACCTCATCGCCAGCCATGCCGCCAGCCCGGCCGGCTGGTTCAGCGGGCTGGGCTTTGCCCTGATCGTGCTGTTCTCGCTGAGCTTCGTCGGCCGCCAGGCGGTCAGCTGGCGGCGCTCATCCGCCGACCGGCGGCAGCAGCTGAAGTGGCTGGTCGCCGGCGGTGCCGTCAGCGTCGCCTCGGTCGCGCTCGGTGCCGCGGTCGGCAACGCACCGGGCATCGGCCAGCTCGTCTCCAACATCCTCGGGTTCGGCCTGGTCGCGATCCCGGTGTGCATCGGGGTGGCGATCCTGCGCTACCGGCTGTATGACATCGACCGGATCATCTCCCGGACGCTGGCATATGTGCTGGTGACGGGGCTGCTGGTGGGGGTGTATGCGGGGCTGGTGCTGCTGGCCACCCGGGTGCTGCCGTTCTCGGGCTCGGTGGCGGTGGCCGGGTCGACGCTGGTGGCGGCGGCGCTGTTCAATCCGCTGCGCCGCCGGGTGCAGCGGGTGGTGGACCGGCGGTTCAACCGGTCCAGGTACGACGCCGACCAGATGGTCGCCGCGTTCAGCGCGCGGCTGCAGGACGTCACGGACCTGGACGGTGTCCGGACCGACCTGCTCGGCACCGTCCAGCAGGCACTGGAGCCCGCGCACACCTCGCTGTGGATCGGCGGCGGCCAGTCATGACCGCGGTGCTGCCGGGCCGCCGCCGTGCCGCCATTATCGCCGTGCCCGCGCTGGCCGGCCTGGTGCTGGTGCTGCTCGTGGGCGGCGCGGTGATGAGCTCCCTGGCCGGCCAGCTGTCGTCGGGCCGGCTGGGCGGGATCGGGCTGGTGGTGGTGATCCTTACCGTCGCGGCGGTCGGCCTGGTGGTGGCCCGGCACCAGCCCGGCAACCCGGCCGGCTGGCTGCTGGTGACGGTGGCCCTGTGCTTCGAGGCGGCCCTGGCTGGCGGCAGCTACACAAAACTCGTCTTCACGGCCGGCCACCGCGGCCTGCCGCTGGGCCTGGCGGCGTTCGGGCTGAACGCGCTGTGGGGCGTCGCGATCATCTTGTTCGCGCTGGTGATCCTGCTCTTCCCGGACGGCCGCCTGCCCTCGGCGCGCTGGAAATGGTTCATGTGGATCTGCGTCGCGGTGGCCGCGCTGCTGCCCGCGGTCACCGTCATCGACCTCGCCGCCGCGATGGCCGGGCACCACGCACAGGTCACCTCCGGCGGCCGGCTGGCGACCCCCACGCTGGCCTGGCTCTCCCCGGCCCAGACGGCCGGGACGGCCGCGATCGTAGCGCTCTGGCTGGGCGCCATCGCCCGCCAGGCGCTGAGCTGGCGGCGGTCGGCCGGTGACCGGCGGCAGCAGCTGAAGTGGCTGATGAGCGGGGCGCTGATCGTGGCCCTGATCGGCGTCCCGTCGCTGGGCATCAGCTCAGCGATCTGGGAGATCGGGATCTTCGGCCTCACCGCGCTGCCGGTGGCGATCGGGGTCGGGATTTTGAAGTACCGGTTGTATGACATCGACCGGATCATCAGCCGGACGCTGGCCTACGCCGTGGTGACCGGGCTGCTGGTGGGGGTGTACGCGGGGCTGGTGCTGCTGGCGACGCGGGTGCTGCCGCTGTCGTCGTCGGTGGCGGTGGCCGCCGCGACGCTGGCGGCGGCGGCGCTGTTCAATCCGCTGCGCCGCCGGGTGCAGGCCCTGGTGGACCGCAGGTTCAACCGGGCCCGCTACGACGCCGACCAGATGGTGGCCGCGTTCAGCGCCCGGCTGCAGGACGTCACGGACCTGGACGGGGTCCGGGCCGACCTGCTCGGCACCGTCCGCCAGGCGCTGGAGCCCGCCCACGCCTCACTCTGGCTCGGGGGAGGCGAGCGATGACTGCTGTCAGCGTGGCTGGCCGGCCCCGGCTGGCATCACCGGCCACGGCTGCGCTGCTGGCGGGCCTGGCCGCCGGGCTGCTGCTGGCCCTGGTGGTGCTCACCATCGCCACCCGGGATCTGGCGGTCTCCGCCGACGGGGCCGGCGCGGTCATCGCGCTGTCGTTCGGCGCCGTCGGGCTGGTGGTGGCCCGCCGCCAGCCCGGCAACCCGCTCGGCTGGATCATGCTCGGCACCGCCCTGGCCAGCGCGCTGGGCGCCGACGCCGAGCTCTACGCGGTGCTCAACTTCCGGATCCACCACGGCAGCCTGCCGCTGGCGGATGCGGACGCGCTCTGGGCGGGGGCGCTGTGGCCACTTGGATTTGTGGTTGGTACCCCCGCCCTGATCCTGTTCCCCGACGGACAGGTGCCCTCCCGCCGGTGGCGGTGGGTGATGTGGGTGTACGTCGCCGCCAGTGGCCTGTGGCTGGCGGGGCAGGTGACCGGGGCGGTGAGCGTCATCGCCCTGCATCATTTCCAGGTGGATGCCTACGGCAGCGTCTCCTTCAGCCCGGCCGGGCTGGCGGGTGCCGTGTCCGGGTTCTCGTGGCTGTTCGCCGCCCTGCTGCCGGTGATCTGGCTGGCCTGGCTGGGCCGCCAGATCGGCAGCTACCGGGGCACCACCGACCAGCGCCGCGAGCAGCTGAAATGGCTCACCAGCGGGGCCGCCGTCTGCATCATCTCGCTGCTGGTCTCCGAGCTGGCGGCGGGCGGCGGCTCGGCCACGGCACGGGCGGTGGACGACGTCTCCCGGCTGGCCATCGCGGCGTTCCCAGTCAGCATGGGTGTGGCGATCCTGCGGTACCGGCTGTATGACATCGACCGGATCATCAGCCGGACCCTGGCGTACGCCATCGTCACCGGCCTGCTGGTCGGGGTGTACGCCGGGCTGGTGCTGCTGGCCACCCAGGTGCTGCCGCTGTCGTCGTCGGTGGCGGTGGCGGTGGCGACGCTGGCCGCCGCGGCCTTGTTCAATCCGCTGCGGCAGCGGGTGCAGCGGATGGTGGACCGCCGGTTCAACCGGGCCCGGTACAACGCCGACCATATGGCCGCCGCGTTCGCCGCCCGGCTCAAGGACGCCACCGACCTGGACGGGGTCCAGGCGGACCTGCTCGGCACGGTCGGCGGGGCACTGGAACCAGCCCATGCCTCGGTGTGGCTTGGCGGAGGACGTTCATGACCGCCACGGCGGGCCGTCCGCGGCCGGGCGTACCGGTGCCGGTAGCAACGCTGGCTGCCCTGGTGGTGGCCCTGGTGGGCCTGCTGTTCATCATGGCCGCGGTAACCGGCCAGATGTCGCTCGCGTCCTTCTGGTCGGCCTCCGGCGTGCTGCTGATCATCATTGTGACCGCGGCGGTCGGCCTGCTCGTGGCCAGGCACCAGCCGGCCAACCCGATCGGCTGGCTGCTCGCCGGCGAATCGGTGTTCCTGCTGCTGTCGGTCGCGTCCGGCTCCTACGCCGACTTCGTGTACCGGCTCGGCCACTATGGTGTCCCGGTGATCGCCCCGGCGGCGCTGGTGCTGAATTCGCTGTTCAGCTACGCGCTGATCGGCTTTCCACTGGTGGTCCTGCTCTTCCCCGACGGCCGGCTGCCGTCCCGGCGATGGCGGTGGGTGGTGGGGGCGTACCTGGCCGGCACCGGCGCCGCCGTGCTAGCCACCGCGGCCGCCACGGTGGGCATCGCCCTTGGGCGCCACGTCGACCTGCAGCAAAGCGGGAACCTGGCCAACCTCGGCCGGGGGAGCACGGCCTGGCTGGTGCCGGTGCAGGCAGCATTCTTCATCGTTGTGGCGGTGTTCTGGCTGGCCGCCGTCGGCCGCCAGGCGCTCAGCTGGCGGCGATCCAGCGGCGAACGGCGCCAGCAGCTGAAATGGCTGGCCAGTGGCGCCGCCGTCTGCGGTGTCTTCGGCATCTGGGCGATTGCGACCAACTCGGTCATCTGGGAGGTGCTGATCCTCGGGTTCGCGGCACTGCCGTTGGGCATCGGGGTGGGGATTTTGAAGTACCGGCTGTATGACATCGACCGGATCATCAGCCGGACGCTGGCCTACGCCGTGGTGACCGGGCTGCTCGTGGGGGTGTACGCGGGGCTGGTCCTGCTGGCGACGCGGGTGCTGCCGCTGTCGTCGTCGGTGGCGGTGGCCGCCGCGACGCTGGCCGCGGCGGCGCTGTTCAATCCACTGCGCCGCCGGGTGCAGGCCCTGGTGGACCGCAGGTTCAACCGGGCCCGCTACGACGCCGAGCGCACCATCGCGGCCTTCGCCAGCCGGCTCCAGGACGCCACCGACCTCGACGCCGTGCGCGGTGACCTGCTGGCGGTCGTCCACGCGGCGCTGGAACCGGCCCAGGTATCGGTCTGGGTGCGGGGGAGCGGGCAATGACAAGCGCTGCGGTCACCAGCCGGCCCCGGTGGCGGCTGGCGTCCCCGGCCACTGCCTGGCTGCTGGCGGCCGTGATCCTGCTGCTGCTGGCCGCCTCCCCGGTACTGGCCAGCCAGTCGCACGAGCTGACCATCGGATCGTTCTGGTCCTCCGTCCTGGTCTACCTGCCGCTCGGCGCGGTGGGCCTGGTCGTCGCCGCCCGGCAGCCGGGCAACCCCATCGGCTGGCTCTTCCTCGGCCTCATGCTGCTCTCCGTCCTCGGCCAGGACGGCGGCTACTACGCGGTGCTGATCTACCGGCTGGGTGACCGGCTGCCGCTGGGCCAGGCGGCGGCACTGCTCGCGCTCTACTGGTCGCTGGTCCTGGTGGCGTTCCCCCTGCTGATCCTGCTCTTCCCCGACGGCAAGCTGCCCTCGCGGCGCTGGCGCTGGGTGATGTGGGTCTACCTGCCGGTGGCCGCCTGCTGGCCGGTGAGCATCTACATCGTGGGGGTCCAGGCCATCGCCGCCGGTCACACCCAGGTCGTATCCGGCGGCGACCTGCGGATCGTCGACTACCCGACGGGAAACGCGGCCTGGCTGGCCACGGTGGAGACCGTCATCCTGCCGGTGCTGGCGGGGTTCTGGCTGCTGTTCGTCCTCCGGCAGGTGCTGTCCTGGCGGCGGGCCGGCGGCGAGCGGCGGCAGCAGCTCAAGTGGCTGATGCTCGGCACCGCGGTGAGCATGGTCTGCACGGCGCTGGTGGCGGTCGTCAGCACGCTTGACACCGCCACCGCGTCACCGGCTCTGCAGAATGCCTTCAGCCTGGTCAGCATCGGTATCGCGGCCCTGCCGGTGTGCATCGGGGTGGCCATACTGAAGTACCGGCTGTATGACATCGACCGGATCATCAGCCGGACGCTGGCCTACGCCGTGCTGACCGGGCTGCTGGTAGGGGTGTACGCGGGGCTGGTGCTGCTGGCCACGCAGGTGCTGCCGCTGTCGTCGTCGGTGGCGGTGGCCGGGTCGACGCTGGTGGCGGCGGCGCTGTTCAGCCCGCTGCGGCGGCGGGTCCAGGCCCTCGTGGACCGCCGGTTCAACCGGGCCCGCTACGACGCCGACCAGATGATCGAGGCGTTTACCGGCCGCCTGCAGGACGAGGTCGACCTGGACTCGGTCCGCGGTGACCTGATGGCGGCCGTGCACTCCGCGCTGGAGCCGGCGCACGTGTCGGTCTGGCTGGCCCGGCCGCGGGCTTGACGCAAACGGGGCAGGATGGGCACAGCCGAGGAGGGCTGTGATGAATGATCTGGCCGGGCGGACGTTCCTGGTGACTGGCGGCAACAGCGGCATCGGGCTGGCCGCCGCCCGCGGGCTGGCCGCCCGGGGTGGCCGGGTCCACCTCGCCTGCCGGTCGGGGGACAAGGGCCGGGCCGCGGCCGCCGCGATCACCGCCGCGACCGGCAACGACCAGGTCGGGTTCCTGCCGCTCGACCTGGCCGACCTGGCCTCGGTCCGGGCCTGCGCCGTGGCCTTCCTCGCCCTCGGTGAGCCGCTGCACGTGCTGGTCAACAACGCGGGCGTGGGCGGGTCGCGCGGGCTGACCGCGGACGGGTTCGAGCTGGCCTTCGGCACCAACCATCTCGGCCATTTCGCGCTGACCACCGCATTACTTGATCACCTGGCCGCCAGCGCGCCCGCCCGGGTGGTGACGGTGGCCAGCGACGCCCACTTCCAGGCCAAGGGGGTGGACTTCGGATCGCTCCGGCAGCCCACCCGCACCTGGACCGGGCTGCCCGAGTACTCTGTGTCAAAGTTGTGTAACGTTCTGTTTAACCAGGAGCTGGCCCGCCGCACGGACGGCCGCGGGATCACGAGCTACGCCCTGCACCCCGGGGTGGTTGCGTCCGACCTGTTCCGGCGGGTGCCGCAGCCGTTCCGCTCGCTCATCAAGCTCCGGATGATCAGCACCGAGCAGGGCGCGCAGACCTCGCTGTACTGCGCCACCGATCCCGGCCTGGCCGGTGCCACCGGCCGCTTCTACGACAAGTGCGCCGAACGCGAGCCGAGCCGGGTCGCCACCCCCGAACTCGGCCGCCGGCTGTGGGAGCAGAGTGAGGCCTGGACGGCGGGGTGACCGCCAGTGCGGCGCCGGGCGCTACTGCGCGCGGCTGTTGTGCCGCCGCGAGGTGCCCAGCGGCGCCTGGGCACTGCTGGCCGGCAGGGAACTGGGGCTGACGAAGGTGCTCCCGCCCGGGCCTGCCTCGACCGCCTCGTGCGTGGCGCTGCCGCGCAGCAGCTGCGGCCAGCTCAGGAACCACTCGGTCCAGCCGTCGTCCCAGAGCCCGGCGGCCGGGCTGCCGGTGACCGTCACCGGATCCCCGGGCACGGCCAGGTCGTAGTAGACCTGCGCGTGATACGGGGACAGGTTCACGCAGCCGTGGCTGACGTTGGTGTATCCCTGCTCGGCCACCGACCAGTAGGCGTCGTGCATGTAGTCGCCGCTCCAGGTGAACCGGACCGAGTACGGCACCGGGAAGTCGGTGTAGCCGGGGCCGCTCATCAGCACCGGGTTGGCCTTCTCGATGGTCAGATAGGTGCCGTCGGCGGTGTCGTCGCCCGGTGCCCCGGTGCTCACCGGCCAGTTCCCGAACAGCTTGTCCCGGTAGTAGATCTTCGCGTAGTGGTGCGCCGTGCTCACCACCGCGATCAGCGAGTTCCCGATGCGGAACGACTGCGTCAGATTGGCCGTCCCGAACACCCCGTGGGCCACCTCCAGCCCATCCAGATGGGCGGTGAACCGGACGCGGGTGTGCTGCGGCCAGTAGTCCCGCGGCCGGAACACCAGCGACGTACTGCTGTCCCAGAACCAGGCCCCGATCACCGGCTGGGACGTCCATAGCTGCATGGCCCGCTCCACGGCCGCCCGGCGGTGGACCGGCTGGCTGAAGGTCAGGATGATCGGCATCCCCACGCCATAGGTCCGGTGATGCCCCTCGAAGATCTGCACCTGGACGGTCTGCGACGGCGTCAGGGTGCGAAACGACTGCGTCCTGGTCACGGCCAGTTTCCTGGCGTCGGCCGCGGTCGCGGTCACCGTGTAGGAATGCGCCGGCAGCAGCGCCCAGCGGGTGTGCCAGGACGTGTGCGCGGCGTTCAGCACGCCAGCCACCTGCTGGCTGCCCTGGGTGACGGTGACGGTGCGCAAGGTCCCGTCCGCCACCGCGACGGTCACGCCGCGGCTGGGGTTGACGTTCGTGCTGCCGTCCGCCGGGGTGACGGTGAGCCGCGCGACGGACACCCTCGGCTGGGGCCGGGCCCGGCTGACATGCGCCATCGGGGCCGGGGCCGAGCAGGCGGCGGCCAGCAGGCCCAGGCCCGCCAGCGACCCGGTAAGGGCCAGCCGCCGCCGGCCGGTTCCCCGGTGGCCTGGCCGTCCTGAGCTGGTTGCCCTCCCGCTGTCCCGCACTGTCCGTCCTCCCTCTGCGCTGATCGCGCGGCCCGGGCTGGGCCGCGTGGCCGGTCCGGCCTCGCTGCGCAGGCAGGGATATGCCCCGGCGTGCCGGGGGAGGGAAGCCGTTCTGGGGCATGCCCGCGCGGAGACGGACCGGGCGGTCGCACCTGGCCCTACCAAGACCGCCTTCTGGACTACCGGCCGTTATCAGCCGATACCCGCGAGTGACCGGGATAACCGCCGGAGTCAGTAAATTCACCGGCTGGTGCGCGGCGGCTACCGGCCCGGGGCGGCCGGGTCATGCGCCAGCCACCCCCGGCCGCCGGCCTTCCGGCTCAGCGGTAGTCGGGGTTGGCGTAGTCGAACCGGCAGCCGGCATCCCACTCCGAGCGCTGGTTCCCGTGGGCCGGGATCCCGCCGGCGTCCTTGAGCAGGCGGGCCAGGTGGAGCAGGTTCCAGGTCATGAACGCGGTGTTGCGGTTGGTGAAGTCGTTGCCCGGGCCACCGGATCCGGGGTCGAGGTAGGACGGGCCGGGGCCGGCCTCGCCGATCCAGCCCGCGTCGGCCTGCGGCGGGATGGTGTAACCCAGGTGCTGCAGGCTGTACAGGACGTTCATGGCGCAGTGCTTGATGCCGTCCTCGTTGCCGGTGACCAGGCAGCCGCCCACCCGCCCGTAGTAGGCGTACTGGCCGGCCTCGTTCAGCAGGTGGGAGCAGGCGTACAGGCGCTCGATCACCTGCTTCATCACCGAGCTGTTGTCGCCGAGCCAGATCGGCCCGGCCAGCACCAGGATGTCGGCCGCGAGCACCTGCTGGTAGATGCCCGGCCAGGCGTCGGTCGGCCAGCCGTGCCCGGTCATGTCCGGCCAGACGCCGGTGGCGATGTCGAGGTCCACCGCCCGCAGCACGTCCACGGTGACCCCATGCCGGCGCATGATGGCGATGCTTCGGTCAGCCAGTGCCTGGGTGTGGCTGATCTCCGGCGACCGCTTGAGCGTGCAGTTGATGAACAGCGCGCGCAGGTCGTCGAACCGCCACGGCAGCGCGGCCCCGGTCCCCGGCTCGGTCATGGTCCCCTCCCGGCATGTATGGCCAGACGATCATAGTGATCACCTGGTGGCGCTGGCCAAGCGCCCGCGATCGGAGGCGGGCGGGTGCCGCCCGCGGCCCGGTTACCGGTTTGTCTGACCCATCGGGCAGGCTGGGGGGATGGCAGAACCGCTGACCCTGATGGCCGTGCACGCCCATCCCGACGACGAGGCGTCCAGTACCGGCGGCGTGCTCGCCCTCTGCGCCGACGCCGGGATCCGCACCGTGGTCGTGACCTGCACGAACGGTGAGTTCGGGGATGCCCCGGGCGGGGTGAAGCCGGGCCAGGACGGGCACGACGAGCAGGCCGTGGCGCAGCTCCGGCTGGCGGAGCTGCGTGAATCCTGCAAAATCCTCGGTGTCACCGAGCTGGAGACGCTGGGCTACCACGATTCGGGGATGCCCGACTGGGACTACAAGGACCGGCCGGACGCGTTCTGCAACATCCCCACCGGCGTGGTGGCAGCGCGGATCGGCGCACTGATCGAGCGGTACCGGCCGCAGGTCGTGATCACGTACGACGCCGAGGGACTGTACCAGCACCCCGACCACGTGCACGCGGCGCGGACGGCACAGGCGGCGGTGGCCGCCACCGGCATCCCGGCCAAGCTGTACCTCACCGCCATGCGGGGCAGCGACTGGCAGAAGGTGTGGGAAGCGCTGCGGGAGGCGGGGGTGGACGTCCCGGCGGGCCGCGCGGCCGACCCGGAGATGATCCGGCAGATGGCCGAGGCCGAGCAGCGGATCACCACCACCATCGACATCCGCGCGGTGCTGCCGCGCAAGCGGGACGCGCTGTTCGCGCATGGGAGCCAGATCACGGAATCGTGGTTCAGCAAGATCCCGCCCGAGGTGGCCGAGGCCGCGTTCGGCCGGGAGAGCTTCATCCGGGCCAGCGACACCACCGGCGCCCCGGTCCCCGAAGACGACCTGTTCGCCGGGCTCCGCCCGGCGGGGCAGCGGCTGATCGCCCGGTGACCGGATCGCGGCCGTTCACCGAACTGGTCGGCGAGGCGGCGGCCGAGCCGGTCGGGGGCTGGGACTTCTCCTGGTTCGCCGGCCGGGCCACCGAGGAACGCCCGGCCTGGGGTTACTCGCGGCTGCTGGGCGAGCAGATGGCCAGCGCGAAGGTGGCGCTAGATGTGCAGACCGGCGGCGGCGAGGTGCTGGCGGCGGTCCCGCGGCCCGCACCGGTGCTGGTGGCCACCGAGTCGTGGCCGCCCAACCTGGCGGTGGCCAGGCAGAATCTGCGGGCGGTCGGGGCGGCGGTGGTCCAGGCCGGTGACGAGGGCCCGCTGCCGTTCCAGCCGGACTCGTTCGACCTGGTCGTGAGCAGGCATCCGACCGTCGCCATCTGGCCGGAGATCGCCCGCGTGCTGCGGCCGGGTGGCCGGTACTTCTCCCAGCAGGTGGGCGCGGGCTCCAACCGGGAGCTGACCGACTTCATGATGGGCCCGCAGCCAGTCGACCCGGGCCGTAGCCCGCAGGTGGCGATCGCGGAAGCGCAGCAGGCCGGGCTGACCGTCACCGGCCTGCGGGAGCAGGCGCTGCGGGTGGAGTTCTACGACGTCGGGGCGGTCGCCTACTTCCTGCGCAAGGTGCTGTGGACCGTGCCCGGTTTTACCGTCGACGGCTACCGGGAGCAGCTGGCCCGGATGCACGAGCACATCGGCGCCCAGGGGTCGTTCGTGTCACACGCCCAGCGCTTCCTGATCGAGGCGCGCAAGTCGGCCTGAGATACTTCTGGCATGGCGGAGCGGAATGTCCTGGGCGGTGAGCTTGAGTCGTGCGGCACCGACCCGATGACCGGCTTCTACCGTGACGGATGCTGCAACACCGGGCCGGAGGATGTGGGCAGCCACACCATCTGTGCGGTGGTGACCGGCGATTTCCTGGCCCACCAGCGCAGCATCGGCAACGACCTGACCATGCCGGTGCCGGAGTTCCGGTTTCCCGGGCTGGTGCCGGGCGACCGCTGGTGCGTGACCGCGGTGAACTGGCTGCGGGCCCACCGGGATGGCGCGGCCGCACCGGTCGTGCTGGCGTCAACTCACGAGCGGGCGCTGGACATCGTGCCCCTGGACATCCTGGCCGAGCACGCCGTGGACGTCCCGGCCGACCCGAGCGGGCTGGAGAGTTAGGCCGGCGCGGGCGCTAGCTCATCCGCTCGCCCGCGGTCACCGGCGCGGTGATCGTGTTGCCGCTGGGCGCGAGCGGGCACTGCCAGGAACTGTTGTACCGGCAGGACGGGTGGTAGAGGAAGTTCAGGTCGATGACCAGCGAGCCGTCGTCGCCGCCGAGGTCAGCGCCCTTGGCCGTGTCCAGCAGGTACCGCCCGCCGCCGTAGCTGCCGGTGCCGGCGCTGCCGTCCCGCAGGGGCAGGAACAGCCCGCCCGCATACTGCGCCACCCACCAGATGTCGGCCGTGGCGGCCAGCGGCGGGGGCAGCTCGACCCGGCCCACCCGATGCAGGGTCACCGTGCCGTCATCACCGGCCGACAGGCTGAGGCTCGCCGGCCCGGGGGCGGGCAGCAGTGGCAGCGTGAACCTCAGCGCCGGGTCATAGGGCCAGTAGGGCAGGCCGGTGCGGCGCAGCGGGTCACCGGGCGCCAGCGGGCTCTGCGGGTGCGACCGGAACAGCTCGTCCCGGCCCGCCCGCCACCGGGCGTGCCCCCGTTCGGGGTCGTGCTCGGCGCGGACGGCCGCGTACAGCTCGCTGACCCGGCGCCGCCAGTCGGCGAGCTCAAGTTCGGTCGCTGGCTCCATCCGCACCCCCGCCCCCTGGCCCGGCCGCCTGGCCGTCGCCATCGCCCAGGTGGGGGCAGGGCACGGCATAGCCGGGGACCGACGGCCACCGGACCGTGATGACCACCGACTCCTCCTCAGCATGCCAGGAGTGGCCGATGCCGTGGAACACCACGTAGTCGCCCGGCCGGGCGAGCAGCACGGTGCGGCCCGGCAGTTCCACCCGGAACCGCCCGCTGATCAGCACCAGCAGGGCCGTCCGCCGCTCGCCGGTGACCCACTGCGCGCGCTGGTCGCCCGCGTCGTGGATGCCCCACTTGACCTCCACGTCGCCGCTGTGCCGGGCGTCACCGGCCGGCTTGAAGTGGCCGAGCAGCCAGCCGTGGTCGGCAGGGGCGTCCACGGTGGCGTTGCCCACGTAGATCTGGTCGGTCATGAGCCCGGACGGTAGCAGCGTGGGCTACCGCGGGCCGGACCCGGGCGGTTACGCTGCGAGCACCTGCACCCGGCGTTACCGGTCACCGGCCGGGGATCGGTCGCATGGGCGCCGGGGAGTAGCGCATGAGCAGCATGATCAGCGCCGTAGCGGCCACCCGGTGCACGGCCGGGTGCCCCGGCCTGGCCCAGGTGCTGGCCGGGGCTGATCCCGGCTGGCATGGCAACCGGGCGCTGGCGGTCGCCGCGCTGATCACCTGGGTGCTCACCGCCAGCATCGGCGCCTACATGCTCAGCCGGCTGATCGCCAGCGGCGGGGTACGGCGGCAGCGGGAGGTCAGGGGAGGGCTGTCCCCGGCCTTCCTGTTCTGGCACTTCAGCCTGGCCCTGACCGGGCTGGCGCTGTGGCTGGCCTACGTCATCAGCGGCTGGCCGCCGCTGGCCTGGGCGGCCGTGGTCCTGCTAGGGCCGGTCGCCGGGCTGGGCCTGTCCACCGTCACGCTCTGGTCTCCCTACCCCACCCCGGGTGGAGCCGGGCCGGCCGGCGGCAGGCTCGCCGCGCCCGGTGAGGACGTGCTTACCAGCCGGATCACCGACGCGACGCTGACCCGGGCGCTGACCGATGAGGCGCTCGCCGCCAGGCTGGTCGAGGAAGTGCTGGCCGGGGTCATGGCCGACCCGGCCCGCCGCCGGCGACGGGGGCCCAAGGGCCAGGTGGCGGCCCTGGTCCCGGCCGGCCATGGCATGCTCGCCATCACCACCATCCTGCTGGCCGTGCTGGCCGCGGTGGCTACGCTCTGACCGGCCCGGCCCCTGCCCAGATATACGCGGATAACCCGGCCTGGTCTGGCCCTTTGCGAAACGCCGCGCAGCGCCGCTGCATTTGGCCGCCAGGGCAGCTGGTTATAATTCCCGGCGTGTCAAAGCCGGCCGCCGACAATTACCAGCGTTACCGGCTGGCGGACGCGCTGGCCGCCCGGCAGGCACAGTTGATCCAGGCCTGGGAGAAACTGGGCCAGTATGGGCCCACCGGCGGCGCCTCCGAATCCGGGCCGGCCGCGCTGGCGCGAGATCGGTACCTTCATCCGCTGGCCAGGGCGCTGGTGGGGGCGCTCAGCGGGGCCCCGGATCATGCCGCGCTGTATTTCGACGAACGGCTGCGGTACGCCGACAGGGCCACGTCGCGTGCTGCGCTCTCCACATCGCTTAGCCAGAATATGGCCATCGAGTTTGCCGCGATCGCCGAGCTGGTTGCGGATGTATTTCCCGCGGACCGGGTCCGGCAGGATCTCTGGGATTTTCATGCGCCACTGCTGGCCCCGCCCGAGCCGGCCAGCAAGGTGCTATTTATTGGCGATTGCCTCTTCGTGGAAACCCGGGCCTTCCTGATCCACCACGGCGCGCAGAGCGGGCACCCGGTCGATGTCCGGCACGTGTTCTTCGGTGCCCGCCCGCCGGCGGCGGCGGTCAACACCGCGATCGTCAATGAGGTGACGCGCTACCAGCCGGACCTGATCGGCCTGTCCCTCTTCACCTTCGCCGGGGTGCCGCCCTATGCCAGCGCCTGGCGCCGGGCGGCGCTGCCGCTGGTGGGCTGGCGCGCGGCCGCGGCCGTGGACGGCCTGGTCGGGATCGTGTCCGAGACCATCGCCGACATCAGGACGGTCTCTGACCGGACCATCGCCCTGCACGTGCCATGCGGCGTCCCGCTCGACGGCGCCCGGCGCAGGCTGACCGCGCTGCCCGCCCATTCCCGTGGCCAGCGGCGGCTGCTGACCGCCCTCTCCCGCTGGCTCACCGAACTGGCGGACGCGACCGAGAACGTGCTTCTGGTCAGCGAGGCGGTGGTGGCCGCCGGGCTGGGCGGAGTCCGCGCCGCGGCGGCCCATGCGTTTGCCGATGACGACGTCCCGCCCGGCTACGCGCACACGACCGCGCTCGGCCCGGCACTGGCCGTCCACTACCGCGACATCCTGCGCGATTACCAGATCCTCGGCCGCGCCAAGGCCCTGCTCGTCGATTTCGACAACACCCTCTGGCAGGGCGTCATGGCCGAGGGCGCGGTCGGTCACGACACCACGGGCCAGGAGCTGCTGCGCGAGCTGAAGAACGCGGGCGTGCTGCTGGTGGCGCTGAGCAAGAACGACGAGCGGTCCATCCGCTGGGACGAGATGGTCCTGTCCGCGGACGACTTCGTCCTGGCGAAGATCAACTGGCGGCCGAAGCCGGAGAACGTGGCCGCGGCCATCGCGGAGCTGGATCTGGGCGCGGATGCCTTCGTGCTGCTCGACGACAACCCGGCCGAGCGGGCGCTGGTGACCGGGATGATCCCCGGGGTGGCGGCCCTCGATCCGGCTGATCCGGGCACGTGGCGGGCACTGCGGCGGTGGCTCGCCTTCCCCTCGACCGGGCGGACGGAGGAGGCGCGCCGCCGCACGCAGATGTACCGGGAGGCGGCCGGGCGCCGCGCCGAACTGTCCGAGCCGCTGGACTACGCCACGGTGATGAAGTCACTGGCCCTGCGCTACCAGGTCCGGCCGGCCACCGAGGCCGACCTGCCCAGGATGATGGCCCTGATCGAGCGGACCAGCCAGTTCAACACGACCACCCTCCGCCACACTGTGGCCGAGGTGCGGGCGCTGCTGGATTCGGCTGCCAGCCGCCTGTTCGTGGCGTCGCTGCGGGACCGTTTCGGCCGCCTGGGCATTGTCGCGATGGCCGTCTTCGACCAGGCGGAGCGGCGGTTCGACTCGGTGATCATGAGCTGCCGCGCCATGGGGTTCGGGCTGGAGTTCGCGCTGCTGCGGGCGGTGATGGACGCGGCAGGCCCGGGGCCGTTCCTGGGCCGGTTCATCCCCACCGACCGGAACGGGCCCGCCGCCGGGCTGTTCGAGCAGGCTGGCTTCCACCCGGAGGGTGACGGGGCGGACGGCGGGTGGGTTCTGCCGGCCCGGTCGGTGGGGCCGCTGCCGCCACCGTGGCTGACCCGCGAATAGCCGGCTGACCCGCGAATAGCTGGTCCGCGGGCGCCCGCGGCCAGCCGCACCCGGGCGCGGATACGGCCGGCCAACAGTCGGATAACCATTGGCACCGGCCAGGTACCCCATTTCCGGCGCGCTGCATAACCTGCAAGCTGAGGCGCTGACAGCAGCGTGGCCGATTCGCCGACGGAGCCTGGGCCCATCCGGAGGGAGGAAGCGATGCGCGGCCTCACCGGGTCTTTTATCACCCGCCGAATGAGGTCGTCGTGGCCGCTGCTGACCGGTGTCGCGGTCACCGTCCTGATCACCGCCACGCTCGCGTCCGCCCTGGCCAGCTTCGGCTCGGAGGAGCTGCCGCTCGCCCTGCACCGGCAGCTGGCCCGTTCCGCCGCGGTATCGATCGTGATCAGTGGCCAGGTGAACGCGGCCACGGCCGCCGCCGATACCCGCGCCGTGCGCGCGTCGATGCGGAATGTCCTGCGGGATGTTCCCTACCAGCTCGATCAGGCACTGTGGTCGGACCCGCTCGGGCTGCCCTCGCCGCGGGGAAGCCGGACCGTGCCGCTCACCGAGGCGGTCGCGTCCGGGCCGATCGAGGCCAACGCCACGCTGGTCGCCGGGGCCTGGCCGGGCCGGCCAGTCCCCGGCCGCCCGGTCGGCGCGGCGCTGCCGGTTACCGCGGCCGATCAGCTCCGGCTGGCACCGGGTGCCCTGCTCATGCTGCGCGACCGGGACACCGGGCGGCGGATCCGGGTCCGCGTCACCGGGCTGTTCGCGCTGCGGGATCCGGCCGCCCGGTTCTGGGGCATCGATCTGGTCAGCCGGTCCGGCGTCAGCGCCGCGCCGCCCTACATCACCTACGGCCCGCTGGTGGTGAACCCGGCGGCGCTAGGCTCCGGCGGGCTGGCGGTCGGCGGCGTGTCCTGGGTGGTATTGCCGGACGGCGCGCGCATGGGCGGCAGCGGCCTCCCGGCACTGGCCGGGCGGATCACCGCGGCCGAGTCCTACCTGCAAAATTCCGCCCAGCTCGGCGGGCTGCAGGTCAGTACCGGCCTGCCGGCCCTGCTGGCCGGTCTCGGCCGCAACCTGGTGGTCGCCAGATCGCTGCTGACCATGGGTATCGTGCAGTTGCTGCTGCTGGCCGCGGCCGCGCTGGCCCTGGCCGCCCGGCTGCTGGCCAGCCACCGTGACGAAGAGAGCGCGATGCTCGCCGCCCGGGGTGCCGCCCGCTGGCAGCTGGCCCGGCCCGCGGCGGCGGAGGCGGCCCTGCTCTGCGTGGTCGCGGCGGCGGCCGGTGCGCTGCTCGGTGGCCGGCTGGCGGGCCTGCTGCTGGCCGCGGCCGGGCTGCCGGCCACTGGTCCGCGGGTGCCGGCGGCCGCCTGGTGGGCGACGGTGGCCGTGCTCGCCCTGAGCACGGTGATCCTGCTCTGGCCGTCGCTGCGGCCGTCCGCGCCGGGTGTCGCCAGTGCCCGCCGGGGCCGGCCCGCGCTGCTGGCCGGGATCGCCCAGGCGGGCGGTGATCTCGCGCTCGTCGCCCTGGCCGTGATCGCGGTGTGGGAGCTGCGCTCGTATTCCGCGGTCGCTCATCCCGGAACCGGCGGCCTCGGCATCGATCCGGTGCCGGTCCTGGCCCCGGCGCTGGCGCTGGCTGGTCTCACCCTGGTGCCGCTGCGCCTGCTGCCGGCCCTGGCCCGGGCCATCGACGGCCTGATCGGGCGGACCAGGCGGCTCGGTGCGGCCCTCGCCAGCTGGGAGATCAGCAGGCGGCCAGTCCGGCAGAGCGGCCCGGTGCTGCTGGTCATACTCGCGGTCGGCACCGGATCACTGGCCCTCGCCCAGTACCAGAGCTGGCGGCGGTCGGTGCAGGACCAGGCCGCGTTCACGACTGGTGCGGACGTCCGGGTGGGCACGCTCGCCCCGCTGCCGCTGGCCAGCTCGGACCGTATCGCCCGGGCACCAGGCGTCATCGCGGCCATGCCGGTGGCGGCCGGCGTCACCGGGTCCGGCGGGCAGATCATCGGGCTGGACGCCCGGCAAGCCGCGGCCACCGTGCTGCTGCGGCCGGATCTGTCGCCGCAGCCGGCATCCCGGCTGTGGCGGCGGATCATCCCGTCGTGGCCAGCCCCGGGCCTGGCGCTGCCTGGCCGGCCAGCCTGGCTGCGGATCACCGCCAGCCTGGCTCCCGGCCCGGCGGGCAGCCTGGGGCCTGTGACGGCCACGGTCGCCATCCAGGACTCCGGTGGCGCCGTCTACGACGTGCCGGCCGGCCTGCTGCCCACCGACGGGCGGCCCCATGCCCTGACCACGTCCCTGTCACCGGGCCGGGGGGCCGACTACCCGCTGCGGCTGCTCGGCATCTCCCTGGACTACACCCTGCCGGCCCACGCCGGGGCCAGCCAGTCCGCGCGGGTGGCCACCCACCCCGCCCGCCTGGTCATCCACGCGCTGGCGGCCGGCCCGGCTGGGCGGGGACCCGCAGGCGCATCCGGCTCCCCGCCGGGCGCGGGGGCGGCCACCGTGTTCGCGGGCGGCAGCGCGCTGGCGTCCTGGCGGCCGGCCGCGTCCGCGCCGGAGCTCGGCATCTCCCTCGGCTACACCCTGCCGACCGCCGGCGGGCCGCCGGCCGTGGGCACCTCACCAGCCGTGCAGGGCTGGCAGGCCGCCCGGGGGGGAGGCCAGGTGTTGAGCTTCACGCCGGGCCAGAGCCCGGCGCCCAGCGTGCTGGCCTCCGCCGGGGTGACGCGGACCGCCATCGTCGGCGTGCTGACCGTGACCGTGGCCGCCCCCACCAAGGTCATACCGGGTATCGCGACCGAGGCGTTCCTGCGGGGCAGCGCGGCCGGGATCGGTTCCGTCGTGCCGGTCACCGTGAGCGGCATCAGCATCCCGGTACGGATCGTGGCCGCGGTGAGCCAGTTCCCGACCGTGTCCGGCGGGGTGCTCATCGTCGATCAGGCCGCACTCCAGGATCTGCTGGCGAGCCAATGGCAGCCACCGCTGCCGGTGGTGCAGTGGTGGCTGCACACCACCGCCGGTGCTGCGCCATCGGGGCTGCCTCGCGGCGCCGCGGTGACCGTCCGCAACACCGAGGCCGCGGCCGGGCTGGCCAACCTGCTCTCGGCCGTGCCCGAGCAGGCGGCGCTGGCCATTGCCGCGGCGGCCGCCCTGCTGGCCGCGGTGGGGTTCACGGTCAGTGTCACGGCCAGCCTGCGGGCCAGGCAGGTGCAGAACGCGGTGCTGGCCGCGCTCGGCGTCGCCCGGGGCGGGCAGGCCGGCCAGCTGTGCCTGGAGCAGTTGCTGCTGAGCCTGCCCGCGGCCGCGGCCGGGCTGCTGGCCGGCGCGGTCCTGGCCCACCTGCTGGTCCCGGCGGTGACGCTCACCACCGCGGCCACCACCCCCGTCCCGCCGGTCCTGGTCGAGTTCCCATGGCGCTGGGCGGTGGTGCTCGCCCTGGCCGTCGCGGTGATCCCGGTCGTGGTGGCCGCGGTCACCATCGCCCATCGGCCCGACCCCGCCGCCCAGCTGCGTGCGGCGCAGGCGGGATGAGCGCGCCGTCGCGGCGGCCCGGGGCCGCCTGGAGGGTGCTCACCGGCACGGGGGCGGCGGCCAGCGTGGGACTGGGGCTGCTGGTCCTCATCTGTGTGCTGGTCGCCGTGGCCGCCCCGCGGCAGAGCCTGGGCTTGCGCACCCGTGCCCTGCGGCACTCCTTCGCCACCGTGCCCGCGCTGGCGACCTCGGTCACCGGGACCGTCGACGACAGCACGTTCGTCCTCAGCTTCGGCGGGCCTTTCGGCGGCGCCGATCTCACCGCTGTCCAGTCTCAGCTCGCCGGGAACCTGAAGCGCCAGCGGCTGCCACTCGCCCGGCCCGCCGCCGACTGGTCGGGCCTGACGATCGTCCCCGCGCAGGTGTCGGGCGCGGCCAGGAGCGCGTATTACGGCCCGACCGCGCCGCAGATGGAGGTGCTCTACCGGAGCAGCCTGAGCCGCCATGCCCGGCTGGAGTCGGGACAGCTGCCCACCACCGTCCGGGTGAACGGTGCGGGCGCCGACTTCGGTGTCGCGGTCACCCGGGCCACCGCGGCCCGGTTCGGGCTGCGGCCCGGCTCGCGGCTCACGATCGGGCCGGGCGTGACCCTGACCGTCACCGGGATCCTCCGGCCCACCGGGCCCACTGCGGCCTTCTGGACCGCCGACGCCGCCGCGGCCGCGCCCGCCTTCCACTTCGGCCTGAAGACCCCCTCGTACTGGATCGGCGCGGTCTTCGTGGGCGGGCCCGAGGTCAGCGCGCTGCAGCACTGGTTCAACCCGGGGGAAATACAGCTCTACTGGGACTTCCCGCTCGACCTCAGCCAGGTGACCGCCTCGCAGGCGGCGGGGCTCAGCGGCCAGCTCAGCGGCGTGAGCACCACGTCAGGAGAGGTCTTTGTCGGCCCGGGCGGGCAGCCCACGAGCATCGTCCTGGCCTCGGGCCTGGCCCCGGTCATGGCCGCCTTCCT
>DATDGI010000383.1:0-19800 GCA_036522155.1 Streptosporangiaceae bacterium
TGGCTGCTGGCCCACGAAAACGCGGCTGCCGCCGGCTGACGGCCGCGAGTAATCTTGGACCAGGCTTGCCCGGCGGCCGGCCGGGCATGGCGAGGTTGCGGATTCGGCGACCAGGTACTGGCACTGGATCGAGAGGAGCAACAGATGGCCGCTGGAGCATGGATTACGGTCTGGGTGCTCATCGCGGTCGGGGTCATCGGCCTTTTCGGCCTGACCATCCTGACGGTCACCAGATGGAAGGTGCCCAGGCCCGAGTAGCGGCCGCCGGCACCGGCACCGCGGCTTCCCGGCCCGCCCGGCGGACCGGGAAGCGCGGGAGCGTGCGCGCCGATATGAGCAGGTGCGCTTAGACTCCTCGGCAGTTGGGAGGGGCGTGAAGTGCGCAAGGTGCTCATCGCGAACCGCGGCGAGATCGCCGTCCGCATCGTGCGGGCGTGCCGGGACGCGGGCCTGGCCAGTGTCGCCATCTACGCCGACCAGGATCTGGACGCGCTGCACGTCACCATGGCGGACGAGGCCTACGCGCTGGAGGGGCAGAGCCCGGCCGACACCTACCTGTCGATCGAGAAGATCCTCAAACGGGCGGTCGCGGCCGGGGCCGACGCGGTCCATCCCGGGTACGGGTTCCTGGCCGAGAACGCGCAGTTCGCCCGGGCGGTCATCGACGCCGGGCTGACCTGGATCGGGCCGCCGCCAGCGGCCATCGAGGCGCTCGGTGACAAGGTGGCCGCCCGGGCGATCGCCCAGGCGGTCGGCGCCCCGCTGGCCCCGGGCACGGATGGCCCGGTCAGCAGCGCCGGGGAGGTCGAGGCGTTCGCCGCCCGGTACGGCCTGCCGGTCGCCATCAAGGCCGCCTACGGCGGCGGCGGGCGCGGCCTGAAGGTGGCCAGGACCATGGCCGAGATCGGCGAGATGTACGAATCGGCGGTCCGGGAGGCGGTGGCCGCGTTCGGCCGCGGCGAGTGCTTCGCCGAGCGGTACCTGGAGCGGCCGCGGCACGTGGAAACCCAGTGCCTGGCCGACTCCCACGGCCACGTGGTGGTGGTGTCGACCCGCGACTGCTCGCTGCAGCGACGTCACCAGAAACTCGTCGAGGAGGCGCCGGCGCCGTTCCTGTCCGGCGAGCAGGTGCGGCTGCTGACGGAATCGTCCAGGGCGATCCTGCGGCAGGCCGGCTACCAGGGCGCGGGCACCTGCGAGTTCCTGGTCGGCCAGGACGGATCCATCTCGTTCCTGGAGGTCAACACCCGGCTCCAGGTCGAGCACCCGGTGTCGGAGGAGGTCACCGGCATCGACCTGGTCACCGAGATGCTGCGGATCGCCGACGGGCAGGAACTCGCGTACAGCGACCCCGCCGCCCGCGGGCATGCGATCGAGTTCCGGGTCAACGCCGAGGATCCCGGCCGCGGCTTCCTGCCCGCGCCCGGCACCATCACCGCCTGGCGCGAGCCGTCCGGGCCCGGGGTGCGGGTCGACGCCGGCTACCGCTCGGGCATGACGGTGCCGCAGGCGTTCGACTCACTGCTGGCCAAGCTGATCGTCACCGGCGCGGACCGGCCGCAGGCGCTGGCCCGCGCGCGCCGGGCGCTGGCCGAGTTCGAGGTCGGCGGCATGCCCACGGTGCTGCCCTTTCACCGGGCGGTGGTGACCGACCCGGCGTTCACCAGCGAGCCGTTCCGGGTGCACACCCGGTGGATCGAGACCGAGTTCGCCGGGCAGATCCCGCCGTTCGCCGGGCCGCTGGCGGCCGCCGGTGAGCCGCCCGCCCGGGAGCGGATCACGGTCGAGGTGCAGGGCAAGCGGCTGGAGGTGATCCTGCCCGCCGGGCTGGGCCGGGCCGGGGGAACCGGCGGCCCGGCGGGCGCGGCCGGGCCGGCCGGGGGGGGCCGCCGCTCGGCGCGGCGGGGCCCGGCGGCGGGCAGCGGGAACACGCTCACCAGCCCCATGCAGGGCACGATCGTCAAGATCGTGGCCGGTGAGGGCCAGCGGGTGGCGGCCGGCGACACGGTGCTGGTGCTGGAGGCGATGAAGATGGAACAGCCGCTGACCGCGCACAAGGACGGGACCGTGACCGGGCTGAAGGTGGAGATCGGCCAGACCGTCAGCGCCGGCGCGGCCCTGCTTGAGCTGACGGACTGAGACCATGCGGACACGGCTGCCGGGCGACCCGGGCCCGGCGGGCTGGCTGTGGTTCGCGGCCGGGTTCCGGCTGCCACCGCGGAACGTGCACTGGGTGCGGCACGAGCTGACCGACGCGGGCTGGCGCTGGCGGACGGTGCTGCGCCACCTGGCGGTCATCATCCCGGTCTGCGCCATCCTGGTGGTGCTGCTCGCCATCTTCCTGCCCGCGCCGCTGTGGGTCAGCGTCATGATGGTCGCCCTCATCCTGTCGGGCAGCGTGCTCACCGT
This sequence comes from Streptosporangiaceae bacterium, assembly GCA_036522155.1. Classification (GTDB taxonomy): domain Bacteria; phylum Actinomycetota; class Actinomycetes; order Streptosporangiales; family Streptosporangiaceae; genus UBA9676. Next base: position 2,410 of record DATDGI010000383.1, read on the forward strand.
GGCGGTGTACGCCGACGACATCCGGGCGGCCCGGTTGCGTCAGCACGGCCTGCCCGTCCCCAACGACCCCGACCTCGGCCACCCCACCCACTAATCCGGCGCGGATGGCAACCAGCCGGGCCCCGGCGGCGTTCAGGAGGTCATGAGGACCGGGCCGGAGTTCGAGGAGTTCGTGCGGGCGAGTTCGCCGGCCCTGCTGCGGACCGCCTGTGCGCTGGTAGGCGATCGCGGCCACGCCGAGGACATGCTGCAGACCGCACTGCTGCGGACCGCCCGGCGCTGGCCCGCGGCCCGCACCGCGCCCGAGGCCTACGCGCGGCAGGTGCTGGTGAACCTGTGCCGTGATCACTGGCGCTGGCTGCGGCGGCGCCCGCCGGAAACGCTGCTGGCCGACCAGGCAGGCCGGGACGCCGCCGACCCGCTGGCCGGGCCGGCCGAGCTGGCCGGGCAGCGGCTGAGCCTGCTCCCGGCACTGATGCGCCTGCCCGACCGGCAGCGGCACGTCATCGTGCTGCGCTTCCTCGACGACCTGTCGGTGGCGGAGACCGCCGCCCTGCTCGGGATCTCGCCGGGCACGGTCAAGTCCTACACCGCCCGCGCCCTGTCCCAGCTTCGGGCCGCCCTGGATGAGGGCCCCGCGGCACCCAGTCACCGGTCACCGGAGGTATTCCATGCTCACTGACGACAAGCTCGCCGCCCAGATCGGCCCCGTGCTGCGCGCCGAGCTGGCGCACATCGAACCCCCCGCGGATCTGCTCAGCCTCGTGCGGCGGCGGCAGGCGCGGCGGTCCCGGGCCCGCTGGCTGGCCGTTGCCGCCGTCCCGCTCGCTGCGGGTGCAGCGGCAGCCGTGCTGGTGGCAGGCCCGGCCGCCGGGCCCGGCGGCCGGGCCCCGGAGCGGGCGCCGGCGGCCGCCGGCGGCCAGCTGGCCGGCCAGGCCGTCCAGCTCGACGGGTACCGCCTGTCCGTCCCGCGGGGCCTGCGGGTCGGCCCGCTGTCGCACCAGCGGGTGGGCCAGGGTGTGCTGATCACCGGCCCGTCCGGCATCCGGCTCACGATCTTCCTGGAAGCTGGGACCGCGGCCAGCCCGCCCGCGGCCGCCCAGCCGATCCCGGCCGGCCCCTACCAGGCGGTATTCATCAGCCACGGCGACGGGCCTGCCAGCGGCGGCGAGATGTGGCTCCAGGTCGCGGCCGCGTCCGGCCCCGACTACCTTGTCGCCAGGTGGGACGGCCTGCCCGCCGGGCAGGTCGCCCAGATCGTCGGTAGCATCCGGACCTACCACCTGCGCCCGGTTCCGGTCAGCTGCCCGGCCAGTTGCGGGTAGCCCTAGCCCACATCCGGGGCGGTGCGCATGAGCTGGCGCGCCGCCTCGGTCAGGCTGCCGGACAGCGACGGGTAGACCGCGAACGTGTGCGCCATCTGGTCCACCGTCAGCAGCTGCTCCACGGCCAGCGACACGGCCAGGATCAGCTCGCTGGCGCGCGGCGCCACCACCACGCCGCCCAGCACGGTCCCGGTACCCGGGCGGGCGAACAGTTTCACGAAGCCGTCCCGGAAGCCCTGCATCTTCGCCCGCGCGTTGGTGGCCAGCGGCAGCTTGACGACCTCCGCCTCCACCTGCCCGGCCTCGACCAGGGCCTGGCTCACCCCGACGGTCGCGATCTCCGGCTCGGTGAAGATGGTCGCCGCGACGTGGCCCAGCCGCAGCGGCTGCACCGCCTCGCCCAGCGCGTGCCACATCGCGATCCGGCCCTGCATCGCCGCCACCGAGGCCAGCATCAGCACGCCGGTGCAGTCGCCGGCCGCGTACACGCCCGGCGCCGAGGTCCGTGACACCTTGTCCACCTCGACGAACCCGCGGTCGTCGACGGCGACGCCGGCCCGGCCGAGGTCCAGCCCGGCGGTGGCGGGCACCAGGCCCACGGTCAGCAGGCAGTGGGTCCCCCGCACCGGCCGCCCGTCGGCCAGGGTGACCAGCACGCCGCCCGCTTCCCGACGGACCGAGGCGGCCCTGGACCGGCTGAGCACAGTCATGCCGCGGCGCCGGAAGACGTCCTCCACCACGACCGCGGCGTCGGCATCTTCCTGCGGCAGCACCCGGTCGCGCGAGGAAACCAGCGTGACCTGCGAGCCGAGGGCCTGGTAGGCGCTGGCGAACTCGGCGCCGGTCACGCCCGAGCCGACCACGATCAGATCGGGCGGCACCTCGGCCAGGTCGTAGAGCTGGCGCCAGGACAGAATCCGGTCACCGTCCGGCTCCGCGCCCGGCAGCACCCGTGGCATCCCGCCGGTGGCGATCAGCACCACATCCGCGCCGATCTCGCGGTCGCCGACGGCGACCGTGCGTGGCCCCGACAGCCGGCCGCGGCCGGTGACGACCTCCACCCCTTCCGCTGCCAGCCGGCTGGCGACATCCGCCGACTGGGCCTGCGCCAGCGACTTCACCCGGGCGTAGAGCCGGGGCGCGTCGGCCCGGACCAGCCCGGCCCACTCCGTCCCGCCGTCCGGCAGCGTGATACCAAGCCCGGCCGCGCCGTGCAGCAGCCCCATCGTCTCGGAGGTGGCGATGAGCGTCTTCGACGGCACGCAGTCGGCCAGCACGCAGGCGCCGCCCAGCCCGTCCGATTCCACCACCGTGACCTGCGCCCCGAGCTGGGCGGCGACCAGGGCCGCTTCGTAGCCGCCGGGGCCGCCGCCGACGATCACCACCTGGGGATGCGAATGCCTCACGCCGTCCGATTCTGTCGCACGCGGCCGGCGGGGCCGGCCCGGCCCCGCTTCCAGGCCGACCTCCCCCCGGCCGGCCCGGTTGGCTCGTACGCTTGTCGACCGTGACGTTGTACGCGGCCTACGGCAGCAACATGGATCCGGAGCAGATGGCGCAGCGGTGCCCGCACTCCCCCCAGCGCGGCACCGGCTGGGTGGAGGGCTGGCGGCTGACGTTCGGTGGCGCGGACATCAGCTGGGAAGGCGCACACGCCACGGTCGTGGAAGACGCGGGCGAGCGGGTGTTCGTGGTGCTGTACGAGGTTTCCGACGCCGACGAGCTGGACCTGGACCGGTGGGACGGCGCGACCCTGGACTACTACCGCAAGCTGCGGGTCCGGGTGCAGACCCTGGATGGCGACGTGCCCGCCTGGCTCTATGTGCTGAACGCCTACGAGGGCGGCCTGCCGTCCGCGCGCAACCTCGGCATCCTCGCCGACGCGGCGGAAAAGGCCGGCGCACCGGCCGACTACGTGGCCGGCCTGCGGGCCCGGCCCTGCGTGTCCGTCGGCGGCTGACGCGGCAGCGGCCGGAGCCGCGTCCTCGCTCAGATCAGCGCCATGACGAGCAGCACCACGGCGGGCACGGCCATCGCGGCGAGCGCGGGCCAGGCCCATCGGGTTTCCGGCTGCCCGCCCGTCCGGTCATCCGCCCGCTCCCGCTGTGCCCGGTCGTTGAGCAGGTGCGCGGTCTGCTCCCCGGGGGTACGCGCCAGCACCTCCTGGACGCCAGCGGGATAGCGGCCATAGCCGGGCTCGGTGGCGCCGCGCCGGACCGCCCGGTGGGCGCGGCCCTGCTCCCGCACGACGGAGCGCGGCGATGCCTGCACCGCCCAGCTGTAGACGATCTTCCCCTTGGCGGCACCCTCAGGCGCGATGCAGTGCACGCGAAGTGCCCCCATGATGTCCACCCGGTCGACCGCTCCCCACGGCATGCGGTAGTCGCGGAAGGGGTTGAGCACGGTGATGCCGCCGGCGTCGGCCACCACCCTGGGCCGCAGCGCGCAGGCGTAGATGACGCCGGTAATGGTGAGCACCAGGGCCGCCAGGACCAGGCTGAGGTGATCCCGCCCATGCAGGGCCAGGTCCACCAGTGCGGCCACCGCGAACACGGCCCAGATCCACCACAAGATGACCGAGCCGGCCGACCGGTACACGTCCCGGCCTGCTTCGGGGGGCTTGTCAGCGGGCATCCCCCTGAGCATATTCCCCACCGGCCCGCACCGGCCCGTGGCGGCCGTGGCGGCCGGCGATCAGACCCGGGCCGAGTGCGGCACCGATTCGTGCGCGCCCCCGTCGTGCAGCGCCGCGAGCGCGGTCGCGGCCATCACCCGCACCCCGGCCGCGATGGCCCCCTCGTCGACGTCGAAGGTCGCCTGGTGGATGTCGATGTCATCGTCCGCCGAGCCGGGGCTGCGGGTGCCCAGCCGGGCCAGCGCCCCGGGCACCGACTCCAGGTACCAGGCGAAGTCCTCACCGCCCAGGCTCTGCGGCGTCGGCCGGACCGAGTCGGCGCCGAGCACGCGCTCGACCGCCCCGGACAGCATCGCGACGCTCGACGCCTCGTTCACCGTGGGCGGGACCGTCCGCTCGTACTCGAGCTTGGCGACCACCCCGTAGGCGCTGGCCACCGATTCCAGCAGCGCCTTGACCAGGTCGGGCGCGGTATGCCAGGCGGCGTCGTCCAGGCAGCGGACGGTGCCCTCGGCCATGCCCTCGTCCGGGATGGCGTTCGGCCCGGAACCGGCGTTCATCCGCCCCCAGACCAGGCTCAGGCTGGACCGCGGGTCGACCCGCCGGGACAGGGCGGCCGGCAGCTCGGTGACGATCTTGCCGAGCGCGTACACCAGGTCCGCGGTCAGGTGCGGGCGCGCGGTGTGCCCGCCCGGCCCGGTCACCCGGACCACGATCCGGTCGCAGGCCGAGGTGATGGGGCCGGTCCGCACCCCGATCTTGCCCACTTCCAGCCGCGGGTCGCAGTGCAGGGCGAAGATGCGGTCGACCGCGGCCACCCCGCCGAAGGCCAGCACGTCGAGCGCGCCCCGGCCGATCTCCTCGGCGGGCTGGAAGATGAGCCGGACCCGGCCCGGCAGCGCGCCCTCGGCCGCCCGGCGGGCCAGGAACAGCCCGGTCCCGAGCAGCACCGTGGTGTGGACGTCGTGGCCGCAGGCGTGGCAGACGTTCGGCACGGTCGACCGGTAGGGGACGTTCTTCTCGTCGGTGACCGGCAGCGCGTCCATGTCCGCGCGCAGGGCGACCATCGGGGCACCGGGCGATTCGCTGCCAATGTCGACGATCAGCCCGGTTCCCTTGGGCAGCGTCACCGGATGCAGCCCGGCCGCGGCCAGCCGCAGCGCCACCCGGCTGGTCGTCCGGTGCTCGTAGTATCCAAGCTCCGGGTGGGCATGCAGATCCCGGCGGAACGCGATCAGCTCCGCCTGCCGGTCGGCGAGGAACTCGCTGAGTTCCCCGGCCAGGTCATAGCCGCGCATCCGCCGCCTCCACCGGCCCGCCCGGCCGGTCCACGGCGCGCCGGATGGCTCCGGCACGGGGCAGGATCTCCATGCACCCCTCGCATTCAGTCCGGCTCGCCCACGGGTGCGGTGTGCCCCGCGGATCGGCAGGCCCCCCGTTGAAGACCGCCATGCTCGCCACGAGCCCGTGCCGTGCCCGCCCCAAACGGGCCCGGCGCGGATCAGCGCCTTCAAAAAACGGCAACCACGCGGCGAGGGCTTAGGCGATCACCTGGATCGCCCACTCCCGTCGCGGAGTTACCAGGACTTCCCGCACCCCGGCGTGGCTTTGTGCGGGGCACGTCACGGCTTCTGCTCGACGAGTTACGGCGTAGCGCTGAGTGGTCGCCAGTTTGCGTCCTGGCGATCGGTGCCGGGTTGCGTCTGGCGCAGGTCTGTATGGTATCGCGCACGCCGATGATCCGCTGGAGTTGCGCGATTGTCGCGGTGAACTCGATCCGGGACAGCCCCGCCCGCACCTGGCGGACAATGGGCAGGTCAGGCTATGTCGGCGGGGTGATATATGCCCCATACCTCCCGGAGCGCGCCGCACACCTCACCGACGGTAGCCCGGGCGCGCAGCGCTTCGCGCAGCGGGACGAGCACGTTGTCGGCGCCGGCGGCCGCCTTCCTGAGGTCGTCGATCCGCCGCTGCCACTCGCCGTGGTCGCGCCCGGCCCGCAGCCGCGACAGCCGTTCGGCCTGATCGGTCTCGATCGAGGGGTCCACCCGCAGCGGCTGGTAAGGCTCGTCGCCGGGGCTGGTGAACTTGTTGACGCCGACCATCACGCGTTCGCCGGAGTCGATCTGGCGGGCGATCCGGTAGGCCGAGCGCTCGATCTCGGCCTTCTGGAAACCACGCTCGATCGCGGCCACCGCCCCGCCCAGCTCGTCCACCTCGGCGATCAGCGCGGCCGCCGCCGCCTCCAGGTCGCTGGTCAGCGACTCCACCGCGTACGAGCCGGCGAACGGGTCGGCGGTGGCGGCCAGGTCGGTCTCGTGCGCAAGCACCTGCTGAGTGCGCAGCGCCAGCCGGGCCGCCTTCTCACTGGGCAGCCCGATCGCCTCGTCGTAGGAGTTGGTATGCAGCGACTGAGTGCCGCCCAGCACCGCCGCCAGTGCCTGCACGGTCACCCGGGCCAGGTTCACCTCCGGCTGCTGCGCGGTCAGCTGGACACCAGCGGTCTGGGTGTGGAACCGCAGCATCTTCGAGCGCGGATCGGCCGCGCCGAACTCCTCCGTCATGATGTGGGCCCACAGGCGGCGGGCGGCGCGGAACTTGGCCACCTCCTCCAGCAGTGTGGTGCGGGCCACGAAGAAGAACGACAGCCGGGGCGCGAACTCGTCCACCGCCAGGCCGGAGGCGACCGCGGCCCGGACGTACTCCTTGGCGTTCGACAGCGTGAACGCCACCTCCTGCACCGGCGTCGCGCCGGCCTCGGCCATGTGGTAGCCGGAGATCGAGATGGTGTGCCAGCGGGGCAGCTCGGCCCGGCAGTAGGCGAAGGTGTCGGCGACCAGCCGCAGCGAGGGCACCGGCGGGTAGATGTAGGTGCCGCGGGCGATGTACTCCTTGAGGATGTCGTTCTGGATGGTGCCGGTCAGCGCCTCCCCGGCGATCCCCTGCTCGGCCGCGACCAGCTGGTAGAGCAGCAGCAGGACGGCGGCGGGCGCGTTGATCGTCATCGAGGTGGACACGGTGCCCAGCGGGATGCCGTCGAGCAGCGCGCGCATGTCGTCGATGGAGTCGATCGCCACCCCCACCTTGCCGACCTCGCCCCGCGCGACCGGCGCGTCGGAGTCGTACCCCATCTGGGTGGGCAGGTCGAAGGCCACCGACAGGCCGGTCCCGCCGGCCGCGATCAGCTGGCGGAAACGCTCGTTGGATTCGCGCGCGGTGGCGAACCCGGCGTACTGGCGGATTGTCCATGGCCGGGCCGTGTACATGCCGGGATAAATGCCGCGAGTGTACGGGTACTCCCCCGGATCGCCGAGCTGGGCCGCCGGGTCGAATCCGGGCGGCTCGCCCGGCCGGTACACCGGCTCGACCGGCAACCCGGACTCAGACAGGCGTCCCATAAGCCAAGATTAGGCGGTGGGCATACGGTGGCCTCAAAGTGCCAGGCGCAACCTGGCAAATGGTCCCGGTACCCCCCCGAAGTAACTACATATTGTCGATGATTAACTACTCCCTGTGACTATTGACATGAACCGGCGGGCGGTGGCGCGGCGGCTGGCCCGGGCCGCCACCGCGGCCGTGGCCACCGCGGCCGTGGCCACCGCACTCATCGGCCCCGCCCTGCTGGCCACTCCGGCCGCCCTGGCCAGCACCCTGCCGGGGCCCATCGGCGGCGCCCAGCTCGGCGGCCACGGTGTGATCGTCAATTACCCGGCCCACGGGGGCAGGCACCTGCCCTACGTGGCGGCATCGGCTTATGTGATCGCCGATGCGGGCACCGGGCAGGTGCTGGCGGCCAAGGATCCGCACGGCTGGTACCGGCCGGCCAGCACGCTGAAGGTGCTGACCGCCATCACGCTGATGCCGGTCCTCAACCCGGACGCCACCGTGGTCACCTCACACCGGGCCGCGGTCGCCGTGCCCAGCAAGGTCGGGCTCATCCAGGGGGACAGCTACCAGATCTCCGACCTGTTCACGGCCCTGCTCATGATCTCGGCCAACGACGCGGCGGTGGCGCTGGTCCAGGCGACCGGCTCCTACGCCAAGGGCATGGCCATGATGAACGCCGAGGCCCGCCATCTGCAGGCGGACGACACGGTGGCGGTGACACCGAACGGCCTGGACGCGGGGGGCCAGCACTCCTCCGCCTACGACGAGGCCCTGTTCGCCCGGCAGGCCCTGGCCATCCCCGCCTTCATGCACGACGAGCTGCTGCGGACGGTCAAGTTCCCGCTCAAGCCGCACCACAAGCCGATCACCCTGTACACGCAGAACACCATGCTCTACACCTATCCGGGCGACCTCGGCGGCAAGATCGGCTGGACCACGAAGGCCAAGACCACGTTCATCGGGTGGGCCCGGCGGGGCAACACCACGCTGGTGGTGACCATCCTGCACTGCACCCCGCTGACCGAGCTGACCTACGCGGCCCGCCTGCTGGACTGGGGCTTCGCCATGGACGGGAAGGTCAGGCCGGTCGGCGAGCTGGTCAGCCCCCTGCCCGTGGTGGTAGCCACCGCCCACCACCGGCCGGCCGTGCGCCACCGGCACGTGCTGGCCCGGCCGGCCACATCCGGCGTGCCGGCCGTCCCGCTTGCCGCCGGGCTGGCCACGCTGCTGGTGGCCGTGCTGACCGGCGCCGTGATCGTGCTGATCAGCCGGCGCGCTCGCCGGGCAGGAAACCCAGCCGCCCGATAACGGCACCGCCACCGTTGGGGTGGCCGGCCTCGTCCCCGGCCAGCACCGGCACGATGTCCGGCACCGCGTCCCTGAGCGCGGCCGCCTCGGCGTCGGTCGCCGCCTGCTGCGAGGCCAGCTCCGCGGCCACCCCGGCCCGGTAGTGCCCGGCCTCCCTGGCCGCGGCGTCCGCGCCCCACCCGAGCGGCCTGGCCATCAGGCCGGCGATCTCGTCGAGTGCGCTCATCCCCCGGTCCGGCGTCTCGACCGCGATGTGGGTGCGGCGGGCCAGCACATCGTCCAGGTGACGGGCTCCCTCGTGTGAGGCGGCGTAGACGATCTCGGCGCGCAGGTAGTCGTCCGCGCCGGTGACCGCCCGGCCCAGCCCCGGGTCCGCCGCCACCAGGTCCAGCAGTTCCGGTGCCAGCGAGCCGTACCGGCGCAGCAGATGCTCGATCCGGGCCACGTGCAGGCCCGAGGACAGCGCCAGCCGGTGCCGGGCGTTCCACAGCGCCTGATAGCCGGCGGCGCCGGCCAGCGGCACCCGGTCGGTGCAGGAGGACGGCGCCCGCCAGTCGAGCGCATGCACCACGGCGTCCACCGCGTCCCTGGCCATCAGCCGGTAGGTCGTGTACTTGCCGCCCGCGACCAGCACCAGCCCGGGTACCGGGTGGGCGACCACGTGCTCACGCGACAGCCGGGAGGTGGTCTCGGAGTCCCCGGCCAGCAGCGGCCGCAGCCCGGCGTAGACGCCGATCACGTCATCGCTGGTGAGCGGGGTCTTCAGGACCCGGTTCGCCTGGCCGAGCAGGTAGTCGATGTCCGCCCGGCTGGCGGCGGGCTCGGCCTTGCTGCCGGTCCAGTCGGTGTCGGTGGTGCCGATGATCCAGCACCGCTCCCACGGGATGATGAACAGCACGCTGACCGGGGTGCGGAAGATGATTCCGGCCGTGGAGTGGATGCGGTCCTTCGGCACGACCAGGTGGACGCCCTTGGACACCCGCAAGTTGATCATGCCGCGGCCGCCGACCATGGCCTGGATCTCGTCGGTCCACACGCCGGTGGCGTTGACCACCTGCTGGGCCCGGATCTGGAGCTCGCGGCCGGTCTCCAGGTCCACCGCGCGTACCCCGGTGACCCGCTCCCCCTCCCGCAGCAGCCCGCGCACCTGCACCCGGGAGGCCACCTGAGCGCCGTAGCCGGCCGCGGTCCGGGCCAGGGTCAGCACGTACCGGGCGTCGTCGACCTGCGCATCCCAGTAGGCGACGGCACCGGTGATGGCCGAGCGCTTCAGCGCGGGCGCGAGCTTGACCGCGCTGCGCCGGGACAGCTGGCGGTGGACCGGCAGCCCCCGGGTGTGGCCGAGCGAGAAGCCGAGCGCGTCGTAGGCGGTCACCCCGGTCCCCACGTAGGCGCGCTCCCAGACGTGGTGGGTGAGCGGGAACAGGAACGGCACCGGCCGGACCAGGTGCGGTGCGATCGCCCCGAGCAGCAGTGACCGCTCGGCCAGCGCCTCCCGGACCAGGCCCACATTGAGCTGTTCCAGGTAGCGCAGGCCGCCGTGGATCAGCTTGCTCGACCGCGACGACGTGCCCGCCCCGAAGTCGCGTGCCTCCACCAGCCCGACGGACAGGCCACGGGTGACGGCGTCAAGTGCCACCCCCGCGCCGGTCACCCCGCCGCCGACCACCAGCACCTGGAATTCGGTGCCCGCGAGCGCGGCGAGAGCCGCCGTCCTGGCGTCCGGGTCGAGCCTGGCCGCTTCCGCCCCTGGCGCCCTCACATCCGGAACGCTAGCACCCGCAGGTCAGCGCCGTGGCGGCGCACTGGGCGTGACCACCACCTCGACCCGCTGGAACTCCTTGAGGTCCGAATAGCCCGATGTGGCCATGGTCCGCCGGAGCGCGCCGACCAGGTTCAGCAGGCCGTCAGGGACCGTGGACGGGCCGAGCAGGATCTGCTCCAGCGTGCCGATCGTGCCCACCCGCACCCGGGCGCCGCGCGGCAGATCCGGGTGGTGCGCTTCGCTCCCCCAGTGCCAGCCGCGGCCGGGCGCCTGCTCGGCGCGGGCGAACGGGGAGCCTGCCATCACCGCGTCCGCCCCGCAGGCCAGCGCCTTGGCCAGGTCGCCGCTGCGGGTTACCCCGCCATCGGCGATCACGTGCACGTACCGGCCGCCCGACTCGTCCAGGTACTCGCGGCGGGCGGCCGCGACGTCGGCGATCGCGGTGGCCATCGGCAGCGCCACCCCGAGCACGGCGGCGGTGGTATGGCCGGAGCCGCCGCCGAACCCGACCAGCACCCCGGCCGCGCCGGTGCGCATCAGGTGCAGCGCGGCGGTGTAGGTGGCGCAGCCGCCGACGATCACCGGCACATCCAGCTCGTAGATGAACTGCTTGAGGTTGAGCGGCTCGGACTGGCCGGACACGTGCTCGGCGGACACCGTGGTCCCGCGGATGACGAAGATGTCCACGCCCGCGTCCACGACCGTCTTGTAGTAGCGCACGGTGCGCTGCGGCGACAGCCGGGCCGCGGTGGTCACCCCGGACGCGCGGATCTCCTCGATCCGGCGGCCGATCAGATCCTCCTTGATGGGCTCGGCGTAGATCTCCTGCAGCCGCCGGGTGGCCGCCTCCTCATCCAGCTCGGCCACCTCGGCCAGCAGCGGCTCCGGGTCGGCGTACCGGGTCCACAGGCCTTCCAGGTCGAGCACGGCCAGGCCGCCGAGCTGGCCGATGGCGGCCGCGGTGGCGGGTGAGACCACGCTGTCCATCGGCGAGACCAGCAGCGGCAGCTCGAACCGGTAGGCGTCGATCTGCCAGGCGGTGGACACCTCCTCCGGGTCCCTGGTCCGGCGGGACGGCACGATCCCGATCTCGTCCAGGGTGTACGCCCGGCGGCCGCTCTTGCCGCGGCCGATCTCGACGGTCACGGCAGCCGCCGGGAGTAGTTGGGCGCTTCCGCGACCATCTGCACATCGTGCGGGTGGCTTTCGGTCAGCCCGGCCGCGGTGATCTGGATGAAGCGTGCCGCCTGCAGCTCGGCGATGTTCCGCGCCCCGCAGTAGCCCATGGCCGCGCGCAGCCCGCCCGCCAGCTGGCCGGCCACCGCCGCCAGCGGCCCACGGTAGGGCACCTGCCCCTCGATGCCCTCCGGCACCAGCTTGTCCTCGCGCAGCACGTCGTCCTGGAAGTAGCGGTCCTTGGAGTAGGAGCGGCCGCGCATCGCCGCCAGCGACCCCATGCCCCGGTACTGCTTGTACTGCTTGCCGTGGATGAACACCATCTCGCCGGGGGCCTCCTCGCAGCCGGCCAGCAGGCTGCCGAGCATGACCGTGTCCGCGCCGGCCGCGATCGCCTTGGCGATGTCGCCGGAATGCTGGAGCCCGCCGTCCCCGATCACCGGCACCCCGGCCGGGCGCGCCGCCCGCGCGGCCTCGAAGATCGCGGTGACCTGCGGCACACCCACCCCGGCGACGACCCGGGTGGTGCAGATCGAGCCGGGCCCCACCCCGACCTTGACGCCGTCCGCGCCCGCGTCGATCAGGGCCTGGGCGCCGTCCCGCGTGGCCACGTTGCCGCCGATCACGTCCACCCGGGTGTTGGCCTTGAGTTCGGCGACCATGTCGATCACCGCCTGGGCGTGGCCATGCGCGGTGTCCACCACCAGGAAGTCGGCCCCCGCGTCGGCCAGCGCCTGGGCCCGGCGCTTGGCGTCCGGCCCCACCCCGACGGCGGCGCCGACCACCAGCCGCCCGCCGGCATCCTTGGTCGCGTTCGGGAACTTCTCGCTCTTGGCGAAGTCCTTGACGGTGATCAGGCCGCGCAGCCGGCCGGCGTTGTCGATCAGCGGCAGCTTCTCTACCTTGTGCTGCCTGAGCAGCCCGAGCGCGGTTTCCGTGGCCACCCCGACCGGTGCGGTGATCAGCGGCATCGGGGTCATCACCGCCGATACCAGGCGGCCGTGGTCGGGCTCGAACCTGATGTCGCGGTTGGTCACGATCCCCAGCAGCACACCGTCCTCGCCGGTCACCGGCACGCCGGAAATCCGGTAGCGCGCGCACAGGGCATCGACATCGGCCACGGTCGCGTCCGGGCCGCAGGTCACCGGGTTGGTGATCATGCCGGCCTCGGACCGCTTGACCATGTCCACCTGGTGCGCCTGGTCTTCGATGGACAGGTTGCGGTGCAGCACCCCGGTGCCGCCCTGACGGGCGATCGCGATGGCCATCCGCGCCTCGGTCACGGTGTCCATGGCCGAGGAGACCAGCGGCAGCCGGAGCGTGATCCGGCGGCTCAGCCTGGCCGTCGTGTCCGCCTCCGCGGGGAGCACCTCGGAGTGGGCGGGCAGCAGCAGGACGTCGTCGAAGGTCAGCGCGGGCGGGCCGAACTTGGCCTGGTCAGCCGGCTTGGCCTGGTCAGTCATGGCACCTTCCGGGCAGGAGTGCTGAATATCCCGCCAGTGTAGTGACGACCCCGCCGGCGGCGGCGGCGCGACGCTGCTGCGCCACCGGCGACTTTGGGCGTTAGCGGCTGCTATCACAGCCGCTAACGCCCACTCTCTGCCCGGCACGAAGCGCAGCCGGCACGAAGCGCAGCCGGCACGAAGGCGCCCGGCGCGGGTCGCTGCTACCAGCCGAGGTCGCGGAGGCGGGCGTCACCGATGCCGAAGTGGTGGCCGACCTCGTGGATCACCGTGCGCCTGACCTCGGCCACGACCTCGTCCTCAGTGGAGCAGACCGCGCAGATCGCGAGCCGGTAGATGGTGATCCGGTCGGGCAGCACCCCGGCGTACCAGGTGGTCCGGCGGGTGAGCGGGATCCCCTGGTAGAGGCCGAGCAGCCCGGGCGGCCCCGGTTCGTGCTGGACGGTGACGGCGACGTTGCTCATCAGCCGCCCCAGTTCTTCCGGCAGGCTGTCCAGCGCCGCCGCGACCATCTCCTCGAACCGCTCCGGATCGACCTCGATCACGCCTCCATTGTCGGCCGCCGGCGGGAGTGGGGGCCGCGCGGCCGGGGGCGGCGGTCAGCGGGGGCGGCGGGGCGGGCGTGGGCGCCGGGGAACCGGGCGGCCGGTGACCGGCGGCCGGTAGCCCCAGCCGGACGGCTCCTTGCGTACGGTGGCGGGCAGCCGGGCGATCCGGGCCAGCGCCTGCGCCAGCCCGGACCGGCCACCGCCTGCGGCGCCGGCCACGGTCGCCACCACGGCCGCCACGGCGGCGACATGCACCCAGGTGCGGGCCGGGGCCGGGCTGCTGGCCGCGGCCGGGCCGGGCCGGGCCGGAGCGGCGGGCAGGGCCGGAGCGGCGGGCAAGGGCTGGGCGTCGATGTCGGCGGCGAGGCTGCTGAGCAGGCGCAACGCCGGTTCCAGCGCCCGCGGCGACCGCAGGCTCCGGCCGCCGAGCAGATTGATGATCGCTTCCGAGCGGCGGATCCCGCTCAGGTCAACGGCGGCCGCGCGGTGCTCGCCCCGGGCATCGGCGGGCAGCGTGAGCACCGTGTCCGGTGTCACGCTCGGCGCCCCCGGCCCGCGCCCCGTGATCACGCAATCGACTCCTCGACCGCGAGCGCGCGCAGCCTGGCCAGTGCGCGGTGCTGCGCAACGCGTACCGCTCCTGCCGACATACCAAGAACATTACCCGTCTCTTCGGCCGACAGGCCGGTTACAACCCGTAGTATCAGCAGGTCACGCAGGTGCCCGGGGAGCCGGTCGAGCAGGGCCCGGGCGCGTTCGGCCTCCAGGTAGGCGACCACCGTCTCCTCCGGGCCCGGCTGCTCGTCCGGGCCGTCCGGCAGTTCCTCGGTGGGCACGGCCAGCTTGGCCGCGTTACGCACCGCGTCGGCCACCTTGTGCGAGGCAATTCCGAACACAAATGACGCAAAAGGGCGCCCCATATCCCGATAACGGGGAAGCGCGGAAAGCACAGCTATGCATACTTCCTGGGCCACATCGTCCGCGACGTGGTAATGACCGGCAATTCGCCCAAGCCGGGCCCGGCAATAACGGACAATCATTGGCCGGATGTGCTCAAGCAGCGACTCGATCGCCGCGGGCTGGCCACGGGCGGCCAGCGTGGTGAGATCGCGCAGGACGGGACCGTCCGCCCGGGTGCCGGTGGCAGCGCGAACCGCCTCGGTTCCGGTGCTGGTAGCCGCGTGGGGGGCCGCTTCCGGCCGGTCCGGCGGGTCAGCCCAGCCCGCCGCGCCCGGCCTGCCCGCAGGGGCCAGGCCCGGCGACCATCTGCCGTCCGCCACCGACTGGATGGAAATTCCCTCCGTCACAACAACATGATGCCCACGTTAACGGGGGGTCTACCTTCATCCAGGCCAGGCAACAGAAAGGTCAGATTGATGTGTCGCCCAAGCTCTGCACTATACCGAAATTACGGCGAGTAATCAAAGGACTACTCGCCGTAATTTCGTACCTGGTGTCCGCTAGTGGGCGTGCCCGTGACTGTGCCCATGCCCGTCGGCGGCTGCTTCCTTTTCCGGCTTTTCGCTCACCAGTACCTCGGTGGTGAGCAGCATGCCCGCGATGGAGGCGGCGTTCTCCACGGCCGACCTGGTCACCTTGACCGGGTCGATCACACCCTCCGCCATCAGGTCGCCGTACGCCAGCGTGGCCGCGTTGAAGCCGTGACCCCGGCCGAGCCCGGCCACCTTCTCGACCACGACCGAGCCTTCCTGGCCCGCGTTCTCGGCGATCCAGTGGCAGGGCGCCTTCAGCGCGGTGCGCACCACCGAAACGCCGGTCGCCTCGTCCCCGGTCTTGCCGAGGTCACCCAGCTCGGCCGCGATGTGCACGAGCACGCTGCCGCCGCCGGCGATGATGCCCTCCTCGATGGCGGCCCGGGTGGCCGAGATGGCGTCCTCCAGCCGGTGCTTCTTCTCCTTGAGCTCCACCTCGGTGGCCGCCCCGACCCGCAGCACGCACACGCCGCCGGAAAGTTTGGCCACCCGCTCCTGGAGCTTCTCCCGGTCCCAGTCGGAGTCGGTGTCCTCGATCTCGGCCCGCAGCTGCCGGACCCGGTCGGCGATCGCGTCCGGGTCACCCGCCCCGTCCACGATCGTGGTGGTGTCCTTGGCCACCACGACCCGGCGCGCGCGGCCCAGCGTCTCCAGCCCGACCAGCTCCAGCTTGAGCCCGAGTTCCTCGCTGACCACCTCGCCGCCGGTGAGGATGGCCATGTCGGCGAGCATGGCCTTGCGCCGCTCACCGAAGCCGGGCGCCTTCACCGCGACCACCGACAGCAGCCCGCGGATCCGGTTCACCACCAGCGTCGACAGCGACTCGCCGTCCACGTCCTCGGCCACGACCAGCAGCGGCTTGTTGGCCTGGGCAATCTTCTCAAGCAGCGGCAGGAAGTCGGCCATCGAGGAAATCTTGGCCGTGTGCAGGAGCACGTAGGCGTCCTCAAGCACCGCTTCCATGCGGTCCTGGTCGGTGATGAAGTACGGCGAGATGTAGCCCTTGTCGAACTGCATCCCCTCGGTGAACTCCAGCTCAAGCCCCATGGTCGGCGCTTCCTCGACGGTGATGACGCCGTCCTTGCCGACCTTGTCGAAGGCTTCCGCGATCACCTCGCCGATCTGGCTGTCCTGTGCGGAGACCGTCGCCACGTGCGCGATGTCCTCGCGCTCGCCCACCTCACGGGCGGCCTTGACCAGCAGCTCAGAAACGGCGGCGGCGGCCGCGTCGATCCCGCGCTTGAGCGCGATCGGGTTCGCCCCGGCCGACACCGACCGCCGGCCCTCATGCACCATCGCCTGGGCCAGCACGGTGGCGGTGGTGGTCCCGTCGCCCGCGACATCGTTGGTCTTGGTGGCTACCTCCTTGGCGAGCTGGGCGCCCAGGTTCTCGTAGGGGTCCTCAATCTCCACTTCCCGGGCGACGGTGACCCCGTCGTTCGTGACCGTCGGAGCGCCCCACTTCTTGTCGATCACGACGTTGCGGCCGCGCGGCCCCAGCGTCACCTTCACGGCGTCCGCGAGCCGGTTGACGCCGCGCTCCAGCGCGCGCCGCGCTTCCTCGTTGAACTCCAGCATTTTGGCCATGAGTACCTCTGCTTGTGTCTAACCGGCCGGACGCGGCAGCGGCCGTGGCCCGCTCCGGGCCACGGCCGCGCCGCCTGAGCTGTGCTTACTGCTACTTCTCGATGATGGCGAGCACGTCGCGGGCGGAGAGCACCAGGTACTCCTCGCCGTGGTACTTGACCTCCGTGCCGCCGTACTTGCTGTACAGCACCACATCGCCGACCTTGACGTCCATCGGCACGCGCTTGGCCCCGGCGTCATCAAAGCGACCCGGGCCCACCGCCAGGACTTCGCCCTCCTGGGGCTTCTCCTTGGCGGTGTCCGGGATCACCAGGCCTGACGCGGTGGTCTGCTCGGCCTCGAGCGTGCGGACAACGATGCGGTCTTCGAGCGGCTTGAGAACAACCTTGGTGGCGGTCGTCACGATCTGACCTCCCCCTCCGGAAAGGCGGGCTGACAAATGACTAGAGAGGCGACCGTGGCGGCCTGTCGTCGCGGGTGCCAGACCAGCCTCGTCGCATTAGCACTCTACCTTAGTGAGTGCCAGTTCCGAACAGTATCGCCCGCCGCGTGGCCCCGTCAACTTGAGGGCCAGCCGGCCCGGTCAGCCCGCCAGGACACTGGTCACCGGCAGCGAGGAATTCGCCGGCACGTCCAGCGGGGAGGCGGGCGCGCCGCGGGCGAGCAGTTCCGCGCCCAGCGCCGCCACCATGGCGCCGTTGTCC
>DATDGI010000384.1:0-13494 GCA_036522155.1 Streptosporangiaceae bacterium
GGTGCTGGCCGGGCGGCCGCACCTGACCCTGCACCGGGACGGCAACGCGATCGTGGCGCGGACCGGTCTCGGCCGCCCGCAGCGGGTGATCCTGGCCGGGCACATCGACACGGTGCCACTGGCGGGCAACCTCCCCTCGCGCCAAGAGGACGGCCTGCTCTACGGCTGCGGCAGCTGCGACATGAAGTCCGGGGTCGCCGTCCAGCTCCGGCTGGCGGCCGCGCTGACCGCGCCGTCCCGCGACGTGACCTATGTCTTCTACGACTGCGAGGAGGTCGAGGCCGAGCGCAACGGGCTGCTCCGGCTCAGCCGGAACGCGCCGGAACTGCTGGTGGGCGACCTGGCGGTGCTGCTGGAGCCGACCGGCGGCCTGATCGAGGGTGGCTGCCAGGGCACGATGCAGGCCGAGGTCACCACCCGCGGTGTCCGTGCGCACAGCGCCCGCTCCTGGATGGGACATAACGCCATCCACGGGGCCGGTGCCGTGCTCGACATACTGCGGTCCTACCAGCCCAGGGAACCGGAGGTGGACGGGCTCACCTACCACGAGGGGCTGAACGCGGTCGGCATCTCCGGCGGGGTGGCCGGCAACGTGATCCCGGATCAGTGCGTGGTCAGGGTCAACTACCGGTTCGCGCCGGACCGGAGCGCGGAGCAGGCCGCCGATCACCTGCGGGAGGTGTTCGGCGGGTTCGACGTGGCCATCGCCGACGCCGCCCCCGGGGCCCGGCCCGGGCTCACCGACCCGGCGGCGGCGGCCCTGCTGGCGGCGGTGGGCGGTACCCCGCGGGCCAAGTTCGGCTGGACCGACGTGGCCAGGTTCTCCAGTCTGGGCCTGCCCGCGGTCAACTACGGCCCGGGCGACCCGAACGTGGCCCACAGCGTCGGGGAGCACGTGCCGCTGGCGCAGATCGCCGAGTGTGAGGCCAAGCTGCTGGCCTGGCTGACCGCCTGACCCGGCCGGCCGGCTGGGAACCCCCTGAGCGGCTGGGCCCGCTGGGAATCCCGCCGCCTACGCGGCTGGGCCGGCGATCAGCCTGAGCGGGGTGGTGTGCCGCTGCCCGCTGGTGTCCATCCAGGTCACCGACACCTGCTCGCCCGGGTGGAAGCGGGTGAGGACCCGGGTGAGCGAGGCGGGCGCGCTCACCGCCCGGCCGTTCACCGCCTGGATGACATCGCCGCCCCCGAGCCCGGCCCGGTGAGCCGGGTCGTTGCAGAACACCCCCGCGATCAGCGTGCCGGACGAGGCCGGGGCGATCCGGCCCGGCACCGGATTGCCGGAATCGCTGATCAGGCAGCTGCCGTTGCTGTTGATCCCGCCGCCTGCCGCGGTGGCCGCCTGGTTCAGCTGCTGCCACTGCTGCTGCGGGGTGTTCACCGCGCTGGCGGCGTTGCTGGCCGAACTGGCCACCGCCACCCCCATGAACGCGGGCCAGCCGATGCGGATGGCCGCGCTGCCGTGACCGGCCGCCATCTGATGGGCGATCGCCAGGGCCCGGTTGATCGGGATGGCGAATCCCTGGCTGGTACCTGGGCCGCCCAGCGTCTGCGTGTTCGCGGCGGTGTCGATGCCGATCACCTGGCCGGCCCCGTTGGACAGCGGGCCGCCGGAGTCACCCTCGGCGATGGGCGCGTTGGTCTGCAGCATGTTGTGCAGCGTCTCGCTGGTGTCGGAACCGGAGTCGCTGGCCGTGATCGTCCGCCGGAGGGCGGTGATCGAGCCGCTGGTGACGGTCGGGGGGCCGCCCGCGCCGCCGGCGTTGCCCAGCGCCACCACCTGGGTCCCGATCAGGGCCTTGTCCGAGTTCCCGACCTGGACCGTCTTCAGCCCGGCCGCCCCGACCAGGCGGATCAGGGCGACGTCCTGGCTGGCGTCGGTGCCGACGATCTCGCCGGCGTACTGGCGGCCGGAGCTGACCAGGGTCACGGTCAGCCGGGTGGCGCCGTCCACCACATGGTTGTTGGTCAGCACCAGGCCGCCCGGGCTGAGCACGATGCCGGTGCCCTCGAAGACCTGGCCGGTGTAGCGCAGGTTCGAGGTGATGTCCACCACCCCCGGCTCCACCTTCGCCGCCACGGCCTGGGCATTGATGCTCGAGGTGTTCGTGTTGCCGTTGCCGCCACCGCGGTTCGGGGACGGGACGTTCTGCGACGGGTTGGCCGTCGCGTGGTTCCTGGCTTGCAGGCCAAGCACGGCACTGGCCCCCAGTGCCGCCGCGAGCAGGGCGACCAGCACGTAGACGAGGGGGTGGGTACCGCGCCTGGGCGGCGGCGGGCCGGTGGGCTGGCCGTAACCACCGGGCGGGCCGTAGCTCCCGGGCGGGTAGCCACCGGCCGGCGGGTAGCCGCCGGTGGGCGGCGGGTCCCAGCTGCCCTGGCCGCTCAGCGGCGTGGTGGGCCAGTTCCGTGGTTCCTGGGCCGGGGTGCGCTGGGCATATCCCGGCGTGGGCGGGCGGTCGCCCGAGAGGCCGTGCGCGGGCAGCGGCGGGACGGCCAGTGACCCTGGTACCCAGGAAGCACCGGGCGGGGTGTCCTGGCCGGGGCCAGGCTCCGCCTCCGGCCTGGGCGCCTCGTCCCCGGCCGCCGGCGGCGACCAGCCCGGCTGGTCCGGCGGCTGGGTCCCGCTGCCCTGCTCGTCCTGCATCTGTGTCACCTCTGCCCGCACGTCGCGGTCGTGTGCCTCAGGTCACCCACTGGTGGCGGCCAGCGGGCCACGTGCTCCTGCCAGAGTTGTCCCCCCGGGGGGTGCCCTCAGTCAGGGTTGTCCCCAGTAAGCAGCATCTTCCTGGACACAAGCTGAGTACCCGCTGGGGATTCCGGCCAGGGCGGCCCGCTCCGACACTATGCGAAGGCCGGCGGGCCTCCCCGGGCCGCGGACGGGCTGCAACCCGCACCGCTGGCCGCCACACCCTGGCCGAGCCCGTGCTCGGCCAGGGGCCCGACGCTCAGTCCCCGCGCGGCGCACTCGTCAAGCAGCCGGGGCAGGGCGCCCAGGGCCGCCGCCGCCGATCCCACCGGTGACGTGCAATCGGAGTCATGCAGCAAGATGGTGCCGCCACCCCCGAGATCCGCCACCACGGTATCGAAAACCGTCCCAGCGGTGGCGCCGGCCGTCCACTCCCGCCCCCAGCTGCTCCACAGCACCGGGGTCAGGCCCAGCCCGCGGGCGGCGGCCAGGGCACCGGTGCTGAGCACTCCGTAGGGCGGGCGGAAGAACCGCGGCCGCTGGCCGGTGGCCGCGGACACCACGGCGGTGGCACGGGCCAGGTCATGGCGGGCGTCCCGGGGGCCGCGCAGGATCGAGTAGCGGTGGTCCCAGCCGTGCACGGCGATCTCGTGCCCGGCCGCGACGATCTCGGCCGCCAGTTCGGGTGCGCGGTCCACCATCGACCCGAGCAGGAAGAACGTGGCCTGCCGCCGCCGCGCCGCCAGCAGTTCAAGGAACGCCGGGGTGCTCGCCGGGTCCGGCCCGTCGTCGAAGGTGAGGGCCACGTGATCGGGCCTGCCGAGGCCGGCCAGCCGGGGGAACAGCCGGCGCCGGACCGGGCCGATCGCGGTGATACCAGGCCCGGCGTGCGCGATCGCCAGCCCGGCCACACCCAGCCCGGCGATTGCACCGGCCGCCACGGCTACCTGATTCATGGATTCCTGCCCGTTTTATTCCTCTATCGGGGAAATATCCGGTACGAGACCGGTATCCAGCACCGGGCGTTGTCACTATCGAGTAGCCCGGTGTCACTCGGGATTACAGAATGTCACAGCGACTGGCGGACACGCGCGTTACCCCCGTGTCCGCGGATAGCATTCCTGGAACATGGCAAAGTCTGGGTGCCACAAGAGCAGGCGTGGTTGATGACGGTGGCGCGGCCAGGGCTCAGTGAAGGGGATCCGTTGGTAGTGCCATCAGCTCGCGTTGTGTTCCCGGCTAGCGACCGGGCCGAGATCGCAGCCACCATCACCGAGGTGCTCGCCACGGGCGCGCTCACGCTCGGTCAGCACACCCGGGAGTTCGAGGCGGCGTTCGCCGCCGCGCACACCAGCACCGACGGCGAGCCGCACGCGGTGGCGGTGTCCAGCGGCACGGCGGCGCTGGACATCGTGCTGCGCGCGGTCGGGGTACGGGACCGCGACGTGGTGGTGCCGGCCAACACGTTCTACGCCACCGCCGCCGCCATCTTGCAGGCGGGCGGCAGGCCGGTCTTCGCGGATGTCGACGCGGCCACGTTCGCGCTCAGCGCGGCCACCGTGGAAGCCGCGCTCACCCCGGATACCGCCGCGGTGGTGGTGGTCCACATCGGCGGGCTGATCTCGCCCGCCAACGACGAACTGCGGGCCCTGTGCGAGCGGCGGGGGATCGCGCTGGTGGAGGACGCGGCACACGCCCACGGGTCAACGCTCGACGGCCGGTACGCGAGTTCGTTCGGGGTGGCCGCGGCCTTCTCGTTCTACCCCACCAAGGTGGTGACCAGCGGCGAAGGCGGGATGGTGCTCACCCGCACGCCGGAGATCGCGCAGGAGGCACGGATCTACCGCGACCAGGGCAAGGGTGCCTTCACCGCGAATCACCATGTGCGGCTGGGCTCGGCCTGGCGGATGAGCGAGCTGCACGCGGTGACCGGGATGGTGCACCTGCGCCGGATGAACGAGTTCATCGACCGGCGCCGGTCCGTGGCGGCCCGCTACGACAAGGCCCTGGCCGGCCTGGACGGATTGCTGCCGCTGGCCGAGCCACCGGGCTGCCGCAGCAACATCTATAAGTACATCGCCCTGCTGCCGCCCGGCGTCGACCGGGCGCGGTTCAAGGCCGGGCTGGCCGACCGGTTCGGGGTGCGGCTGTCGGGCGAGGTGTATGACCTGCCGCTGCACCAGCAGCCGGTGCTGGCGGAGTACGCCCGCGGGGTCCTGCCAGTGGCCGAGGACGTGGCGGCCAGGCACATCTGCCTGCCGGTGCATTCGGACATGACCGACGACGAGGTGGATCAGGTCCTGGCCGGGGTGGCCACGGTCTACAGCGAGCTGGCCGGCGGGTGAGCCCGGACATGCGTGCCACGGGAGTTGCGCGCTTAGGGAACCCGGGCGCAGACGGCCGGGAAATGAGGGGTGCATGCAGGTCGCGGTGACCGGGGGCGGTGGCTTCATCGGCTCCCATGTGGTTGACCAGCTGGTGGCGGCCGATCACCAGGTGCGGGTGATCGATCCCGAGCCGCGCTGGCGCAATGCCGCCGCGCACTACCACGAGCTGGATCTCTTCGACGAGGCCGGGCTCGCGGGCGCGCTGGCCGGCTGCCGGGCCGTGTTCCATCTGGCCGGGGCGTCCGATGTGAACCATGTCGCGGCCGACCCGGTGGCCGCGGTCAGGCTGAACGTGGAGGGCACGGCCCGGGTGCTGGAAGGCGCCCGCCAGCAGGGCTGCGAGCGGGTGCTGCTGGCCAGCACCGTCTGGGTGTACGGGGCGACCGCGGGCGAGGGGGAGCGGACCGAGGAGGCCACGGTCGATCTGGCCCGCGCCGGGCATGTCTACGTCTCCACCAAGCTGGCGGCGGAGATGCTGGTCCACAGCTACCGGGAGATGTACGGCCAGCACTACACGATCTTGCGGTACGGCATCCCCTATGGGCCGCGGATGCGGGACGTGCTGGTGGTCGCGCGGTTCGTCCGCGCGGCGCTGGAAGGAAGGCCGATCACCATCGCCGGCACGGGCGAGCAGCAGCGCAACTACGTCTACGTGGGCGACCTCGCGGACGCGCACGTGCGGGCGCTGTCGGTGGCCGCCGCCGACCAGGTGCTGGCGCTGGAGGGCGGCACCCCGGTGTCGGTCAGGGAGATCGCGGACACGGTGCGGGAGCTGATCGGGCCGGTGCCGGTCGAGCATGTGCCCGCCCGCACGGCCGACTATCAGGGCGTGACCGTGTCCAACCGGCGGGCCAAGGAACTGCTCGACTGGTCGCCGGAGACCACGTTCGCGGTCGGCGTCCACCGCTACCTCGACTGGCTGAGGGCGGGCGGGGAAGCTGGCCTGGACGGCGGCGGGGGCCCGGGCGCCGCTGACGGCGCGGGCCACGGGGCGGGCCGGCCATGAGGCGTGCGGTGCTGCTGTCCGGCTCGCTGGGTGCCGGGCACGACGTGCACGCCCGCGCGTTCGCGGCCTCGCTGGCCGGGCGCGGCTGGTCCACCGAGGTGCTGGACGCCATGGCGCTGCTCGGCAAGCGCGGCGGGTCGGCCGGGGAGACGGTGTTCCGCAGCATGCTGGCCGTGCCCGGCCTGTACGACGCGTTCCATTTCGCCGGGCTGCGGGACGGCAGCAGGCTCGCGCTGCTGGCCGACGCGGCCGCCCGGCGCCAGCTGGTGCCCCGGCTGCGGGACTACCTCGATGCGCAGCCGGCCGATCTGGCGGTGTCGGTGTTCGCGACCGCCGCGTCAGCGGTCAGTTCATTGGCCGACCGCTACCCCCAGATGAGCCACGTGGTGCTGTGCAGCGACGTCACCCCGCACCGGCTGTGGGTCCACCCCAACGTGGACCTGTACCTGGTCACCTCGGCCGCCGCGGAGGCGTCGGTGCGCCGGTACCAGCCGCGGGCGCGGGTGCGGGTGGTCCCGTCGCCGCTCCGGCCCGGTTTCCTCGACCCGCCGGACCAGGAGAAGGCGCGGGCCGACCTCGGGCTGGATGCGCATGACCGGACCGTGCTGCTGATGTCGGGGGCCTGGGGCCTGGGCCCGGTGGCGCAGGCCGCGGCCGGGCTGGCCGACGCCGGGGTGCAGGTGCTGGCCGTCGCCGGGCGCAACGCCCGGCTGGAAGGCCGGCTCCGGGCCGCCGGGGCCAGCCGGCCACGGCTGCATGTGTTCGGCTACACCGAACAACTCCCGCCCCTGATGGCGGCGTCCGACCTGGTGATCACCAGTTCCGGCGACACCTGCGCGGAGGCCCGGATGGTGGGACGGCCACTGCTGCTGCTCGATGTGGTGCAGGGCCACGGCCGGGACAACCTGCAGCATGAACTGGAGCTGGGTGACGCGGGGGTGACCTCGCCGCGGCCGGCCGAGGTGGTGCGCAACGCCCTGGCCGCGCTGGACCGGGCCAAACCGCCCCCGCCGGTATCGGTCCGCCGCTCATCCTGGGAGGAAGCCTTCGCCGCCGCCCTGGACGGCATCGGGCTTAACGTAACCTGACCCCGGCTGCCCTGCTCCGCTGCCGCCGTCCGGGGTGGTCGCGCGACGGGCGCGGTACTCCTCAGCCGGGCAGCGGCGGGAGCTTGCCCGAGGCCGCGGTCGCCCGTACCCCCACCATCATGATCTTGTAGACGTAGGCCCGCTGGCGGTCCAGCGTCCGCAGGTCGAGCTGGAGCCGGGCGGTGGCGGCGGCCCGGGCCGCACCGTGGGTCTGCAGGATCCGCGCGACGTCGGTCTGCACGTTCTGCGCGTCCGGGAAGGCCCAGGTGACCAGGCCGTTCGCCGCGCTGTCGAGATGGAAGCTGGCCAGTGACTCGTGAACCTGGTACTGGGTCAGGTCAGCGAGCAGTTCGTTGTTGGCGGGCACGCAGTTGGCCGCCCCGTAGGTGGCGATGCCGGTCGCGGTGGCGACGTCGTGACTGGCCCCGGCCTGAATCTCGTGCAGCGCGGTCAGCGACTCGGACACCCCGCCCGCGCAGGACTGGATGTCGTAGGTCATGTCGTGCAGGAAGCCGTTCATGTCGGTGGCGCGCTCGGCCCGGCTGGGGTGGTGCGCGAGCCCGACCAGGACCGCGGCCGCCAGCACCAGCGCGCCGGCCACCCACAGCCAGCGCGGGGTCTTGTGCACCGGCCACCGGCCGTGCCGGAGCGGGACGTGCGGCGGGTCGGTGGTAACGGGTGGCTGCATGGGTCCGCCTTAGTGTGCCCGCTGGCCGATCAGGGCGGCGCCCGCGATCAGTTCGGCCTCGGTGACCCGCCCGTAGACCTGCTTGACGATCTGGTGGCGGGCGTTCAGGAAGAAGGTGTCAGGCAATCCCGGCAGATCGTAGGCGATCACGGTGGGGTCGGTCGACGGTTCGGTGACAACCGGGTAGGCGACGCCGGTCCGGTGCACGAACGCCAGCGCCGACGGCGTGGTGTCGCTCACGTCGATGCCGATGATCTTCACCTGGCCGTGCCTGGCCCGGTAGAACCGGGCGATCATGGGGGTCTCCCGCTGGCAGGGGGCGCACCATGAGGCGAAGAAGTTCACGATGACCGGCTGCCCGGCCAGGGAGTTGAGCGAGAGCTGCCGCCCCGGGTGGCCGAGTTCGGCCAGGGTGAAGTTCTTCGCCGGTCTCGCGGCCGGGCGCTCAGGGCCGCTGGCCCCGGTGAAACTCAGGACCACGATCGCGCCGACGCCCAGCACGATCGCGGCGAGCGCGGCGAGCCGGCCCGGCCCGAGGCCGCGCAGCCGCTCCGGCCAGCCAGGCGTGCCCGGCCCGCCCGGTGCTGTGGTCATGATGTCCTGCCTTGCCATGAGTTCTCCAGCGCGGTCGTTCCTGGCACCGGCTGCGCTGGGCCTGCCAGCACCTCTGCTGGCACCGTACCGCCGCCCCCGTCCGCGGCGGCCGCCACCGGCAGCACCAGCTCGAACTCGCTGCCCTGGCCGGGGGTGCTGCGTACCAGCGCCTCGCCGCCGTGGGCCCGGGCGACCGCCCGGACCAGGGCCAGGCCAAGTCCGGTGCGCCGGCCGTCACCGGGCGCGGCCCCGGACCGGAACCGGTTGAAGATGTGCTCACGCTCGGCGGCCGGGATACCGGCACCGCTGTCCGCGATGATCATGCGCCCGGTGGCACCGCCGTCGCCGGACAGCACGGTCAGCTGGATCGTCCCGCCGTCCCCGGTATGCCGGACCGCGTTCTCCAGGAGGGCGTCCACGGCCAGGCCCAGCCGCTCCCGGTCGGCGTCCACCGTGACCGCGTCCAGCCGCCCGAGCTGCCATGTGCGCGCCGCGGTGGGCATCCACTTGCGCAGGGCCTCCATCGTGAACCGGTCCAGCGCGACCGGCTCGGGGCGGAGGAACTCGGGATCCTCGGCGGCCGCGATCATCAGCAGCCGCTCGCCGAGGCGGCGCAGCCGGGCCAGCTCACCGACGACCACATCGATGTCCCGTTCCCGGCGCCCGCTGCCGGCCAGCTCGCCGGCCAGCAGCTCGGCGTGGCCCAGGGCGATGGTGATCGGGGTGCGCAGCTGATGGGACGCGTCCTGCAGGAACCGGCGCTGGGTGGCGAGCAGGCGGGCGTTCTCCGCGCTCACCCGGGAGCGTTCCTCGTCGGCCAGCAGCCGCCGCCGCGCGTGCCAGACCATGGCCCAGAACATCGCGGCCATCAGCGGCACCTCGGTCAGCTCGTCCAGCGGCTGGGTGTGATGCCGGACGTCCCAGCCGATCGCCGCGCCGGTGGCCAGGATGACCACGCCGAGCACCCACAGGGTGGGCCGGGCCGCCCACACCCGGAAGCCGTACAGAATCGTGAAGCTGATCCAGATGAAGTGGAACGGCACGGTCTCCCAGTGCGGGAAGAGCATCATCCCGGCCAGGTTGGCCACCGAGAACGCCACCCACGCGGCGTCCACCCAGCCGGACCGGAACGGCCAGCGGGCCGGCCGCGTCCCCCGGCCCGGATGGTCACCGTCGCGCAGGAACGGCAGCGCGCCAAGTACCGGGGGCAGCAATGCGCCCGGCACCCGGCGGGCGAGCGACAGCATCCGCCCCGGCGTGGCGCGAGCCGCGTGCCGCCAGGCCGCTGGCCGCGTCCGCTCACGAGGCGAGCCGGTAGCCCTCACCGCGCACCGTCTTGATCAGGTCGAAGCCGAGCTTGGATCGCAGCCGGCGGACGCAGACGTCCACCACGTTCGAGCCGGGGTCGAAGTCGTAGCCCCAGACCGAGGCCAGCAGCTGGCCCTTGCCCACCGGCTGGCCGACGTGTTCCATGAGCTCCCTGAGCAGCAGGAACTCCAGCCTGGTCAGGGCGACAGGGCCACCGCCGATGTTGGCCTCCAGCCGGCCCACGTCCAGGATCAGGTCGCCCGCTCGCAGCACCTCGTTGACCTGGTGGCTGTCGCCACGCAGCCGGACCCGCACCCGGGCCAGCAGTTCGGCCAGTGAAAAGGGCTTGGTCAGGTAGTCCTGGGCGCCGAGTTCGAGGCAGTCGACCTTGGTGGTCACATCGGCCAGGCAGGACAGCACCAGCACGGCCTGCTCGCGCCGTTCCCGCATGAGCTGGGACAGAAAGTGGCGGCCATCCAGGCCCGGCATGATCAGGTCCAGGATGACCAGGTCGTAGTCACCGAGGATGGCCAGCCGGAGCCCCTCGGTCCCATCGCAGGCGGCATCGACCGCGTATCCGGCGGTCACCAGCGCGCGGCTGATGAAATCACGGATCCGGGGCTCGTCGTCGACGACCAGGATGCGCTGCCCTGACGTGCCGTCCGCGTGCTCGGATGCCGTGATCGGCAGTCGTGTCATGTTGCCTTACCCGCCACCGCAGCTCGCGCTGGATGGCCCTTCCTCTGACGAGCGTCCACCTCCTGGCAGGCGCTGGTCAACCGGCATTTAGCAAACCATTGCACAGCCGCCGCGTGCAGCGCAGGAACGCGGGGGACACATGATGTAGCATTGTGTAACCAAATACTAACGGAAGGTTGATACCGCCTGTTCAGACATAGTGACGGTACTCACCGGAATGAGCGTGATCATGACAATTTGGTCATCCAGGGTCCGCACTGTTGCCGAATGCACCTGATGCCCAGAAGATCGGGTCCGTAACAGGTCTCCGGCCGGGGTTCCTGGGGACACACACGGCCGGCCTCAATCGTGTGCGCGCTGCGCCCGCGAAGATAGTGAGGTGGTGACTGGTGTCTGTGCCAGTCCGTGTCGCGACCCTGCTGGTGGCCTTCGCCCTGGTGGTCGCGGGTGCGGTCTTCGTTGTCATCCACTACCTGGTCAGCGGTCCGGCCACGGTCGACTACACCTCCGTGGCGTCCAATGGCCAGGTCAATGTGGTGATGCAGGAGGACCCGCAGAACAACTCGGTGAGCACGCCCAACTGGGTCAGCTACTACGTCCAGGACCCGCAGACCAAGGCGTGGGTCCACACGACGCTGTTCAAGGTCCCGGCCCACACCCGGGTGAACATGACCATCCTGGGCTACGACGGCTGCACCCCGCTGCGGAACAACTTCTGGAGCCAGATCCAGGGCACGATCGGCGGCACGGTGACCGTGCAGCAGTTCGGCCAGAAGCTCAACTCCCAGGGCGTGGCCGTAGCGAGCTCGCCGACGCGGGCCTATGGCCCACCGGTGACGACCTCGGTCATCAACTCGTGGTCCAGCTGCAACGTGGCCCACACGTTCGCCATTCCGAGCATGAACGTCTACGTGCCGGTGGCCTCGCCCAATGCGAACAACTCGCTCAACAACCTGTGCGCGGTGTCGCCGTGTACCTCGGGCCCGCACGCGGTGGAAACCTTCAGCTTCATGACCCGCGCCAGCGGTATCTACCGCTGGCAGTGCCTGATCCCGTGCGGCGGCGGGTTCATCGACGGCAACGGTGGTCCTATGCAAACGATCGGTTACATGACCGGCAACATGGTGGTGAGCTGATGAGCGAATCGACATCCGCCCCGGCTCCGGCCCCGGCGGCCGGTGAACCGCGACACGGGCTGCGGATCCTGACCATCTGGCTGCCGCTGGCGATCATCGCCGATCTGCTGATCGGGCTTCTCTGGTACCCGCACATCCCGCCCGGCCGGATGTCGGACCAGGCCCAGGGCCAGCAGTTCGACATCGGGGTCATGGCCCTGATGTGCACACCGGTGGTGCTGTTCGTCTGGGTCTACGCCGCCTACGCCCTCACCGTCTGGCGCCGCAAGCCGGGCGACGAGGCGGACGGGGCGCCTATCGCCGGCAACACCAGGGTGCAGGCGACCTGGATCACCGTCACCTCCGTGATCGTGCTCGGCCTGTTCGTGTTCGGCACGGTCCAGCTGATCCTGCCCGCCGGGGCGGGAGCCGGCGAGGGGCCGTCGCCGATCTGGAAGCCCAGCGGCAGCAACTTCCTCCAGGTGCAGGCCATCGGCCAGCAGTGGACCTGGAGCTTCCGCTACCCGCAGTTCGGCGGCATGGAGACCACCCAGATGCTGCTGCCACTGAACCGGCAGGTCGAAATCCACGTGACCTCGCTGGATGTCATCCACAGCTTCTGGTCCTACCAGCTCGGGGTCAAGGCCGACGCCAACCCGGGCGTCGACAACGTCGCCTTCTTCAAGCCGCAGGAGCTCGGCACGTTCATCATCCGCTGCAACGAGCTGTGCGGCATCTGGCACGGGGCCATGTTCACCAACGGCCATGTGGTCAGCCCGGCGGCCTTCCAGACCTGGGCCACCGCGATGCAGGCCAAGGAGCAGCGGGCGGGCGTCCTCGCCGCGCTGCCCCCCTACGCCACGACCTACGACCCGACGACGATCGCGCAGCTGGGCAAGACGTGGACGAAGGTGCTCGGCATCACCGGCTCGCCGGGCTACTACTACTCGCCCGCCAACCCGGTGCAGCCGTGACCGGGCCCCGGCCGCGGCCGGCGGCGCACGCAGCGACAGTTCATTCGACCCGTTCGATGAAGAGGTGACCGGATGGCCATCGAGACGACACCGGGTGCGGACCAGACCCAGCCTGTTGGCGGGGGAGGCCCCGGCGGCGGGGCGGTTACGAAGCCCTGGTGGATGAGGCCAGCCGTCCACACCGCGCTCGTCGGCGCGGTGATCGGCTACCTGTTCGGGCACTGGCTCGGCAACGCGCTGGCGCCCAACTTCGCACCTGGCGGCGCGAAGTACGGCCAGGCGCTCGGTGACAGCTTTGACATGCCGATCATCCTCGGCTACGTCTGCGGCACGCTCGGCTGGCTGGGCGGGCTCGGGGTGTTCAACGACATCGGCCGGCTGATGCTCGGCAAGCCGCTGCCGGACATTGAGCACGAGCACGCCGGCGGCCTGGCCAAGTACTTCCGGTACACCCTCGACCACAAGGTGGTCGGCATCCAGTACCTGTTCGGGATGATCACCTACTTCCTGACCGGCGGGCTGTTCGCCATGGCGATCAGGACCGAGCTGCTCTCGCCGTCCTACCATGTGCTCACGCCCAGCGCCTACCTCATGGTGGTGGGCGAGCACGGCACCATGATGATGATGATGATGACGTCGGTCATCGTCGGGCCGCTCGGGAACTACCTGGTGCCGCTCATGATCGGCTCCAAGCGGGTCGCGTTCCCGCGGGTCGAGGCGCTGTCGTTCTGGCTGACCCCGTGCGCCTACATCGTCTTGCTGTCCGGCACCCTGTTCGGCGGCTGGCCCAACGGCTGGACCGGCTACGCCCCGCTGTCCCTGCAGGCCGGCGAGGGCATGGACAGCTACGCGGTCGCCTTCAGCATCATGGGCTTCTCGGTCATCCTGGCCGGCTTCAACCTCATCTGCACGATCATCTGCTACCGCGCCCCCGGCATGCGGTGGGGCC
>DATDGI010000385.1:0-37329 GCA_036522155.1 Streptosporangiaceae bacterium
TAACCTCGACGCATGGCAACTGGCACCGAGCACCTCGCCCCCGGGCTGTACGACTACCTCCTCGGCCACAGCACCCCGCCCGACCCGCTGCTGGCCGAGCTGATCGCCGAGACCGCGCGGCGGTTCCCGGACCGGGTGACCTTCCAGATCGGCCCCGAGCAGGGCACGTTCATGACCATGCTGGCCGGCGCGACCGGCGCGCGGCAGGTCATCGAGATCGGCACCTTCACCGGCTACTCGTCGATCTGCCTGGCCCGCGGGCTGGCCCCCGGCGGCACGCTCATCTGCTGCGACGTGAACGAGGAATGGACCTCGCTGGCCCAGGTCTACTGGCAGAAGGCGGGCCTGGCCGGCCGGATCGAGCTGCGGCTCGGGCCCGCGCTTGGCACCCTGCGGGCCCTGCCCGCCGGGCCCGCGTTCGACCTGGCCTTCATCGACGCCGACAAGACCGGGTACCTGAGCTATTGGCAGGAGGTCGTGCCGCGGATGCGGCCGGGCGGGCTGATCCTGGTCGACAACGTGCTGCTGCACGGCCGGATCTTCCTGGCCGACCCGGACCCGGACGCGCTGGCGATCAGGGAGTTCAACGAGCAGGTGCTCACCGACGACCGGGTGACCCTGACCATGCTGCCGGTCGGTGACGGGCTGACGGTCGCGCGCAGGAAGTGACCACGGCCCCGGCCGGGCTCGGCCACAATGGCCGGATGGGTGCCGCGACCGAGCCGGTCTACCTGCGGGTGCTTGAGGATCTGCGGACGCAGATCCGCGACGGCGTGCTGGAGCCGGGCGCGCGGGTCCCTTCCCGCAACTCGATCATCGCCCGGTACGGGGTCGGCGAGACCGCGGCCAAGCACGCGCTGCAGGTGCTGGCCACCGAGGGGCTGATCGAGGCCCGGGCCGGGTCCGGCTCGTACGTGCGCCAGCTGCCGGTCATCTCCCACCTCGAGCACGACCGGCCGCATTTCCCCGGCTCCCCTTTCGGGCTGGCCGACGGCCAGGCGGTGATCGCCTGGGAGCACCAGACGCAGCAGGTTTACCCGTCCCGGCCGGTGGCCCGCCGGCTCCGGCTGACCGGGGACGACCTGGTCAGCCGGACCCGGTACCTGCTCACCGCGGATGGCAGCCCGGTCCAGCTGGCCACCAGCTACGAGCCCGCCGGCCTGACCGCGGGCACTCCGGTCGAGTTCCCGGAAGAGGGGCCGTTCGCCGGGCGGGGGGTGGCCGAGCGGATGGGCGCCATCGGCGTCCTGGTCGATCATCTGGTGGAAGACGTCTCGGTCCGGCTCTGCCTCACCGCCGAGGCGGACGCCCTTGGCATCCCGCCGGGGGCACCGGTCCTGGTGATCACCCGCGGGCACTGGGCGGGCCAGCGGCCGGTGGAGACCAGCGACATCGTCATCTCCGCCGACCGGTTCACCCTGCGCTACCGGATCCCGCTGCCCCGGGACAGCGCGGCCGCTCCGGCGTGATCCGCCCGGCCCGGCCGGCCGACATCCCGGCGATCCACGCCCTCATCCGGGATCTGGCCGAGTACGAGCGGGGCCTGGACCAGGTGACCGCCACGGAGGACGACCTGCGGGCCGCCCTGCTGGCCGCCCAGCCGTCCCTGTTCGCCCATGTGGCGGAGGAGGACGGCGAGGTGGTGGGGTTCGCGCTGTGGTTCATCAACTACTCCACCTGGGCCGGGCGGCACGGCATCTACCTGGAAGACCTGTACGTGACCCCGGACCGGCGCGGGCACGGCCACGGCCGGGCGCTGTTGGCCGAGCTGGCCCGGATCTGCGTGCAGCGCGGCTACCGGCGGCTGGAGTGGTGGGTGCTGGACTGGAACACCCCGGCCCGCGGCTTCTACGCCTCGCTCGGCGCGACCGCCATGGACGAGTGGACGGTGCACCGGCTGACCGGGCCCGCGCTGGCGGCCCTGGCCGCGCTCACACCGCCAGAATGAGCTTGCCCATCGCGGCCCGCCGCTCGAACACCCGGTGCGCCTCGGCCGCCTGGTCCAGCGGGAACACCGCCGACACGCCGATGTCCAGCACACCCGAGCCGACCAGCTCGGTCGCCTCAAGCAGCGACGGCCGGATCAGCTCCGGCGCGCGCCGCGGCAGCTGCCCGCCGGAAAAGCCCGCGTAGCCGACGCACCGGGCCCGCATCCAGTCCGCGTCCGGCACCACCTCCGGTTCCCGCGAGATGTTGCTGTAGGTCACCAGCCGCCCGAACGGCGCCAATATGCCAAACGAGCGGGCGCGCACCTGACCGCCGACCGGATCGAGCACGACGTCGACCCCCCGGCCGCCGGTCCCGGCCAGCACGGCCGAGTCGAAGTCGGCATAGGTGAAGACGTCGGCAAAGCCGTTACGCTGCGCGAATTCGGTCTTGGCCGGATCGGAGACGGTGCCGAGCAGCGGCCGCAGGCCCCAGTGCCGGGCCAGCTGGCCGGTGACCGTGCCCACCCCGCCGGCCGCGCCGTGCAGCAGGACGGTCTCGTCCGGCTGGACCCGGGCCACCCGGCGCAGGAGCATCAGCGCGAGCTGGACGGTGATGAACATGCTGCCCGACTCGGGGCGGCCAGCCAGGCTGTCCGGCAGCGGCACGGTCAGCTCGGCGGCGGCCGTCACCACCTCGGCGTAGCCGTGGCCGCGGGTGAGGGCAGCCACCGGCTGGCCCGGCGGCAGGCCGGTGACGCCAGGCCCGGCCGCGCGCACCGTCCCGGCCACCTCCACCCCGGGCACGAACGGCACCTGCCCGAGCCCGTCGCCGACCCGGTTCCGCACGTCGGTGTAGTTGACCCCGGCGAACCGCACGGTGATCGAGACCTCGCCCGGGCCCGGCTTGGGCTCGGGCAGCTCGCGGACGGTGAGGACCTCCGGGCCCCCGTACTCGGGCACGACCACAGCCCGCATCTGGCACCTCCGTTCGCCCATCTGGGTTGTCCGGGAACGGGTGGACCTGCAATGGTTTGCAGTATGCCGGAAAGGGAGGCGCGCATGACCGACAGTGCCGACATCGTGGTCGCCGGCGCCGGGCACAACAGCCTGCTCACCGCCTGCTACCTGGCCAAGGCGGGCTACCGGTGCCTGGTCCTTGACGCCCGCCACATCCCCGGCGGCGGGGCGGCCACCGAGGAACTGCTGCTGCCCGGTTTCGGCATCGACACCTGCGCCACCGGCCACACCATGATCCGGGTCAACCCGGCGCTGATGGCCGACGAGCTGGGGCTGATCGCCGACTACGGGCTCAGCTACGCCGAGCCGGACCCGGTCGAGCACGTCGCCTTCCCGGACGGCGAGCAGCTGACCATGTGGCTGGACACCGAGCGGACCATCGAGGAGGTGGGCAGGTTCTCGGCCGCCGACGCGATCGCCTACCGGCGGCTGCTTGACGAGTATGACCAGGTCAAGTCGATCTTCAGCCGCAACCAGTTCACCCCGGTGGGGTTCGGCCCGTCGCTGGAGGCGATGCTGGCCGAGCATCCGCGCGGGCCGATCTGGGCCCGCCGGCGGCAGCTGTCGGCGGTGGAGGTGGTCAGGCACGAGTTCGAGAGCCGCCACATCCAGTCCTTCCTGCTGTGGATGGCGTTCCAGGTGTTCCAGCCGGTGGACACGCCCGCGTCCGGCGTCCTGCCCTACCAGCAGACGTTCGGCCGCCAGCAGCGCAGCTGGTCGATCCCGATCGGCGGATCCGGGCGGCTGACCGCCGCGCTCACCGGTTACCTGGCCGACCACGGCGGCACGGTGCTGTGCGGCAAGAAGGTGACCCGGCTGCTGCTGGCGGACGGCCGCTGCGCCGGGGTGGAGACCGACGACGGCGAGCAGTACACGGCCAGCACCGCGGTAGTGTCCACCATCCACGCCAAGCACCTGCGGGACATGGCCCCGGCCGAGGCCTGGCCGGAGGAGTTCCACTACGGCATCGACACCTACGACGTCGGGGTGCCCGGGTTCGCGACGTACTACTGCACCACCGCCCCGCCCGAGTTCGCCTCCGCGCACGGCCCGCGCACCGCGGTGTCGGCGGGCATGTCCGGCTGGCCGGAGGACTACATCCAGATGGGGGCGGACCTGCGGGCCGGCCGGTTCCTGACCGATCCGGCCTGGGTCCTGGTGGCCACCCCGACCCTGGCCGATCCCGGCCGGGCGCCGGCCGGCCAGCACACGGTGAAGATCCTCACGCCGCAGAGCTACCAGCTGCCGCCGGGCATGGGTGACTGGGCCAGCGTGAAGGAGCATCACGCCCGGAGCCTGCTGCACAAGCTGCGCAGGCACGCGCCGAACATGACCGACGAGGTGATCCTCGCCCACCTCA
Organism: Streptosporangiaceae bacterium; assembly: GCA_036522155.1. Classification (GTDB taxonomy): domain Bacteria; phylum Actinomycetota; class Actinomycetes; order Streptosporangiales; family Streptosporangiaceae; genus UBA9676. The sequence continues at coordinate 4,306 of DATDGI010000385.1, forward strand.
CCAAGTCCCCGGCCGACATCGAGCAGCTGAACCCGCACATGATCCACGGCGCGTTCCACGGCGGCAACCGCGGCCCGGCGTTCAGCGGCGCGCTGCGGCCCGCGCCGGGCTGGGGCAGCCACCGGATGCCGATCCCCGGCCTGTACCAGACTGGCGGCAGCACCCACCCGGGCGGCTCGATCACCGGCGCCCCCGGCCGTAACGCCGCCATCGTCTTGCTCACCGACCTCGGCCACGACCCGGCCGCGGTCATGTCCGCGCCCGCCAGCGCCGTAACCGCGACCGGAGGCCAGTCCCGTGCCTGACGCCCAGGTCACCTCCGCCATCGCCCACTGGGCCCCCCGGTTCACCGCCCAGGGGGTGGATCCGAACGATTTCGCCCGGGTCACCGGCGGGCTGGAGCGGTGGGAGGACTGGCTCGACGCCTGGTGCGCCAACGGCGACGAGCACGCCGGGCTGGCCCGGGCCGCCGCGGCCAGGGGGCGGCTGCGCACCGCCGGCGAGGCGTGGATCGCCGCCGCGGTCAGCTACCACTTCGGCAAGTTCGTGTGGATGATCGACATGGACCGGCACTACGCGGCCGCGGATTCCTCGATCGCGGCGATGGCGACCGGCCTGTCGCTGCTCGACCCGACCTTCGAGCGGATCGACGTGCCGTTCGCCGGCGCGGCCATGGCCGGCCACCTGCGCCGGCCGCCGGGGGTGGGCCGGCCGCCGGTGGTGGTGCTGGTCGCTGGCCTGGACTCCACCAAGGAGGAGTTCTTCAACGTCGAGAACACCCTGCTGGCCCGCGGCCTGGCCACCTTCTCGCTGGACGGGCCCGGCCAGGGCGAGACCGGCCGGGTCCTGCACATCCGGCCCGACTTCGAGGCCCCGGTCGGCGCCGTGCTCGACGTGCTGTGCGCTCGGGACGACCTGGACGGCGACCGGGCCGGGCTGCTCGGGGTCAGCCTCGGCGGCTACTACGGGGCCCGGGCGGCCGCCTTCGAGCCGCGGATCAAGGCGGCGGTGCTGTCCGGTGGCTGCTACGACTACGGGGCGCTGATCCGGGAGCGGGCGCCGCACAGCTTCGCCACCTTCATGCACGGCTGCGGGGCCAGCAGCCGGGAGGAGGCCTACGCCGTGGCCGAGCGGATGACGCTGGCCGGGGTGGCGGAGAAGATCGCCCAGCCGCTGGTGGTGGTGTTTGGCAAGCTCGACCGGCTGGTGCCGTGGCAGCACGCCGCCCGGCTGGCCGAGGAGGCACCCAGCGCCGAGCTGTGGATGTTCGAGCAGGGCAACCACGTGTGCATGAACCTGACCTACCGGTGGCGCCCGCAGGCCGCCGACTGGCTGGCGGTGCAGCTGGCCGACGCAGGCTAGCCACCCGCCGCACGGCGTAGCCGTCTCACCTTCCTTCGCAACCCTGAGTAATCGTCTCATTACTCAGGGTTGAAGAAACCACGCACGTTCGTAGATCTCATCACTTTGAGTGATGCCGCGTACGCCTAAGTGACGAGGGAGCGCGGCGCGCGCGCTCTTAATCTCCGTGGATACCCAGTGCAAAAGGCTGAACCAGAGCCGCACAGGACTCTACGGAAAAGGCGTGTCATGAGGATCGTGGCGATCGTGCCGGCGCATAACGAGCAAGCCAGCATTGCCGCCGGTATCACGGCATTGATGGCCCAGAGCCGGCCGCTCGACGAGATTGTCGTCGTGTGTGACAACTGCACCGACAGCACCGTTGACATCGCCCGGCAGTTCCCGGTGACCGTGCTTGAGACCCGCGGCAACGAGCACCGCAAGTCGGGTGCGCTGAATCTGGCCTGGCGGGAGCGCGCGCAATCGGCGGACCTGGTCGTCTGCTCCGATGCCGACACCGTGCTGCCGCCGCAGGCGGTTGCCGACTGGGAGCAGGAGTTCGCCGGCGGCCCACGGCTGGGGGGATCATCGTCGCAGCCGGTGATGACCGGCAACAGCCTTCTCTCCCGGATCCAGCGCGCCGAGTTCACCAAGAGCGCGACCATCGGCCTTCGCCGAGGGGCGACGAGTGTGATCTCCGGAACCGGCTGTGCCTTCCGGAACGAGGCGCTACGGGCGGTCAGCCGTCTCCCCTCCCAGGCTGACGGGCCGTGGTCGTATGACAGCGCGGTAGAGGACTTCTACCTCACCTACCGGCTGCGCCAGCTGCGCTGGCTCTGCGTCGTGTCACCGACTGTGTATTGCCTCACCGGCAGCATGAAGACCATGAAGGCGCTCTGGCACCAGCGCATCAAGTGGCAGGCGGGCACGGTCCACGACCTCATCCGGTTCGGCTTCAACCGGCTGACGTGGCGGGACTGGCTGCAGCAGACCCTGGGCGCCATGTGCATCGTGTTCTGGTTCCTCTGGCTGACGGTCAACATCAGTGCGGCGGTCGCTGGCGAGCTGAAAGCGGACTGGACGTGGCTGCTGCTTCCGGCCGTGTTCGCCGGGGTGGAGATCGTGCATTCCATGAAGATCCGGGGGCGGGACTGGAAAGACCTTCTTATCGCCGGCTCCCTCCTCTCAACGGTCATCTACAGCTGGCTCTGCATGGGCTGGGTTTCGGCGAGCTGGTGGAAAGTCATCAGCGGCAGCCGGGACGACCTATGGGCCGCGCAGTATGTGGCCGAGGGAATCTGACCATCCGCAATTGGCGGCCAACGGGAAAGGGGGAATGAAATGCAGTACGGCAAAATGGGGGCGGTAGCGCTCCCGGTGACAGGAATCGTGCTCACGCACTCGATCCTGTTCGCCATGACGCTGATCACGATAGGGATCGTGGTCTGGCAGCTGACGCCGAGACTCCGGCGCCGGCGGGCACGGCGGTAAGCCGGTGTCCAAACTGCTCAGGGTGGGCGCCTGCCTCTGCATCGTGGCAGGGGTAGGCGTCCTGCTCTACTCCGGATACCGGCTCTGGGACCCGTTCGCCGGGGCCAGGCAGCGGGCGGCCCAGCAGGTACTCCTGCACTCCTGGCAGGTGCGGGACCGCGCCCGGGCCGCGGAGCCCGCCCGGGCACCTGGCCGCCTGCCAGGGCATCACGCCGCCGCCGCCTGCACCGGCAGCGACGCCACCCCTCGGATGTCCCAGCCGTTCGCCTTCATCCAGATTCCGGCGTTCGGCCGGTCGTGGAAATTCACCGTCGTCCAGGGCACGACGCTCACCCAGCTGGCGACCGGGCCGGGGCATATCCCCGGGACCGCGCTGCCTGGGCAGGCCGGCAACGTCGGGATAGCCGCCCACGACATCACGGCCGGTAACCCGTTCCTTCACCTGGGGTCGCTGCGGGTGGGCGACAGGATCACCATCACCACCGAGCAGTGCGTCGTCACCTACCGGGTGACCAGAGCGCCCCGCAAAGTCCTCTATACCGACGTTGCCGTGCTGCGGCCGTCCGGCCATAAACACACCATCACGCTGGTCACCTGCTGGCCGGTCAACCTGGTTTTCGACGTGCACCGGATCGTGGTGCCCGGCATCGAGGTCAGCAGCGTCGCCAGGTAATGTGAGGTAATTCGGGGGGAACCGACCATGATTACCGTGCGGGCGCGGCTATCTTTCGCCATCGTGATTGTTATCGTCATAGCGGCTGCGCTCGCGCTGGCCGGGCTCGTGGTCGCGGGGACCTTCCGGCCGTCGCACGTGGCCGCCGCGTCGGCTTATGTCCCCGGGCGCCCGGTTCCCACGCAGACCGGCGCGGCCGGCATCCCGGTCCTGGTGTATCACGAGATGGACAATCGCTGTGCGGCAGCGGCGCCCGTCTGCAACGCACCCGACCCGGAGAGCGTCAGCAAGGCCCAATTCACCAGCCAGATGAACTACCTGCGCGCGCAGGGGTACCACACGGTCACCCTGGCCCAGTACCTGAACTGGCTGGCCGACCCGGCGGCCGTCCTGCCCCGTAAGCCGATCCTGCTCACCGTCGACAACGGCATCGGCAATTTCCTCGAAGGCGCGCAGCCCATCCTGGCCCGGGATGGCTACACGATGACCGCCTTCGTCGTGACCGGCTTCGCCGACGGGGCCAGCGGGATCTGCAAGCCGCCGCAGCGGATCGCCGGCCGGCCGGTGAACGTCCAGCCCGGCTGCGGGAGGGACAACTACGGCTGGGACCTGACCTGGAAGCAGTTGCGCGGCCTCAGCCCCCGCGTCTACTCGTTCGCGCTTGAGGCCGGGGCCAGCGGTCACTTCCCGCAGACCTACTCGCGGACCTGCCCTTACTTCTACCCGTGCCGGGTCCCTGGCGAGACCACCAGGGCCTATCAGGCCAGGGTCACCAGCGAGATCAGCTCAGGCCTGGCCGAACTGGCGGCCAGGCTGCCCGGCCGGGTGAATACCCATGCCTGGGTGGTCCCGTACAGCGCTCTGGGCTACCGGCCCTGCCATGGTCCCTACTGCACGCCGCAGCCCTCGACCGGCCCGCGCGGCTGGCTGCCCCGCTATGCGGCCGCCCGCTTCTCGGCCGTGTTCGTGGAAGACGCCTTCCGCAACGGTGTGCAGCACGAGCGCTTCCGCTTCGACGTCAGCGGCCCGCTCACCGAGGCCGCGTTCCAGGCGCGGCTGCAGGCCCTCATCACAGCGTCCAGCTTCGCCCGCTGACGGAACTCACCGGCCGCTGCTCACCGGCCGGCCAGCAGGCCCGTCCCGGCCAGGTCGGCGGCCAGTTCATCCAGGCGGGCGGGCGTGAGCGGGACCAGCGGCGGCCGGACACCACTGGCGGACAGGCCGGACAGGCCGGCCCAGGCCTTGATCGCGGCGATGCTGTCGATCTGCCGCTCGCTGCCCCGCAGCCACCGGGCCGCCACCGCCCGCACCGGGTCCAGGGTGGCCGAGATCTCCTCCGCCTTGGCCATGTCCCCGGCCAGGGCCGCCGCTGTGTAGTCACGCATCGGCTGCCAGCTGGGCGTCTGGTACAGGTACGGCGCGGCCGACGACATGTAGACCCGCTGGCCATGGTCGCGCATGCCGGCCAGCCAGTGCTCCTCGTGCGGCGAGCAGACCAGCAGCCGGTCCCCCACCGCCGCCAGCAGTTCGAGATAACGCGGGTACGGGCGGCCGACCTTGATCCCGCACACGTTCTCGATTCCCGCCAGCCGGGTGATCAGCCCGGTGGACAGCGACACCCCGGAGTAGCCGGTGTCGAACAGCCACACCCCGATGTCCACGTTCGCGCACACGTGCTCGAACCAGGCGTACAGGCCGTCGTCGGAGGCGGGCGGGTAGTACGGGTTGATGACCACCGCGAAGTCGGCCCCGGCCTGCTCGGCGTGCCGGGTCAGCTCGATCGTCTCGGCCGCGCTGTGGTGGCCGGTGTGCGCCAGCACCGGGCAGCGGCCGCGGCAGCCGTCCACCACGATCTCCACCAGCCGCCGCCGCTCGGCCCCGGACAGCGCCCAGAACTCGCTCATCGCCCCGCCGCAGAAGATCCCGTCCACGCCGAGGTCGCCGGTGAGCCGGTCCAGGTCCCGCCGCAGCGCCGCCTCGTCAAGCGCCCCGCCCGGGGTGAACGGGGTGATGGTGGCCGCCCACAGCCCGGTGAACCGCTCCCGGGCCGCCTGCTTCGCCCCGGCCCGGCCGTAATCCGCCATGGCTCTCCTTGGTCACAGGGTGTCGGCGAGCCAGTCGGCGATGAGCGGCCGGGCGACATTCCAGACATTGTTCAGGATATGTACCCCCTCGGGGTAGACCACGGTGGTCACCGGCCCGCCGTATTCGGCCGCGATCCGCTCGGCGTGGGACGGCGGTGAGCCGGGGTCGTTGCCGCCGTATACCTGCAGCAGCGGCGCGGTCGCCCGGCCGGCCACCCCGGCCAGCGTGATGGCCGCCATGTTGGCCGCCGGGTCGGGGCCGTGGTGCAGGTACTGGCCGGGCCGGGTCAGGTCGTCCATCTCGGCGAACCGGCCGGCCGGGGTGTACCAGGACGACACCGACACCACCGCCCGGACCCGCTCGTCGGCGGCCGCGGTCCTGATCGAGAACAGCCCGCCGTAGGAGATGCCGCCGACCGCGACCCGCGCGCCGTCCACCTCGGGGCGTGCCGTCACCACGTCCAGGATGGCCCGCACCGCGACCTCCTGGTCGGGCCGCAGGTTGCTGGTGAAGCTGACCGGCCCCTGGCCGGGGCCGTCGAAGACCGCCACCGCCAGGCTCCGCGCCACCACGTGGTCGGCCAGGTTGTACAGCTCCTCCTTGGCCGAGTCGGCGCCCGGCAGCAGCACCACCACCGGCGGCCGCCGCGCCCCGGCGGGCACCCGCAGGTAGCCGGGCAGCGACAGCCCATCGAACGGTACGGTCAGCAGCTCCACCGGCGGCGACTGCAGCGGTGCCGCCTTGGCCAGGGCCGCGTCCATGTCAGCCAGCGCGGCCCGGAACTGGGCCTGGTCGTGGGTGAACACGAAGCTGGCCCAGTGATAGGCCAGGGTGCCGCGCAGGTAGGCGTCGGCGGCGGTGACGGTGTGCCCGGCGGCCAGCGCCTCATCGCCCCGCTCGACGTGCCGGGCGGCGTGCGCCCGCCAGGCCGCGCACCACTGCCCGTAGCCGGTGATCTGCGCTTTGAGCTGCTCGAACTCCCAGGGAGTCACGTAGTTGGACAGGATCCGCCAGGTGAACCGGCGGTACATCGACTCAAGCCGGTTATCCACTGATCACCTCGTCGATCGACCGCCCCAGCAGGTCGTGCAGGAGCACGGCGGCGGCATTGCGGCCCGGCCCGCCGGACACCGAACCACCCGGATGGGTGGTGCCGCCGGTCTGGTACAGCCCGGGAATGGGCAGCCGGTGGCTGGCCCAGCCCGGTACCGGCCGCAGCTCGTCCGCCTGCGCCGGGGACAGATCGCCGCCGTGGCAGGAGCCGTGCCAGTTGTGCGTGTTGAAGCGCTCCAGGTCGAGCGGGCTGCGCACGACCCGGCCCAGGATCTTCTCGCTGGTCAGGTTGGGCGCGTACCGGCGCAGCTGGGCCAGGTGCGCGTCGGCCACCTCGTCCTTGATGTCGTCCCAGTGCTCCGGGCCTTCCGGCAGGTCGTACGGGCACATGCCGACGATCTTCAGGGTGTGCTGCCCGGCCGGCGCCCGGGACGGGTCGGCGGTGGTGGCGGCCAGGATCAGCAGCGCCGGATCTTCGGTGTCCACGTAGCCGGACTCGAAGTCGGCCGCCAGCCGCAGTTCCCGCTCCGGGGAGGTGGCGGTGCCGCTGGCCAGCGGCCGGAGCGGGCCGTCGTCGGTGGGGTAGGCCGGCGGCTCGGTGACCGCGTAGTAGCTGGCGAACAGCGACACCCCGGCTCGCCAGGTGGCCACCCCGTACCGGAAGTCCTCCCCCCAGGCGGCCGGGCTGGCCATCTCCACCAGGTGCTTGACGTGGATGCTGGACAGCACCGCCCGGCTGGCGCGGTACCGGCTGCCGTCGGCGGTCTGCACCCCGGTGCACCTCCCGGCCTCGATCACCAGGTCGGTGACCTGGGCACCGCGCACGATCACCGACCCGGCCGCCTCGATCATCCGGGCCAGCGCGAACACCAGCTGCCCGGAGCCGCCCTTGGGCACCGCCCAGCTGTGCCGCTGCCGCCCGTACACCAGCGAGTAGGCCAGCATGCCGGTGCCGGGCCGGTCCGCGGGCTGCACCGTCTGGGTGGCCATCCACAGCAGGTAGGCCTGGTTGTGCCAGTCCTCGAACTGGTCGCGGATGATGTCCCAGGAGCTCATGGCCAGCCGCCGCCGCCAGATCTGGCCCTGCGGATGGCCGGCCAGCCGCTCGGCCAGGCTGGGGCCGAACCCGATCGGGGTGTACCGGTGCGCGGTGAGCAGCGGCGCCACCGCCTCGTAGTCGGCCAGCAGCCGCCGGAACGCGTCCGCGTCACGGGCGGAGAACTTGGCCAGCTCCGCGCAGGTCCGCTCCGGATCCCGCCACTGGGTGACCCAGGTGCCGTCCGGCAGCGGCACGTGCGCGACCGGGTCCGGGTGCAGGTACTCCAGCCCGTGCTCGGACAGCCGCAGCTCGTCCCGGGCGTAGATGGGGCTGGCGTGGAACAGCGAATGCGCGGTCGAGCAGGAGTCATGCCAGAACCCGGGCAGCGGGATCTCCTCCACGCTGGTGTCGCCGCCGATCTCCGGCCGCGCCTCGAGCACCAGGCAGCGCAGCCCGGCCCGGGCCAGGTAGGCGGTGGCGATCAGCGCGTTGTGGCCGGCCCCGGCCACGATGACGTCGAAGGTGCCGTCCACGGCTAGCTGACCGCCGCCCAGGTGCACCGGTCCCCGCTCACCGTCCAGACGGTGCCGGTGGGCGGCGGCGCCCAGAACTCCACGAACGAGAAGTTCTCCGCCTTGTCGTCTTCGAACCAGTGCACCTCGCCCGGGCCGACCAGCGCGCTCATCCCCGCCTCCAGCCGGGACGCCTGGTCGTCGGTGTAGAGCAGCCCGGAACCGGACAGCACGCAGAACACGTGGTGGCAGTCGCTGTGGTAGTGCGCGGCGGCGGTGTCGCCGGGGTGGTAGATGATCCGGTCCGCCCGGATCCGGGCCGCCGCCACCGGCACGTCGTCGGTGACCAGATCCAGCCGGTCCCGGGTGTCCCGGGTGGACGCCAGGTGCGGCAGTTCACCGCCGGCGAATATCTTGCGCAACGGCGCTGCCGCCGGCTCCCCCTCCCCCGCCGACTCGGCCACCAGCAGGTCCAGGCCCTCCGGGCCGGGCGCCAGGGCCAGGCCGTCGCAGCCGGCCAGCCACAGCACGCTCTCTGCGGCCAGCGGGTAGCTCTCCCCGCCCGCCGTCGCGGTGCCGGTGCCCGCGATCACATAGCCGAACGCCTCCCGCGCCCCGAGCACGAGATCCGGGCTGGTGGCGCCGGGCCCGAGCCGGTGGCGGCGGGCCACCATCGGCACCGGCTCGCCGAACACCGCCGCGCTGGCCCATTCCTGCTGGTGCCAGCCCGGGCCGGTGCTGGCGGGCAGCTGGCCGGGGTGAGCGATGACGGGCATGGCGGGCTCCCGGGGGGTCACATGGTGATGATCGGGCGGATGGCCTCCCGCCGGGCCAGGGCGCCGAAGGCGGCGGCGACCTCGGCCAGCGGGTAGACGTGGGTGGTCAGCGGCTCGGTGCGGACCGCACCCGAAGCCAGCAAGGCGATCATGGCGGGGTAGGCGTTGGGGCTCGACCGTATCCCGAGCACGTCAAGTTCGTCGAGGGTGACCAGGTCAACCGGGAGTTCGGCGACCGCTCCCCCGGCCAGACCGAGCAGCGCGACGGTGCCGCCGCGGCGGGCCGACCGCAGCAGCTGGCCGATCACCGCCGGGTTCCCCGAGCAGTCGAGCACGCAGTCCGCGCCGCGGCCGCCGGTGGCGGCCCGCACCCCGGCCACCGGGTCGCCCGCCTCGTAGTCGACGATGGTGGTGGCCCCCAGGTCACGGGCGACGGCCAGCCGCTGGCCTCGCCCCACCATGATCACCGTGGTGGCGCCGGCCGCCCTGGCCACCTGGAGCATGAGCAGCCCGAGCAGCCCAGGCCCGAAGACCGCCACGCTCGCGCCGGGCCCGAGCCGGGCCCTGCGGGCCGCGTGCACGGTCAGCGCACCCTGATTGACCAGGGCCGCGGCCAGGTCGGTGACGTGGGAAGGGACCTTGTGCAGGGCCACGGCGGGCCGGACCGCGTACTCGGCCAGCGCCCCTGGGGCGGTGTGCCCGTACAGCTTGAAGCCAGGCTCGCGGACCCGCTCGCACAGGTTGTAGCGGCCGGCCCGGCACATCGGGCACTGGCTGCAGCCGGTGTGATTCTCGGCCACCACCCGGTCACCCACGGCCAGCGGGCTGCGTTCGGTGCCCGGCCCGAGCGCCGCCACCTCCCCTGACCACTCGTGCCCGATGATGAACGGCAGCTCCGGCGGCCAGGTGCCCTGGTACGCGCCGGCCACGATCTTCAGGTCGGTGCCGCAGATCCCGCACGCCTTGACCCGGACCAGCACCTCGCCAGGCCCGGGCTCGGGGGTGGGCACCTCCTCGACCGCCAGCTGGCCGAACTCGCGCAGCAGCGCGGCCCGCATCGTGCCCGGGATCATGCGCCGCCGTCCTTCAGGGCGGCCCAGATCTCGCGGGCGCGGGCGACCACGTGGTCGGCCACCGCCTCGGCGATCTCCTCCGCCCGCGCCGCCGTGGCCCGCTCCGGCCGCCCGTACCAGCCGGTGGCGGCGATCTGGTGGAAGTCCCGCAGCACCGGGTACACGTCCGGGCGGCGGAACAGCCCGTGCGCCGCTTCCCCGGCCGCCCGCTCGCTCGGCTCGGTCGCGTCGGCCAGGCGCACCAGCGAGGCGTCGTAGGCCAGCACGGCGGCCGTCTCCATCGAGCCGGCGTGGGTGAACTCCATCTCGTCCGGATACAGCGTGTGGGTGATCACGTGCGACTCGGCGATTACCACCTGCACCCCGTGGGTGCGCTGCGCCTCGTCGGCGGCCACCCGCAGCGCCGGGCTGTTGCCCTCGTGCCAGTTGACGACCACGATCCGCTGCGCGCCGGCCGCGCCAAGCCCGCCGCACACGTCCACCAGCACCGCGCCCAGGGTGGCCGGGCGCAGCGACAGGGTGCCGGGCCAGGACAGGTGGTAATGGGCCACCCCGACCGGGCCGAGCGAGGCGACCACGGTGTCCAGCCGGGCGGCGACGCGCTCGGCGATGGAGGCGGCGGCGAACGCGTCGGTGCCCAGCGGCAGGTGGCCGCCGTGCTGCTCGACGCTGCCGGTGGCGGCGACGGCGGTGCCGCTGGCCGCGATCAGCGCGGCGGCGGCCGGCTGGGACAGCCGCTCCAGCTGGCGGTCGGGATGGCGGGGCATCGTCAGCCTCCATATCCGGTCGTGGTGCCGCCGGCGACGGCCCGGCGGTGGGCGGCGATGGGGGTCTGCCAGGCGTCGGTCACCACATCGACCAGGGCCGGGCCAGGCCCGGCCAGCGCCGCCCGCAGGGCTTCGGCCAGGCCGGCCGGTTCGGTGACCCGCCACCCGGCCAGCCCGAAGCCGCGGGCCACGTCGGCGAACGCGACGTCGCCGAAGTCCTCGTCCTCCCAGGCCCGGCCGAAGTTGATCCGCCGGTACCAGCGGATCCAGCCCCAGGACCGGTTGTTCAGCACCACCACGGTGACCGGCAGCCGCTGCTCGGCCAGGGTGGCCAGCTCGCCCGCCGCGTAGCCGAGCGCCCCGTCGCCGGTGAGCACCACGGCGCGCCCGGCGGGCCGGGCGTGGGCCACCCCGATCGCGGCGGGCACCGCGTACCCCAGGCCCGCCTGCCCCCGCGGCGCCAGCATCCGCCGGCCCGCCACCCGCTGCTCCCGGTACACCCCGCCCCAGCCGCTGGCCAGGCTGGCGTCACAGATCAGCACGTCGTCCGCGGCCAGCGCGGCCTCCAGGTCGGCCAGCACCCGTTGCGGCCTGATCGGCACGGCATCGCTGGCCCGCTCACCGTCCCGGCTGGCCCGCCAGGCCGCCGCCAGCTCCGCCACCCGCGCGCGCCAGGGCGCGCGGTCCGGCTCGCCCGCCCCGGCTCCGGCCAGCGCCGCCGTCAGCGCCCGCAGCCCGGCCCGGGCGTCGGCCAGCACCGGCACCGCCCAGCCGAACGCCCGGCCCAGCTCGGCCGGGTCCAGGTCGACCTGGACGACGGCCTGGTCCGGCCGGGGCAGGGTCCAGCCGAAGGTGGCACCGCCGCTGGCCTTGCTGCCCACCAGCAGCACCAGATCCGCCTCGGCCAGCGCGGCGGCGCCCGCCGACGTGCCCATGGTGCCGGTCACGCCCACGCTCAGCGGGTGGTCCTCGGCGATCGCGCCCTTGCCGGTCAGGGTGGTGCCGACCGCGGCGGTCAGCCGTTCCGCCAGCGCGGCCAGCTCGCCGCCCGCGGCCGAGTGCATGACCCCGCCCCCGGCCAGGAGGAACGGCCGCCGCGCCGCCCGGAGCGCGGTCACCGCCTCGGCCACGTCGTCGGCGGCGGGTTCCGGCCGGAACGCCGGGAACCGCCCGAACCGCCCGCTGCCCTCCTGTCGCACGGTGCCGGCCCGGGGGGACGACCCCCCGGAACCCCCCGCAGTGGCGGCCTCGGCGGCCGCCACCCCGGCGGGCCCGTCCAGCACGTCCTGCGGGAGGAACAGGGCCACCGGACCCGGCCGGCCGGTGGTGGCTTCCCGGAACGCCTGCCGGACCAGGGCCGGCATGGTGGCCGCGTCCGGCACGGTGGCCTGCCACTTGGTGACCGGCGCCAGCAGCGCGGCCTGGTCCAGCGCCTGGGAGGCCGCGCTCCGGTAGCGGTGCGGGGCCAGGCCCGCGGGCAGGTCGCTGACCAGCGCGAGCACGGGGACCGAGGCACCGAGCGCTTCCGCCAGCCCGGACGGGAGCTTGGCCGCGCCCGGCCCGACCGTGGCATCGCAGACGCCCACCTGCCCGGTCACCCGGGCATAGGCGTCCGCGGCGTAGGCGGCCGACCGCTCATCGCGCAGCTGCACGTGGACCGGGCCGTGCGCCAGGTCGAGCAGGCCGTCGTAGAGGGCGAGGGTCTGGCCACCGGGTACCCCGAACACGTGCCGGACCGCGTGCTCGGCCAGCAGTCCCGCGAGGAGCCCCCCGCCATGATCAGCCACGCGCCATCCCGAGCAGCCGGGCGGCGTTGCCGCCCAGCACCAGCTCCTCACCGGCGCCGAGCCCGAGCGCCCGCACCTCGTCCACCGGGTCGTCGGTGCCCATGTCGAACGGCCGGTCGGTGCCCAGCACCACCTGCCCGGCCCCGGCGTAGCGAACCAGGTCGGCGAGCAGGCCGGGGTCGTGGGTGACGGTGTCGTAGTAGAACCGGCGCAGCGATTCGTCCGGGCCGGCCCGGGCGCGCGCGCTGGCCTCGGCCCTGACCGCGAACGCCCGGCGCAGCCGTCCGCGCACCACCGGCAGCGCACCGCCGCCGTGGGCGAGCAGGACCCGCAGGTCCGGGTGCCGCTCCAGCACCCCGGACACCACGATGTGGGCCGCGGTCACCGCGGTCTCCAGCGGGTTCCCCACCGAGTTCCACAGGTAGTAACCGGCCAGCACGGGCAGGCCGAGGCCCTGGCTGGCCGGGTGGATGAAGACCAGCGCCCCGGCCGCCTCGGCGGCCGCCCAGAACGGCTCGAAGACGTCGTCGCCCAGGTAACGGCCGCCGGCACTGCCCGGGACCTCCACCCCGCACAGCCCGGGGGTGGCCATCAGTTCCGGCAGCAGGCGGGCCGCCTCGGCCGGATCCTGGAGCGGCACCGCGCCGACCGCGGTCACCCGCCCCGGGAAGGCGGCCGCCGCCGCGGCCAGCGCGCCGTTCTGCACCTGGCAGATCAGCCGGGCCTCGGCCGGCCCGGCGTCCACCGGCACCAGGTTGATCCACGGGGACAGCAGCAGGTGGTCCACCCCGGTCGCGGCCGCCTGCGCGAGCATCACCGGGATGTCGGTGAACTCGCTGGTCACCGAGTTGATCTCGCGCCCGCGGAAGCCGAGCTGGTAATGCCCGTTCGCCCGGCTGACCGCCGGCCGCCAGTGCTCCGGCACCGTGCCAGCGGTCATCTCCTCCACGATGACATGGCAGTGGGTGTCGATGATCAACGGGCGGCTCCCGGCGCGGGACTGGCGCCGTTGCTGCCATTGCCGGCCGCCACCGCGCCACCCAGGTAGAGCGCGCCGATCTCGGGGTGTTCCAGCACCTCCTGGCCGGTGCCGGCCAGCCGCACGATGCCGTTCTCCATGACCACCCCGTGGGTGGACAGCCGCAGCCCGGCCCGCGCGTTCTGCTCGACCAGCAGGATGGTCTTGCCCTGGGCGTGCATCATCCTGATGGCGTCGAAGACGGACTTGAGCACCTTGGGCGCCAGCCCCATCGACGGCTCGTCCAGGATGACCAGCTTCGGATCCAGCATCTGGCCGCGGGCGAACTCGACCAGCCGCTGCTGGCCACCGGACAGGCTGCCAGCCTTCTTGTCCAGCCACTCGGTGACCTGGGGAAACATCTCCAGCACCCGGGCCAGCCGCCGGTCGGGCAGGCCCCGCTCGCGCAGGATGTAGCCGCCAAGCCGGATGTTCTCCCTGACCGTCATCTCCCGGAACAGGCTGTGGTTCTGCGGGACCTGGACCACGCCGGCCTGGAGGATCTGCCGCGGGCTCTTCCCGGTCAGCTTCTCGCCGTGCAGGATCACCTCGCCCAGCCGCGGCCGGAGCAGGCCGCTGATCGTGCTCAGCAGGGTCGACTTGCCGGCCCCGTTCGGGCCCACCACGCAGGTGATGCCACCCTGCATGACCTCCAGCGACACCCCGCGCAGCACGTCGCCGCCGCCGTAGCCGGCCACCACCTCGGACACCACGAGCGCGGGCGCGCCCGCCTCAGGCTGCGTCATCGTCTTCCTCCGCGGTCCCGAGGTAGGCGTCAAGCACCCGACGGTCGTTGCGGATCACGTCCGGCGGGCCGGTCACCACCGGGTTGCCGTTGTCGAGAACGGTCACCTGGTCGCACAGGCCCATCACGAACTCCATGTTGTGCTCCACGATGAGGAACGTGGTGCCCTGCCGGTTCAGCTCCCGTATCCGGTCCGAGATGGTGCCGATCAGGGTCGGGTTCACCCCGCCGGCCGGCTCGTCGAGCAGGATGATCTCCGGCTCGGCGATCAGCACATAGGACAGTTCGAGCAGCTTGCGCTGGCCGTAGGACAGGGTTTCCGCGCGGTCCCCGGCGAGCTTGGCGATGCCGGTGAACTCCAGCAGTTCCATCGCCCGCCGCCGGGTGACCGGGCCGCCCGCCCGGGCGAACGGGTTACGGGTGCGCTTGTCACCGTGGTGGCCGGACCGGTCCTTGGTGTGGGCGGCCACGATCATGTTCTCCATGACCGTGAGCCGGGAGAAGACCCGGGTCAGCTGGAAGGTCCGGCCGATCCCGAGCGCGAAGACCCGGTCCGGGGTGAAGTTCGTGATCTTGGCATCGTTCAGAAAGACATCGCCGCTGTCGACCCGCCCATACCCCGTGATCATGTTGAACAGCGTGGTCTTCCCGGAACCATTCGGCCCGATCAGCCCGGCGATGCTGCCCTCCTCGACCTGGAGCGTGCAGTCGTCCAGGGCCTGAACGCCGCCAAAGGCCTTGCTGACGCCCTCGGTCCGCAGCAGTACGGTCATCGCTGGCTCCCGCCGCCGGGCGCGCCGGATCCGGCCGCGCCGGTCTTCACCGCATCCGCCGCCGGCGACGCTCCGGCCGGCTCGGCCGGGGCGGCCTGGGCCCCGGCGCTCCGCCGGACCCAGGCGACCCGCCAGGAGGTGAACTTCTCCCCGACCGTCGGCAGGATGCCGCGCGGCAGGAAGATGATCACGGCCAGGAACAGCGCGCCCAGCACCACCTCGGCCACGTACGCGTTGGTCACCTGGTACTGGGCGTACCCGAGATAGGGCTCAAGCAGCAGGGCGCCAAAGATGGGCCCGGACAGGGTGCCGAATCCCCCGAGGAAGGACATCAGGGCGAGGGTCAGGTCATAGAACGGGTTGAACGCGTACTCGGGCAGCGCCTGCCCCTGCAGGAAGAAGTAGAGCCCGCCCAGGATTCCCATGGGGAACGCCGAGATCACGAAGGCGGTCAGCTTCACCCGCATGGTCTTGACCCCGAGCCCGCGGGCCCGGTCCTCGTCGTCCCTGATCGCCCGGAGCTGGAGGCCGAAGCGTGAGCCCCAGATCGCCCACGCCAGCACGGCCGACCCGACCGCCACGATCAGGGCGGTGTAGTAGAAGGGGTTGTAGAACGTATTCGGATCCCAGTTGACGATCGGCCCCAGGATCCCGAGCGTGCCGCCGGTCCAGCTGAAGTCGTAGGCCATGAGCTGGAAGATGAAGAAGAACGCGATGGTGACCACGACGAACGTGTGCCGGCGGACCCGCAGCGCGATCAGCCCGAACGGCACCGCGATCACGGCGGCGGCCAGCCCGCCCAGCGGGTAGGTCGCGAACACCGCCCCGCCGTTCAGCTTCAGGTGCTCGGTGAGCAGCGCGGTCGTGTACACCCCGGTCCCGAAGAAGACGGCGGCACCCAGCGAGATGTAGCCGGTGAACCCGGAGAAGATGTTCCAGGCCACCGCCGAGCCGACGTACATCAGCACGAACACGCCCACGTTGGTGACCAGGGGGTTGTTGAGCAGCGGGACGGCGGCGGCCACCGCCACCAGCGCGACCAGGCTCCCGCCGCGCCAGAGGACAGCGGGCTTCATTGCGCCCTCGCCTCTTTGCGCCCGAACATGCCCTGCGGCCGGAAGACGAGCACCAGCACGAGCACGGCGTAGAACACCACCACCGACCATTGCGGGTTCCAGTACACGTCCACCAGCGACTCGACCGTGATCATGAGCACGGCCGCCCCGAGCGCACCGCCGATGCTGCCCATGCCGCCGAGCACGATGATGGCCAGCAGCCGGGAAATCAGGTCATAGCCGGTGTTGGGGTTGAACGCCGTGGTGGTCCCGTACACCATGCCACCGGCCGCGGTCACCGCCACCGCGATGCCGAACGTGAGCGCGGCGACCCGGTTCACGTCGATGCCGATCAGCCGGGCCGCGGTGTGATCCTGCATGGTGGCCCGGATGCTGCGGCCGAACTGGGTCCGGTACAGCATCCAGTAGATCAGCACCACGAACAGCACCGCGAGCGCGAAGCCGAACAGGTAGATGTACGGGAGGTAGTACCCGCCGATCTCCACCGTGGCCTGCGGGCTGGTCCAGTAATCGGTGTACGACACGTAGTTCGACCCGAAGATCTGGTACAGCACCCCCTCGATGATGATCGCCACCGCGTAGCAGGCGAGCAGTGACATGGACGTGCGTTCGCGGCCCCGCAGCGGCCGGATAAACAGGTACTGGACCGCCACCCCGAGGATGAACATGGCCGGGATGGTGATCAGCAGGCCAACGAACTGGTCGATGTGCAGATGGGTCCACAGCACATAGGTGAGATAGGCGCCGAGCACGACCATGATGCCCTGGGCGATGTTGATGATGTCGAGCACACCAAAGATCAGTGTCAGCCCGACCGCCATCAGGCCGTAGACACCACCTTCGAGCACTCCGTCGGTTACCGCGCGGAGGAAAGTACCCATGTCAGTGCATAACTCCGTTCACCTGCTGTGCATACCCATTCCGGCTGCGTTCCCTGCTGTTCAGCCCACCCACGCTGGCTTGACCGGCCTGATCGTGACCGCGTCGCCGCCCAGCGGCAGCACCTTCACGAACCGGGTACCGCCGTTCTGCCACTGGAAGATGGAGGTGGCGTTGACGCTCTTGAGGTTGACGCCGCCCGGCCCCCGGCCCCACTGGGCCAGTCCCTGCACCGTGTTCAGCACCACGCCGCTGTGCAGGTAGGTGATGATCTTCTGCTGGCTGAGCCCGACCGCGGTGATCGCGTCGGCCAGCACCTCGCCGGAGGAGTAGGACTCGGCCACGTCGGCGTTGATGTCGGCCGCGGTGCCGCCGTACTTGGCGATGTACTCCTGCACCATCACGTGGTTGAGCGAGTCAGGGAAGTTGCCGTACCAGCCGTCGGGGACCATGATCCCGGTGGAGTTCCCGTTGCCCACCGCGCTCAGGAAGGTCTGGCCCTGGTCCGGGCCGGAGGTGGCGATGATCATCTTCGGGTTGAACTTGAGCGCGCGGAACTCGTTGATGAACGTGGCCAGCGAGGGCACGTCCACCGTCCCGAGCAGGACGACGTCCGGGTTCTTGGCCGCCACCTGCTGGGCGGTCGCCTTGATCGCCGCGGTCAGGGCCGCGGGCGAGAGGGGTTTGGCGCCGCCGTTGATCGCGTTGTTGGCGTCGTTGAAGACGGTAGTGATCCCGGCCTTCTGCAGGATGCCCTGGGCGAACTGGACCGGCGGGTCGGCGAACGGGTCGCTGACCATCGCGTAGGCGGCGGTCTTCGGCCGGTTGGGCCCGGTGAGCGACTTGACCCAGTTGGCGAACGGCGCCAGCTGGTCGAGCACCGGTGCGCTGACCGCGAACAGATTGTCATAGCCCAGGGTATATATGGACACCCCGCCGCCCGAACCCTCGACGAACGCGCGGTGATACTGCTTCGCCACCTGTGCCGCCGGCTTGGTGAGCAGGGTGGAGAACGGGCCCACCACGAAGTCGACGTGGTCCTGGGTGATGAGCTTGGTGTAGGTCCTGGTGGTGGTGTTGGGGTCGCTGTTGTTGTTGAGGTAGACCAGCTTGACCGGGCGGCCGAGGATCCCGCCGTGGCTGTTCACGTCGGCGGCCCACAGCTGGTAGCCCTTCAGGCTGGCCTCGCCGTCGGTCTGGAACGCGCCGGTCAGCGGCTCAGAGAAGCCGATGGTGATGGGTTTGCCGGTGGGCCCGGCCAGCGTGCCTGAGTTGCCGCTGCCGGTGGCGGTGATGCCGCCGCAGCCGGCTACGGCCGAGGCGGCCATGATGGCGAATGCCGCGCACAGCGCGGTCCGGGCGCTCGGGCGCCTCATGTCAGTCCCTCCGTTCCGAACCAGATGGTGCGCGGGGCGGCTGGGCCGCCCCGCGCACCATCAGATCAGCCCTTGCCCCAGGCGGGCTTGGGGTTGAGGATCGCCACCGAGCCGGTCGCGTTGGCCGGCAGCACCTGCACGAACTTCGAACCCGTCTGCCACTGGAAGATGAAGTGCGCGGCCACGATGTTCTCGCCAATGCTGTTGAACTGGGCCGGGCCCTGCACCGTCTGGATGGTCACGCCACTGTGCAGGTAGGTGATGACCTTCGCGTTGGACAGGCTGTTGGTCGCCTTGACCGCGGCGGCGAGCGTATCGCCGACCGAGTAGGCCTCGGCCGCGTCGGCGTTGATGTCCGCCGGCGTGCCGCCGTACGTGGTGTTGTAGGAGCTAACGAACGTGTGGCTCAGCGGGTTGTTGTAGCCGGGGTACCAGCCGTTGGGCACCATGGTGCCGGTGGCGTTGGTGGCCCCGACCGCGCTGAGGAACGCGGCGCCCTGGTCCGGGCCCGCCGAGGCGGCCAGGATCTTCGGGTCGAAGTGCTGCTGCTCGAACGCCTGCATGATCGACTGGACGCCAGGGACATCCGGCGACCCGATGACCACCATGTCGGGCTTCAGCGCGGCGATCTGGTCGGCGCCCGCCTTGTAGGCGGGGTTCTCCGCCGGGAACACCTTGGAGTACACCGTCTTGATCCCGGCCTTCTGCAGGATCGCCTGCGCGGTCTGGACCATGGGGACGGCGAACGGGTCGGTCACCATCGGGTAGGCAGCGGTCTTCGGCCGCTGGCTGGCCGGCAGCGAGACAACCCAGTTGGCGAACGGCACCAGCTGGTCGATGACCGGCGGGCTGACCGCGAACAGGTTGGGCAGCTTCAGCGAGAACACCAGCGGCCCGCCGCCGGCCCCCTCGATGAAGGCGTAGTGGTAACGCGCCGCTACCTGAGCGGACGGGGCGGTCAGCAGCGTGGAGAACGGCCCGAACACGAACGCCGCGTGGTCGGTGCTGATCAGCTGGGTGTAGTTGGTGGTGACCGTGCCCGGGTCGCTGTTGTCGTTCAGGATCTTCAGCGTGACCTTGTGGCCGAGCAGGCCGCCGGCCTTGTTGATGTCCGTCACCCACAGCTTGTAGCCGCGCTCGAAGGCCTGGCCGTCGACGGAGAAGTCACCGGTCAGCGAGAGCGAGGTGCCGATCACGATCGGCGTCTTGCTACTGGTGCTTGAGGTGCCGCTGCTGCTACTGCTGCTGCAGGCGGCCAGAATCATTGCCGCGCTGGCGGCAACGGCCGTGAGCGCCAAGAACCGGGTGCCGTGAGGTCTCATCCGGTTCCTCCTTCCAGTTCATGAATGGCCGATTGAATAGCCGGTCGCCTGCGGTGCCCGGGGCAAGTGCCTCGGCGACGAGGTGTCCGGGATGGCGGATCAGCGGCCGGCGACTGATTGTGGTGCCGGGGCCTCACCGTACTGCATTTGCGTTGTTCGCGTGGGCTGGGCCGAGTCCGTCGGAGATGTCCGCATTCTCGCTGACCAGCTCCAGGCCCGAGCTCAATGCCTCCAATTCGATCAGGGCTGCGAAGTCGTCATCACCCCGGCCCATGCCTATCAGACCCTGGATGATCTGGTGCACCAGTGCGGCCACTGGCAGTGGGACCTCCCGATCCCGGGCCGCGGCCAGCCCGAGGTCGAAATCCTTGCGCAGCAAGGTGGCGGTGAAGGTCGGGTGGAAGTCAAGGTTGACAAAGGCTGGTGATTTGTAACGAGTGAACGTCGAACCCATCACGCTGTTGTTGAGGCAAGCCAGGAACGCCTCCCGGCTGATGCCGCTCTTCTGGGCCAGGATCGTGACTTCCGCCAAGGATTGGGTTACCACCCCCAGGAAGAGGTTGTGGCAAATCTTTACCGTTCGGGCGAGTTCGCCCTCGCCCACATAGGTCGCCCCGGAGCCGAGCAGGTCCAGATAGGGCTGTGCGGTGTCGAACGCCGACCGGGGCCCGGATACGGCCAGGGTGAGCCGGCCGACCTCGGCCACCTTGGGGTTGCCCATCACCGGTGCCGCCAGCAGCTCGGTGCCGTGGGCGGCCAGCCGCTCGCGCACCTGCCGGGAGGCTTCCACCGAGATGGTGGAGGCGTCCACCACGATCTTCGGGGCGCCGCCGCCGGAGATCAGGCCGCCCGGCCCGAGCACCGCGTCCAGCAGGTCCTGCGGGGTTCCGACGGTGGCGAACACGATGTCCCGGTCGGCGAGATCCGCGGCGGAACCTGCGATCACCGCCCCATCCGCGGCGAGCGGCTCAGCCTTCGCCCTGGTCCGGTTGTAGACGGCCACCTCGCAGCCGCCGGCCAGCAGCCGCCGGACCAGTACAGAGCCCATCCGGCCGGTCCCCAGCCAGCCAAGCCGGTGCTCGGCACCCTCCCCGGCCATGCATTCACCCTCTAACAATCGTTTGCAGGGAGCAGCCTCGCTCACGCCGGTCCCCGGTGTCAATCGTATGTTTCCAAGCTGTTACCTTCTGGGCCGCGGCCAGAGCGGGGATGAACCCCGCGCGTCGCCGTCCGCCAAAGCCGCCGCTATCGGGTCACCTTAACGCAATCGTGTGCAGCCGTTCAGGTGATCTGCTGACAAGGCGCGGTTGATCCCCGGACAACGAGCTCCGGGGCCAGGTAGAGCACCTTGACCGGGCCGCCCTGGCCGCTGAGCCGCTCCAGCAGCAGTTGCGCCGCCTCGGTGCCGAGCTGGTAGTGGGGGAACCGGATGGTGGTGAGCGGCGGGCGCAGCCGGT
This sequence comes from Streptosporangiaceae bacterium, assembly GCA_036522155.1. GTDB lineage: Bacteria > Actinomycetota > Actinomycetes > Streptosporangiales > Streptosporangiaceae > UBA9676. The sequence goes on from DATDGI010000385.1 coordinate 25,549, forward strand.
CGATGAACGGCATGTCGTTGAACCCGACCACCGACAGATCGGCCGGGCAGGCCAGCCCGGCCTCCTCCAGCGCGGCCAGGCAGCCGACGGCCAGCATGTCGTTCGCCGCCGCCAGCGCGGTAAAGCCGCCGCTCCGGTCCAGCAGCACCCGGGTGCAGCGCAGCCCTTCCTCGATCGAGAAGGCCTTGGCGGAGACGATCAGATCCGGGTCGGCGACCAGCCGGTGCGCCTCCATCGCCGACACGAAGCCGCGGTAACGGTTCAGCCCGGTGGACAGTTCCTGCGGCCCGGCGATGTGGGCGATGCGCCGGTGACCCTCGCCGGCCAGGTGCGCGACCACCATCCGCATGCCGCGCTCGTTGTCGACCGAGACCGACGGCAGGCTGTGATCCTCGGCCATCCGGTTCATCAGCACCACCGGCAGGCCCGCCCGGGCCGCGTCCGCCAGCAGCGGATCACTCAGGTGCGCGGTGGCGAGCACGATCCCGTCCACGTGCCGGGCCCGCATCTGGCTGAAGATCAGCCGCTCGCGCTCACCGTCGCCGTCGGTGTTGCCGATCAGGGCGACATAGCCGGCCGCCGCCAGCCGGTCCTCAAGGCCCCGCACGATGGGCGGGAACAGCGGGTTGGTCAGGTCCGGGATGATCACACCAATGGTGCGCGAGCGCCTGGTCCGGAGGCTGCGCGCCACCTGGTTCGGGTGGTAGCCGAGCGTCTCGGCCGCGTCAAGCACCCGGCGGGCGGTGTCCTCGCGGACCAGCGGCCGGGTCTCCGGGTTGAGCGCACGGGAAGCTGTGGCCGGGTGCACCCCAGCCCGTGCCGCGACATCCCGCAGGGTCACCGGGGAATCGCTCATCGGCACCTCGCTCCGCTCTGCGCGCGGGGCGGCCCGCCCTCCGCCGACAGAAATCTGAGGCGATCTTACCCGTCGATGCCCGCGATTGCCGGATAGGCCGGATCGGGCTTGCCCACCAGGTATCCGGCCGACACCACGGTGACCGCCGCCATCACCATCAGCAGGACCCGGTAGTTGACCACGGCGATCAGCGCGGCGCCGAGCGCGATGGACACCATCTGCGGGATGGTGATCGCCGCCATCAGCGCGGCATCGACCCGGCCCAGCAGGGGCGCGGGGGTCCGGCGCTGGATCAGCGTGAGCGCCCCCACGTTGACCCAGACGACGGACAGGCCGAGCAGCGCCATGCCGGCCAGCACCACCGGCAGCGAGCCGGGCATGAGCAGCAGGCAGGCGGACGCGCAGCCCATCAGGGCCAGCGCCACCAGCGCCCGCTCGCTGGTGTGGCGCATGACGATCGCGGCCACCGCCCCGCCGGCCAGGGCACCGGCTCCCATCACCGCCTCCAGCACCCCAAGGAAGACCGGGGAGCGGTGCAGCCCCTGCCCGGTCACCGCGAACGGGACGGTCTCGAAGAAGCCGAACACCAGCAGCGCGATGACGCCGCTGACCAGCAGCCGCCGCAGCGCCGCGGTATGGGTGATATGCGAGATACCGGCGGTGAACTCCGCCCGCCAGCGCCCGGCCACCGGCGCGGGCGCCGGTTCCCTGATGCGCAGGGCCGTGGTCAGCCCGGCCGCCGCCAGGAACGTGCCCGCGTCCAGCAAGATGACCGGTGCCGGCCCCACCAAGGCGAGCAGGCCCGCCCCGACCAGCGGGGTGATCAGCCGGAAGCCCTGGGACGCGATCTCGAGCACCGAGTTCGCCTCGCCCAGCAGGTCGGCCGGCAGCAAAACCGCCAGCAGCGCCGTCTGGGCCGACGTGATGAGCGTGTTCGCCACCCCGTAGCCGAACATGATCAGGTAGATCAGCCAGATCTGGCCCCGCCCGTGCACCAGCAGCAGGGCGCAGACCCCCGCCGCGGCGGCGAGGTTGGTCGCGATCAGCAGCGGCCGGCGCCGCAGCCGATCGGCGATCAGCCCGGTCACCGGCGACAGCAGGACGCCGCAGGTGAATGCGAAGAACACCAGCCCGGCCTGGCTGTTGCTGCCGGTGAGGATCTTCACCCAGATGGCCATGGCCAGCCACAGCGCGCTGTCCCCGATCGTCGACAGCGCCTGCCCGGTGAGGTAGAGCCGCGCGTCCCGGTGCGCGAACAGGCGGCGCACGTCAGTCGTCCACGCCGGCCAGTTCCGGCACCGGCCCGCCCAGCACCACCAGCCCGAACGGGACGGCGCCGTCCGGCCGCAGGGCCGGATCGTCCACCCGGTCGGCGAACTGGCTCAGCAGCCCGGTCCAGTCCGCCGCCAGCTTGCGCGCCTCGGCCCGGGTCAGGTAGCTGCGGAACCCGAACGCGTCCGGCCCGGCCAGGAACACACCGGGTTCGGTGACCGCGGGCGGCGGCGGCGGTGGCGGGGCGTCGCGGCGGCGGCTCCGGCGCCGGCTATGGGCCAGCTCCGCCCACCGCTGGCCAGCGATGATCCGTGCGTTCTCGGGGTACATGACGGGCTCCTCGCCAGATGCAGGGGGTTACTCGGGATCCGGCCGGGCGGCCAGATGCAGCAGCGGGTAGGAGAAGACCAGGATCTCGATCGGCATGGCGCCGTCCGGCCTGCGCTCGGGATTGTCCAGCCGGTCGTGGAAGCGGCGGAAGATCTGCTCGGTCTCGGCGGCGATCTCGTTGGCCTCGTCGATGGTCGCGTAAACGATCATCTCGCTCTGGCCGGTCAGGTCGTTGTGCTGCCACGCGGCCGGCCAGGTCCCGCGCCGCGAGAATGCCGAGCGGGCCCGGTCCAGCATCGCGGACAGCCACCACTGGCCGAGTTCGTCGGCGGCCATCGCCGCCACCGGGTCGTCCTGTTCGGTGGTGATCTGCAGCGACGTGTGGGCCCGCCGCCACGGGCGCTCCCGCCCCTTGCCACCGCCCGCCTCCACCACGTAGCCGTACTTGGCCAGCGTGCGCAGGTGGAAGGCGCAGTTGGCGGGGCTCTCCCCGAGCAGTTCGCTGGCCTGGGTCGCGGTCAGCGTGCCGGCGTGGACCAGCGCCTCCAGCAGGGCGAGCCGGACCGGATGGGCCAGCGCGCGCATCGCCCGGGCATCGGTGATCTTGTGGTCGGGCATGGCACCGTCGGCGGTGTCCAGCTCGGCTGCGGTCAGGTCAAGTTCTTCGGAAGACACGTTTCGAAAGCCTACGCTCGAAAGGGTTGTTTCGGCAACTGGATTTACGATGGCGGCATGCGCATCACCGCGGCCGAATCGACCATGCTGTTCGCCGGGACGGCCAGCCAGCCGCTCCAGCTCGTGCGGGTGACGGTGCTGCCCGCGGCCGCGGGCCCGGTCACCGTCCGGGTGGCAGGAGCGGGGGTCCGCACGCCGCAGCCGTTGCGTATCGATCTGGCCGAGGGTGCCAGCCAGGTGGCCGAGGTGCCGGTCGAGGTGGCCGCGCCGCACGGGCCTGGCAGCTCGCTGCCGGTCACGGTCATCGCCGAGAGCGAGACCGGGCGCGCCGAGCACCAGGTGACGCTCACCGCCGCCGAGCCGGGCTGGACGGTATGGCTGATCAGCCACTTCCACTACGACCCGGTGTGGTGGAACACCCAGGGCCAGTTCACCCAGTCCCGGCTGCTGCTGCCCGGCGAGGACGGGCAGCTGCCGGAGGTCCGCACCGCGTTCGAGCTGGTGCGGCTGCACTTGGACGCCGCCCGGGCCGACCCGGACTACAAGTTCGTGCTGGCCGAGATCGACTACCTCAAGCCGTATTTCGACGCCCACCCGGAGGACCGGGCCGACCTGCGCGCCTTCCTGGCGGCCGGCCGGATCGAGCTGGTCGGCGGCAACTACAACGAGCCGAACACCAACCTGACCTGCGCCGAGTCCACCATCCGCAACGCCGTCTACGGCATCGGCGCCCAGCGTGACGTGTTCGGCGGCGACCCGCGCAGCGCCTGGATGCTGGACGCGTTCGGGTTCGACCCCGGGTATCCCGGGCTGATGGCCGCGGCCGGGCTGACCTCGTCGGCGTGGGCCCGCGGGCCGTTCCACCAGTGGGGGCCGTGGCGGACGGTCGGCGACAACCGCCGGATGCAGTTCGCCACCGAGTTCGAATGGCTGTCCCCGGACGGCAGCGGCCTGCTGACCAGTTACATGGCCAACCACTACGGGGCCGGCTGGGGCGTGCACCAGGCGGCCGACCTGGCCGCGGCGCAGGCCGAGGTGCTGGGCCAGCTCGCGCTGCTGGCCCCGGTCGCCGCCACCAGGAACGTGCTGCTGCCGGTCGGCGCCGACCACGTGATCCCGGCCCGGTGGGCGACCGCGCTGCACCGCGACTTCGCCGCCCGCTACGTCTGGCCGCGCTGCGTCACCGCCCTGCCGCGGGAGTTCTTCGCCGCCGTCCGCGCCGAGGCGGCCGACCGCGGGATCTGGCTGGCCCCGCAGACCAGGGACATGAACCCGGTCTATCCCGGCAAGGACGTCTCCTACATCGACACCAAGCAGGCGCAGCGGGCGGCCGAGGTGGCGGCGCTGGACGGTGAGCGGCTGGCCACGCTGGCCTGGCTGGCGGGCGCGGAGTACCCGGCCGCATCGCTGGACAAGGCGTGGCGGCTGCTGGCCTACGGCGCCCACCACGACGCGATCACCGGCACCGAGTCCGATCAGGTCTACCTGGATCTGCTCGCCGGGTGGCGGGAAGCCTTCGAGCGTGGCGACGCGGCCCGCCGCGACGCCGTGGCCTACCTGGCTTCGCTGGCGGACACCCGGCCGCCGGCGGCCATCACCGGCACATCACGGCCGGTGGTCGTGGTCAACCCGCTGTCCTGGCCGCGGTCAGGGCTGGCCACCATCGGCCTCGCGGTCACCGAGCCGGGCCTGCCGTGGCTGGCCCTGCGCGACGAGACCGGCCACGACGTGCCCTTCCTGGCCGAAGGGGTGCGGCGCCACGCCGACGGCACCCTGGCCGAGGTGGCCCTCACCTTCCTGGCCGGCCCGGTGCCCGCGGCGGGCTACCGGACGTACTGGGCGTGCCCGGCCCCCGGCCCAGGCGCCGGGGGCTGGACCGCCACCCCGGGCACCTCGATCGGGAACGAGACGTTCGCGATCGAGGCCGACCCGGCCCGCGGCGGCGCGCTCACCTCCATCCTCGACCGCCGGACGGGCACCGAACTGCTCCGTGGCCTCGGTAACGAGCTGGTGCTCCAGCCCGAGTACGACTACCACCCGCGCTGGGGTGAGGGGCCGTGGCTGCTGTCGCCCACGGGCGCGGGCACCGGCTCGGCGGCCGGCCCGGCGGCGGTGCGGGCCGAAAGCTGCCCGGCCGGGTCCCGGCTGGTGGCCGAGTTCACCCTCGGCGGCCTGCGGGTGACCCAGGAGACGACCCTGTGGGACGGCCTGGACCGGGTCCAGTTCCGCACCCACGTGGACGGCTCGATCGGCCAGGACGCGCTGCTGCGGGTCCGCTTCCCGGCCGACGTGCCGGGGGCGCTGCCGCTCTACCAGGCGGCGACGGCGGTGGTGGGCAGGCCGTTCGGCACCGCCGACGCGGACGTGGCCGAGCACGCGTTCACCCTCGACAACCCGGCCCACGAATGGTTCGGCCTGGGCTCGGCCGTCCGGGTGGTGGCCGATGGCCAGGCCTGGCCGGTGGGGGTGGCCGAGGTGATCGCACCCGGGTCCGATCCGGCGGTCCGCGACCTGCTGGCGGCGCTGGCCGGGCAGGGGGTGACCGCCACCTGCGGCCAGCCGGACAGCCCCCGCTACGGCGCACTCGACCTCGACTCCAACCTGCCCGACTGCCGGATCGCGCTGGGCGGCCCGGACGCCAACCCGTGGACCGCGCGGCTGCTCGCCGCGCTGGAGCCGGCGCAGGCGGCCAGCCTGACCGCCCGGCTGGCCGCCGGGGAGCGCAGGATCTGGGTGCCCGGCGCCCGCCCGCGGGCCGAGGTGTTCCGGCCCAGCGCCGACGTCCGGGGCGAGCGCGACCTGCCGGTGCTGATCGTGACCGGTCCCGACCTGACCGCGGCGATCGGCGAGCTGGCCCGCGACCTGGCCGGGCCGGTGATCGAGGCGGCCCTGCTGGCGCCGCCGCCGGACCCGCCGCTGGCCGGGCACGTGGTGGCGCTGCTCAACCGGGGCACCCCGGGCAGCCTGGTCACCCCGGACGGCACGCTGCACATCGGGCTGATGCGCGCCAGCAGCGCCTGGCCGGCCGGGGTGTGGATCGACGGGCCGCACCGCACCGTCCCAGACGGGAGCAGCTTCGCCTGGCAGCACTGGAGCCACACGTTCGAGTACGCGCTCGCCGCCGGGGCGGGCGACTGGCGCGAGGCCGGCTTCGGCCTGGCCGGCCAGGAGTACAACCACGACCTGCTCACCGCGGAGACCGGGGAACACGCCGGGCCGCTGCCGCCCGCCGCCAGCCTGTGTGCGGTCACCAGCCCGGGTCATGACCGCCCGGCGGCGGCCCTGGCCACGCTCAAGCCGCGCGGCAACCCGCTCGCGTCGGGACGGCCGGGGCCGCCGGACCGGGCCGCCGGGGTGACCGTTCGGCTGCGCGATCTGGCCGGCCGGAGCGGGCCCGCCCTGGTCAGCCTGTCCGCCGGTGCCACCGGTGCCCACCTCACCGACCTGCTGGAGGAGGCCGACGGCCCGCCCCTGCCGGCCACCCCGGAGGGCACCGTGGTGCCGGTGCCGGGCGCCGGCCAGGTCACGCTGGTGCTGGCCACGGCGCCGGGCGCCATGCCGCCAAACGCCGTGCCGCCGGGCGCCGTGCCGCCGGGCGCCGGTGCCCCCTCACCGCCCGAGCCGGCCCAGCCGGTCTTCACCCGGTACTGGCTGCACGGCAAGGGCCCGGCCCCGGCCGGGAACCTGCCGGTGGCGGTGCACCTGTCCCCCGGCCGGCTCGCGCTCGGCCCGGGCGGCACCGGCACGCTGCGGCTGACCGTCGCCTGCGGGCCTGAGCCGGCCAGCGGCGAGGTCACCCTGGACGTCCCGGCCGGGCTGGCGGCGTCCCTGGGCCATCCGCCCCGCTACGAGCTGGCCGCCGGTGGCCACGCCTGCTGGGACGTGGCGGTGCGGGCCGAGCCCGGCGCCGCGGCGGGACGCTACTACCTGGCCGCCGCCATCCGCGACGGCCTGGGCCAGGTGCTGGAGGACGCGGCGCTGGTCACCGTGGGCGAACCGGCCTCTCCCCGGCTGGACCTGCCGCTGGCCGAACTGCTGCCGCTGATCGCCGAGGACGAGCAAAGGGAGGTGGCCGAGGCCGGGCTGCGGCTGCAGCCGGCCACGGTGCGGCTCCCGCCCGGCGGTGCCGCCGACCTGGTCGCCGAGATCAGCAACGGCACGGCGGCCCCGATCCGGGGCGAGTGCCAGCTGATCTCGCCGCACGGCAGCTGGCCGCAGCTCGGTCCCTGGTCACGCGGCTTTGCCGTCGCCGCCGGGGAGACCGCCCGGCTGCCGTTCGGTGTCACCGTGCCCGCGAGCGCCCGGCCGGGGTCGCACTGGTGGGCGCTGGCCAAGGTGATGTACTTCGGCCGGGTCCGTTACAGCGAGTGTGCCCTGGTCGAGGTCACAGATCCGGGGCCCGGTTCTCATACGGCGTGCTGAGCACGATGGTGGTGCGGGTGGAGACGCTGGCGGCCGTCCGGATCTCCTGCAGCAGGTTCTCCAGGTCGGCGGGCGAGGCGACCCGGACCTTGAGGATGTAGTTCTCGTCGCCGGCCACGCTGTGGCAGGCCTCGATGGCGCTCAGGTGGGCCAGCCGGTCCGGCGCGTCGTCCGGGGCCGCCGGGTCGAACGGCTTGATGGAGACGAACGCGGTGAGCGGCAGCCCGGCGTCCGCTGGATCGATCACCGCCGCATACCCCCTGATCAGGCCGCGCCGCTCCAGCCGCCGCACCCGCTGATGGGTGGCCGACACGGACAGCCCGGTCTCCCGGGACAGGTCGGTGAAGCTCATCCTGCCGTCCCGGCAGAGCAACGACAGGATCTTGCGATCGATCTCTTCCACTCCGGTCACGGTAGCCCTTGCACGAGTTCCCTGGTGGCGTTGTTGAGCCGCTCGCTGCCGTCGGCGGTGCAGATCACGATGTCCTCGATCCGGGCGCCATGGGGGCCGGGATAGATCCCCGGCTCCACCGAGAAGGCCATGCCGGGCACGAGCGTCTCGGCGTTGCCGGACACGATGTAGGGATCCTCGTGCGTCTCCAGGCCGATCCCGTGCCCGGTCCGGTGCACGAAGTACTCACCGTAGCCCGCGGCCGCGATCGGCTCACGGGCGGCCGCGTCCACCGCCTCCGCGGTGACACCGGGCCGGACAGCCGCGCACGCGGCCTCCTGCGCGGCCTGGAGCACCTGGTAGTAGGCGGCGAACTCGGGCGGCGGCTCGCCGATCACGTACGTCCTGGTGCAGTCCGAGCAGTAGCCGCTGGGCATGGTGCCGCCGATGTCGACGACCACCACGTCACCGGCGGCCAGCCGCCGGTCGCCCGGCTCGTGGTGCGGCATGGCCGCGTTCGGCCCGGACGCGACGATGACGAAGTCGGCCCGGGCATGTCCCTCGGCGGTGATCGCGCCGGCCACGTCCACGGCCACCTCCCGCTCGGTCCGGCCCGGCCGCAGCCATTCCGGGACCCGGTGGTGAACCCGGTCGATCGCCCCCCCGGCGGCCCGCAGCGCCGCGACCTCGGCCGCGGTCTTGCGGATCCGCAGCCCGCGCAGGGCGGCGCTGGCCAGCATCGGCTTGGTGCCGGGCAGCGCGTCGCGGAACTGGAGCACCATCATGGCCCACATCTGGTCGGCCAGCCCGGCCGTCTCCGGGCGGCCGAGCCGGTCCGCCACCACGGCGTACGGATCGTCGGTCTCATCCCAGCCGGCGATGTCCAGGCCCAGCGCGCCGGCCGGTGAGGCGAGCACCGACCGCATCTCCAGGTGCGGCGCGACCAGGAACGGCGGCCCGTCGGCGGGCACCGCCAGGCAGGTCAGCCGCTCGGACGGGTGGGTGTCATATCCGGTCAGGTAGCGCAGATCCGGGCCCGGCGTGAGCAGGAGCACGCCGATCCCGGCCCGGGCGGCGGCCGCTGCGGCGAGCCCCAGCCGGTCCGCGGGATACAGTTCTGCATCTGCCGAAGTCACCCGCCTGAGCATACCTAGACAAGACCGGCTCCGGTGCTTCACGCTTGGTGGATCAGAGCTCACGGAGACGTACCGCGCTCCGCTGTCCCGGGCAGAAAGTGAGGCGGACCATATCCCGTTCGGTCGTGGATCCGGCGGACAGCATCCGGCTGGCCGAGGCATTAGCGCAGGAACGGCATGTCACGGTTGAGCTGCAGCGGGCGATCCTGCCCTTGCACGAGGGCCCGTTCGCGCTGCCGGGGCTGCGGGCCGTGGTCCGTTACCTGCCCGCCTCCCGCGACAGCCGGGTCGGTGGCGACTGGTACATCACCGCCGAGATGCCCGGCGGCCATGTGCTCATCGCGATCGGCGACGTGGGCGGGCATGGCCTGGCCGCCGCGGCGGGCATGGCCCGGCTGCGTGGCGCGCTGGCCGGCCTGGCCATCACCGGCTCACCACCGCAACGGCTGCTGGGCTGGCTCAACGACCTGGTGCATCACGTCGATCCCGAGCACACCGCCTCGGTCATCGCCGGCTATTTCGATCCCCCGTCCCGGGTCCTGACCTGGGCGCAGGCGGGCCATCCGCCGCCGGTGCTGATCCGGGGCAGCCAGGCCAGCGCGCTGCCGGCCCCGGCCGGGATCCTGCTGGGCGCCGGCCGGGAGGGGTACCAGGCCACCTCGCTGGCCCTGGCGCCCGGGGATGTGCTGCTGCTCTACAGCGACGGGCTGGTCGAGCGGCGGGACCGGCCGCTCGAAACGGGGCTGGCCACGCTGACCCAGGCCGCCGCGGGCATCGGTGACCCGGAGGGCGTCATCGCCGCGGTGCTGGCCGCGCTCGGGTCGACCGACCCCGAGGATGACACCTGCCTGGTCGCCCTGCAGGTGCTTTAACCGGTGAGGGCGTCAAGCGCCCGCCGCAGCGACGACCCGAGATCCCACCGCTGGTCCAGCGCCGCCAGCGCCTCCGGTGCGGCCCGGGTGACCGGCAGCGTGCCGTCCACCTTGGGCACCGGCGCGTCGGTGGCGACCGCGACCACGGCCGGCGCCACCGCCAGATAGGCCCGCTCGGCGGCCAGCTTCGGCCGGCTGTTCATCGGGAATCCGCCCTGCCCGGCGTCGATGGCGGCCACCATCGCGTCGACCGTGCCGAACGCCCGGACCAGCGCGGCCGCCGTCTTCTCCCCCACGCCCGCCACCCCGGGCAGGCCGTCGCTGGGATCGCCGCGCAGCACCGCGAAGTCGGCATAGGCCCGGCCGGGGATGTCATAGCGGGCGGTCACCGCCGCCTCGTCCACCACGTCCAGGTTGGTCAGCCCGCGGACGGTGTAGATGATCCTCACTCCGCGCTCGTCGTCGACCAGTTGGAACAGGTCGCGATCGCCGGTCACGATCTCCACCGGCCCGGCCGCGCGGGCCGTGAGCGTGCCGATCACGTCGTCCGCCTCGTACCCGGCCGCGCCCGCGGTCGCCACCCCGAGCGCGGCCAGTACCTCGTTGATGACCGGTACCTGCGCGGCCAGCAGCGGCGGCACCTCCTCGCTGCCGTCCGGCCGGGCCCGGTGCGCCTTGTAGGACGGGATGGCGGCCACCCGGAACGCGGGCCGCCAGGCCTCGTCCATGCAGGCCACCAGCTGGCCCGGCGACCGGGCCCGGACCAGCCGGGTGATCATGTCGAGCAGCCCGCGGACCGCGTTGACCGGGGTGCCGTCGGGCGCGGTCAGCGTGTCCGGCACACCGTAGAAGGCGCGGAAATACAGCGACGCGGTGTCGAGCAGCATCAGCGGGCCCACCCGCTCATCCTGTCACGCTGCTGCCCGCATCTCAGGAAATGTCAGACGCGCCCGTTATCCTCGAACTGAGCTTCGAAATGGTCGAACTGACTGGCAGGGAGGTGATCAGCATGTGCCAGGCCGGGCCGCCCGTGACCATCGATGGTGCGCTGGCCATGCTGGATCACGCCCTGGACGCGCTGAACGCCGCCGACATGGGGTCGCTGCCGGCCGCCGTGCAGGCGCAGGCGCTGCGGGGCTTAGAGCGGGCCGAGGCCAAGCACACCGCCGCCCGGGCCCGCGTGCTCACCGCGTTCACCGCCCAGGCCGGCTACACCGACGACGGCCAAGGCAGCGCCCGGCTGTGGCTGAAATGGCAGACCCGGGTCACCCGGGCCGCGGCCGCCGCCTCGATGGCCTGGACGGCGCGCCTGGCCGCTCATCCCCTGATCGGGCAGGCCCTGGCCGCCGGGGAGATCAGCCGGTCGTGGGCCAGGGAGTTCTGCGAATGGAACGACCGCCTGCCCGCCGGCCGCCGCGAGGACGCCGACGCCATCCTGCTGGCCGCCGCACGCGGCGGCGCCGACCTGCCCGGCCTGATGGGCCTGGCCTGGGAGATGTACTACCGCAGCCGGGACGGCCAGCCCGACCCCGGGGACGGGTTCGACGACCGGTACCTGCGGCTGGGCCTCACCATCGGCGGCGTGGGCCGGTGCGAAGGCAACCTCACCTCCGGATGTGCCGCCGCCCTCGCCGCCGTGCTGGACGCGCTGGCCAAGAAGGCCGGGCCCGAGGACACCCGGACCGCCGCTCAGCGCCGGCACGACGCCCTCGAAGAGGCGTGCCGCCGGCTCATCGCCACCGGGATGCTCCCGGCCCGGGCGGGCCAGCCCACCCAGGCCCAGGTGCACATCACCCTGGCCCAGCTGCGCGGCCTGCCCGGTGCCTC
>DATDGI010000386.1:0-8451 GCA_036522155.1 Streptosporangiaceae bacterium
CTTGTCCTCGATCCAGGTGCCATCGGCGGCACCGGCCCCGGCCAGCAGGGCGGGCAGCCGGGCCCGGGCGGTGGCCACGCCCGGCGGGGACGGGCGGGAGGTGAGCTGGCCGTCCTGCCACCGCTCCCAGCCGTAGTGGCCGAGCACGATCAGGCCCGGGATGCCGCCGAAGCCGCCCAGGGTCACGGCCGTCTCCGCCGGCCGGCCGGTGATGATGGCGAGCGTGCCGACCCGGCCGGCCAGGGCGCGCAGGGCGGGCGCGGCGGCCGGGTGCGCGTGGGCGGCGGCCGGATCGGCCACGATCGGGGCCAGCGTGCCGTCGAAGTCGGCCGCGATCAGCGCCCGGCCCGGCGCGGCCAGGATCGCCGCCAGCCCGGCCCGCCCCGCGCTGGTGCGGGGAACCGGGAGCCCGCGCGCAGCGGTCACAGCCGGCCGGTGGCGCCGGTGTCCGGTGGGGCGGAGCGGATGCGCTGCCGGCGGGCCCGCTGCCGGCGCAGCCGCTTGACCAGGACGGGGTCGAAGCCGAGGGCCTCGGGGCGGTCGATCAGGTCGTTCAGCAGCTGGTAGTAGCGGGTGGCGGAGAGGCCGAGCAGGTCGGAGATGGCCTGCTCCTTGGCGCCGGGCTGGCGCCACCAGCCGCGCTCGAAGGACAGGATGCGCATGTCGCGCTCGGATAGCGCCGCCATCGCCTCCCTGCCTTCCCGCTGTGCCCCGCCCCTGAACTTTTCATGGTAGTGGCCAACCCGGACTTCGTTCCTGGCGGCGAGGGCGGACTTGCGGGCCGCCCGGGAGGGACTCTTTCACCGGCCTTGGCCAGCCGGCCTCTATGCGGCGTGGCCGTCACCACGTACGCTCACCCTTCGTGGGCTCTTTCGACTGCCTGAGTTTCCTGACCGATTACGGCCTCGATGACGGGTTCGTCGCCGCCTGCCACGGGGTGGCCGCCACCATCGCCCCCAGCGTGCGCATCATCGACATCACCCACCTGGTGCCGCCTGGTGACGTGCGCCGGGGCGCGGCGGTGCTCGCGCAGACCCTCCCGTATCTCCCGCGCGGCGTGCACGTCGCGGTCGTCGACCCCGGGGTGGGGACGGCCCGGCGCGGGGTCGCCGTCCAGGTGGGTGAGAGCATCCTGGTCGGGCCGGACAACGGGCTGCTGTCCTGGGCGGTGACCCGCGCAGGCGGGGCCAGCAGCGCCTACCAGCTCACCAACGGCGAGCTGTGGCTGCACCCGCTGTCGCCGACGTTCCACGGCCGGGACATCTTCATCCCGGTGGCGGCGCATCTGGCCGCCGGGACCGAGCTTTCCGCGGTCGGCTCACCGCTGGAGGTGACCGACCTGGTGATGCTGCCCGAGCCGACCAGCCGCGTGCACGACGGCGAGGCCGAGGGCGAGGTCATGTCGGTCGACCGGTTCGGCAACGTGCAGCTGTCGATCGCGGCCTCGGACGCCGACCGGCTGGGCATCGGGTTCGGGTCGTCGCTGGTGGTCCGCTGCGGGCGGCGCCAGCTGACCGTGCCCTACCTGGAGACGTTCGCGGCGGTCGCGCCGGGCGAGATCGTCGCCTTCACCGACAGCGCCGGGCTCATCTCGATCGCGGTGAACGCCGGCGACGCCGCGCAGCAACTCGGGCTGCCGCCGGGAGCGCACGTGCGGCTGTCGGCCACCCCGGCCTCCTGAGCCGGGCCGCGTCAGGCCGCCGCTGGCCAGGCCGGACGGCCACATCTGGCCATCGTGGCTAGGGTGACATTCCCGTGACGTTACGCACGGGCCGATACCCCCCCGAAATGCCCCCGAACGTGGCACAATGCCGCAGGTGCTCCATTCGGAGGGAGGGCGGCGGTGTCGCTGGGTTACCCCCGGGATCGGGCTGGGGTGACCAGGGGACTCACTCTGGCGCTGGCCGCTGGCCTGGTGACCGCGAACGTGGCCATGGCCGCTGCTCCCGCCGCCGCGAGCACCGTCCGCAGCCGGGAATGGTGGCTGCAGACGCTGCACGTGACCAAGGCCTGGATGAGCACCCACGGCGCCGGGGTGACCGTCGCGGTGCTGGACACCGGGGTGGACCCGAACCAGGCCGACCTGACCGGGTCGGTGATCACCGGGCCCGATTACACCGGTTCCCAGCGGGCCGCGGGCGGGCCGTACTGGGGTATCCACGGCACCGCCATGGCGAGCCTCATCGCCGGGCATGGGCATGGCACCGGGCAGGCCGGAGGGATCATGGGCATCGCGCCCGATGCCAAGATCCTTTCGGTCCGGGTCACCCTGGAGAGCAACGACCCAATGCTGGCCGACGCCAACGTGGCGGCCGGGCTGCCGGATGCCATCGCGCACGGGATCCGGTACGCGGTCCGGCACGGCGCGAAAGTCATCGACCTGCCACTCGACCCGGTCACCAGCGCCGGGGCCCCCGGCTCGGGCGGCAGCCCGGCGGAAAAGGCGGCGGTCGCCGATGCGCTCGCGCACCAGGTGGTGCTGGTCGCACCGGCCGGTGACAACCTGACGCCGGGGACCAACCCCGTGAACTACCCGGCCGCGTACCCGGGTGTCATCTCGGTGGGTGCGTTCGACTCCTCGTTCATGAAGGCCACGTTCAGCAGCGCGCGGCCGTATGTCACCCTGACCGCGGCCGGGGTGGGCGTTGTCGCCGCCAGCCAGCCGGCCGGGTACGCCCCGATCAGCAGCACCAGCGCGGCCAGCGCGGTGGTAGCCGGCATCGTCGCCCTCATCCGGGCCCAGTTCCCGTCATTCACCCCGGCGCAGGTGACCAAGGCGCTCACCACCAGCACCATCTACCGGCGGCGCAACGGCCAGGCGACCGGATCGGGGGCCGGGACCGTGGACGCCGCCGCCGCGCTGGCGGCCGCAGCGTCGATCAACGCGGCGGTCACCCCCTCGCCCTCGCCGCCCGGCCAGACCCAGGCGGCGCCGGCGCCTTCGGCACCCGCCGTGCACAGCACCGGCAGCAGCCTGAGCAAGAGCCTCATCACCGACGCCTACCTGGCCGGGGCGGTGTTCCTGCTGCTGGTGCTGGGGATCTTCGGATTCCGGCTGCTGCGCCGCCGCCGGGCCCGGGCGGCCCGGCTGGCCGAGGTGCGGGCCGCGGCCCAGCCGCCGAACCGCAAGGCACGCAAGCCGGGGGCGACGGCCGGTGCGCGGCGGGATGGATCAGTCCCGTCGCCGCTCAGCCCGGGGCTGCCGACCACGACGTCATCGCTGCCGGCCGAGGCTCCGCTCCCGGCCGGGGCCGCATCGTTCCCGGCGGGCGCCGCCGCCGGCAGCCGGGGGCGGCACAGTAGCGGGGACAGCTTCCCCGGCGGCGGTTTCACCGGCAGTTCCTTCAGCGGCAGCGCCGGCCCGGCGAGTCCCCGCGCCATCCCTGGCAGCGCGTTCCCCCGCGGCCAGTACCAGGGGCTGGTGGCCGAGCCCGCTGGGCCGGGCGGCAGCGAGGCTGGTGACTTTGGTTTCGGTGCGGGCTTCGGCGGCCCCGGCGCTGACCGCGGCGGGCCCGGTGGTGGCTGGGGCGATCCGAGCGACACCGACGCGGGGGGTTTCGGTGCCGACGTCGGCGGCGGCCGCGGCTCCGGGGGCACGGCCGCTGGCAGCGTGACGCCTGGCCCGGCGGCACGGGTCATCGGGTCGCACCGGCTGGGCGGGCCGAGGCTGCCGAAGATTACCGGCCGCCCGCCGTGGGAGCCCGCGCCAGAACCAAGCGGTGAGGTGCCGTGGGCGCTGCCGACCGCCGGCGCCACCCCGCTCGGCCTCAGCCAGCCGCGGGGCCCGGTAGAGATGCCGCTGCCCGCGCCGCCGGAACCCGATCAGTCACCCTGGGACGCGGCCGCCCAGGAGGCATGGCCGGGCGGGCCAGCCGCATCCCGGCCGGTCACCCCGGTCGGCGGGCCACCCGACCTGGCGCACGAATGGGCGGACGGGCCCGGCCAGCTTGAGCCCGGCGGCGCGTCCGAAGCCGACGGCGGCTCGCTCTACGTGTGGAACCCGGGCGAGTCCACCGAGTCCTTCCCGATCATCCCGCCTGGCGAGCGCAAGCGGCCGTAGCCTCTCCCCAGGTCAGCCCAGACACCACCCCGCGACCGGCCAAGCCGATCCACTTCCCCTGCCGACCGGGCCCATCAACGTCCAGTGGCGACATCGGCGCCGAGTGGTGCTGATCAGGACGGGCGCCGGGGGCGACGGGAGCCGGTGGCACCGCCGTTCAGCTCAGCCTTGCGGGCTGACGCGTACATGGGCACGTATTCCTGGCCGGACAGGGCCTGGATCGCCTTCATGACGTCGTCGGTGATCGCCCGGCGGGCCTGCGCGGCCGGGCCGTTCTGCTGGTACTTCTCGAAGGTCAGCGGTTCGCCGAAGCGGATGCTGATCTGGTGCAGCCCGGGCACGATGTGACCCGGCGGCAGCACCCGGTCCGTGCCGATCACGGCGGCCGGGATGACCGGCAGCCCCGAGGCCAGCGCCAGCCAGCCGACCCCGGTCCGGCCGCGGTAGAGCCGGCCGTCCGGCGAGCGCGTCCCCTCCGGGTAGATGCCAAACAGCTCGCCCGACTTGAGCAGCTGGAGCGCGGCGTCCAGCATGTCCTGGGCCGCCCTGGCCCCCTCCCGGTCCACCTTGAGCTGCCCGGTCGCGCGCAGGTAGGCGCCGACAAACAGATGGGCCGGCCGCCGGCCGGCGAAGTACTCGGACTTGGCCGCGAAGGTGAGCGGCCGCTGGATCATCAGCGGCAGGAAGACCGAGTCCACGAACGACAGGTGGTTCGAGGCCACGATGGCGCCGCCGGTCCGCGGGATGTGCTCGCCGCCAATGACCTGCGGCCGCCACAGCAGATGCAGCAGCGGGCCGGCGACGACCCGGGAGACCTGGTACTTCACTCGACCCTCCAGCAAGCCCGGTCCGGCATCATCGCGCCGGGCTCGCCCGGGCTGCGCCCGGATCGGCCCCGGCGGCGGGACGCTCCGGGAGAAACACCATAACGATAACCGGGCGGGGCGGGCGGGGCGGTGGTTGCGCTTGTCGCTTGGCCCGCCCGGCCACGGCTGTTCACCTCGCCCGGGATCCTGCGCGGCGGCTGGCCCGGGCCGGTCGGGCGGGCCGCCGGCGGCGGGCGGCGAGCAGAGGATGACGACGACCAAGGGCAGCAGCAGTGGCAGGCCGAACGCGGGAACGGTGACGCCGTTGTCCTCGGCGAACCAGGAGAGCACCGCGATCAGCCAGCAGGTGGCGAGGGCCGGGCGCAGCAGCGGGATCTGCTGGCAGGCGCGGGTGAGCGGGGTGGCCCGCAGCCGGTCCGGCCAGCCGATGACGAGCCCGGCCAGGACCAGCACGGCCGGGATCACCAGCACGAACGGATTGCCGCCCAGGGAGCTGAGGTTCGAGCTGATCTTGCGCCGGAGCGTGGGGCCCCCGTGGCCGTGCAGCGCCTGGCCGGCGAAAGCGCCGATGTCGGAATGGCCGGTGACCGGCAGCAGGTAGTTGGCCAGTGCGAACAGCGCGACCAGGGCCAGGCCGCTGGCCGCGGCCAGGGCCAGCCGCCGGGCGGTGAGCCGGATGCCCGCGGCCGCGGCGAGGAACAGCAGGAACCCGGGCAGCATGGCGATGGTCCCGCCGACTTTTGCGCCGAACCCGGGCCAGCTGGACACCACGGCCGCGAACCCGGTCACGGCAGCCATGCACAGCAGCGCGGCGGTGCGCCGGCCGGGCCGGCCGCGCCGGAGCAGGGTGCCGCCGAGCCAGGCCGCGGCCAGCACGGCGGAGGTTGCGTAGATCACGACCGCGTTGTTGCCCAGGCCGTAGAACCGCCCAGAGCCGAGCGGGGTCAGCCCGAACGGGGTGTCGCGGACCAGGTGGGAGCCGGTCATCAGGTCGAGGGCAAGAACGCCGAGGGTGACGGCCGCGATCACGCCGGGCGGCCCGAGCGGATCGGTCCGCCAGGGCCCGGCCAGCGCGATCGCCGCGATCACCATTGCCCAGGCCACGGTGGCCGTGTACAGGACGGCGGCCGGATGCGGCCACGCCCACCAGGGCACCAGGCTGGCGAGGAAGCTGCCGGCCGGGATCGACGCCATCCACAGCCCGGCCACCCGGGCGGCCGCGCGGCGGCGGCCGCCGCCCCAGGGGCTGATGGCGATGAGGGCGAACAGGAGCGCGCCGCCGAAGCCGGTCAGCAGGAAGAAGGGGGTCAGCGTCTGCCGGTAGACCTGGGCGGCGG
The DNA here is from genome assembly GCA_036522155.1 of Streptosporangiaceae bacterium. Classification (GTDB taxonomy): domain Bacteria; phylum Actinomycetota; class Actinomycetes; order Streptosporangiales; family Streptosporangiaceae; genus UBA9676. The sequence continues at coordinate 6,225 of DATDGI010000386.1, forward strand.
TGTCCTGCTGGAGCAGCGTGCGGACGGTGGTGGCCAGGCTGGCCCGGGGTCCGGCCTGGATCGGTGAGCCGGCCGCCGCGGCCGGGACGGGCGCGCCGAGCCAGCCGAGGATGGTCGGGGTGACGTCGGTCAGCGTGACCAGACCCGGCTGGCGGGTGGAGGCGGCTCTGAGGAGGCCGGCCCGGTACTCCGGGCCGGTCACGATGATGACCCGCAGGTGTGGCTCGGAGCCGTCGCCGGGCGCGAGCACTAGGAGGATAGAGGCGGGTGGGAGGTCGTGGGTGAGCCTGGCGAGCTGCCGGTCGGCCGCGCGCAGGGCACCCGCCCGCTCGGGCCGGCCGACCGGCCCCGGGGCGGTGGGGAGATTGCCGAGGTCAGCGACGGTCAGTGGGCAGCGGGCCAGCACGGCCGCGGTGAGCTGGGACAGCGACGGCAGGTAGGAGGAGACGCGGCCGGTCGTGGTCGCGAGGGCCAGCGCCGCTCCCGGGCCGGCCGCGGTGGCGCAACGGCCCGGGCCGGGAGCGGTGGCCAGCAGGCCCCACTGCGGGTTCTCGTTGAACCGGGCGTTGTACCTGATCAGGGCGGGCAGGCGGGGGATCTGGGCCGTGCCTGGGGTGCCGCTCGTTGCGGACGTGGTGGGGACGACGGCGGGGTCGGCCGGGCAATGGCCAGTCGCGGCGTGGGGAGCGGTGGCGCGGGCAGCGGAGTTGAGCGTGAGCCAGGCGTCCACCGGGCAGGTGCGGATGCTGATCCCGGTCACGTCCACCGAACCGGCCGAGCCCTGGCTGGCCAGGCGCCACAACGTTGGGGTCGCTCGCGGGGTGATGTCGCTCCAGCGGAGGCCGCCGAGGCCGATCAGGATGACGTGCGCGGCCCGGGGCGCGGCGGGGCTGGGACCTGCGGCTCGTGCGGCTGTCGGGGTGGCCAGAGCGAGCGCCGCGGCGGGAGCGGCCAAGGTGAGCACTGCGGCCGCCGTGGCCAGCATCTTGCCCAAGATCGGGCGCACCTCGTCACCGTATCCAGCGCTAGCGGGGATGACGGGCACCGTGGCCGTCATACCGCGCGTGCGTCCGCTGCGCGTGTCCAGAATGCGATGAGCAGTTCTGCGCAGCGGACTGGCTCGTCCCGATGCGGCGGGCTGAGGTGACTGCGGTCGGCGAAGGTTGACGTCTCAACGTGAGGGATCACGCTCGCCAGCCGGTCGGCCAGGTGCTGGAAGCGAGTGTTGCTGCGCCCGCCGGTGATCACTAGCACGGGCTGGGTGATCGCCGCCAGGTCGTCACTCACCAAGCCGGTGGCCGCGAGCATGTCTTCCAGCATGTCGTTCTGCGCGTAGTCACGTGCCGGTGCCTGCGGTGGCGGTGGCAGGGCGGCACCGGCCGGGAGCATGAGCCGCCGGAACGCCGGGCCCTGGTCCGGGACGGGCAGGGCCCAGATGCGGGCCATCTCGGCTCGCCACGCGGCCTCGATGGGATGCCAGTCATCGTCACCGATCACGGCCGGTTCCATGGCGGCCACGCTCACGACCGCTTCCGGCAGGCTGAGCGCTGCGGCCAGGGCGACGGTTGCCCCAGCGGAGAACCCGAACAGGTGATACCGGAGCAGGTCCTTTGCGTGGGCTGTCGCTGCTACCGCCGCGACTTCCACCGCCAAGTCGTAGCGATCACCTGGGACCGTATCCCACACCGCCAGGCCTATCTGCGTGATTTCGGCCCTGTCGGCCAGCTCCCGGGCTACTGGAGCGGATGACGACGCGTCCCGCCCGGCGGGGCTCGGGGTGATCCAGATCACCTGCTCGGGAGCTGATGCCGTCCTGTCAGGCACCTGCCGAACCCTAGCCCAGGCGACCCGACCTGCGAGCCGGTGAGCGGATTCGAACCGCTGGCCTGCCGTTTACAAGACGGCTGCTCTGCCTGCTGAGCTACACCGGCGAAGACTCGGTGCATGGTAGCCCAGGTCGGCACTGACGTGCGTATCCGCACTCTGACCTGGGGGTAGTACGTCGGGATGGCCACAGCTGAGACAGTGGGCGACGGCTGAAGGTCCGGCTGGTATCGACCAGAACTGGCGCTGGCCGACGACCTGCCACTTCGTCGTGGCTCCGGCAAGGACCGCCCCAGCGAGCCCTGAGCAGGGGCCCGCGTGCGCCGGTGAGGGGCTGGTACTGCGACGAGGTCGAGGGCAGGCGGATGCGTTCCCGCTGAAGATGCTGGGAGGCGGCGGGGAT
>DATDGI010000387.1:0-8135 GCA_036522155.1 Streptosporangiaceae bacterium
GGGGGTCGAGCCGGGCACCGTGACGGCGGCCATCCGGGGCGAGGCCGTGATCCGGCTGCTAGGGGCGCTGGCCGATCCGGGCGGGCTGGTCATCGTGCTGGAAGACCTGCACTGGGCCGACCCGGACACACTGGCGGTCACCGAATACCTGGCCGACAACCTCGCCTCGCAGCGGGTGCTCTGCCTTGGCACCAGCCGGAGCGAGCCGCCGTCGGCCGCACTCGACCTGATCCGGCGGCTGGATGACCGGCGGGCCGCGGCGCAGCTGGCCCTGGAACGACTGCACGCCGCTCAGGTCGCGGCCATGATCAGGGCGTGCCTGCCGGACGCCGGTGCCGACGTGGTCGCCCGGGTGCAGCACACCGCCGATGGCGTGCCGTTCCTGGTCGAGGAGGTGCTGGCCTCGCCGGGGGTCCCGGCCTCGTTCCGTGACACGGTCCGGGCCCGGCTCGCCGAGGTCAGCCAGGACGAGCGCGGCGTACTGGAGGCCGCCGCCGTGCTCGGCCGGCACTTCGACTGGAGGCTGCTAGGCGAGGTCACCGGCCAGCCGCCGGAACTGATCGCCGGCGCGCTGGAACGCGGTGTCGGCCAGCTTCTGCTCACGGTGGACGGCCAGGAGTTCCGGTTCCGGCATGCCCTCACCCGGGATGCGGTGGCGGAGACGCTGCTTCCGCCGCGGCAGACCGCCCTGGCCGGGGCAGCGCTGGTGGCGGTCGAGTCGGCCCACCCCGGCCAGCCCGGCCCGTGGCGCGATGTCGCCGCCGACCTGGCCGCGCAGTCCGGTGACCGGGCGCGGGCCGGCCTGCTGCTCGCCGCTTCCGGCCGTGCCTCGCTCGCCGCGGGTGCGCTCGCCACCGCCGTGGACACCCTGCGGCGCGCGGCCTCGCTGCTGGCCGAGGCCAGCGAGCCAGCCGGAGCCGGCCAGGCAGCCGGAACCGCTGACCCCGCCGGGGCGGCGCTCACTGATGCCGAGACCGCCCTGGTGGAAGCGCTGGCGCTGGCCGGCCGGGTGGACGAGGCCACCGCCGTGGGCACCCGCCTGATCGGGCGGCTGGGCGAGGCGGACGCGACCGCAGCGGCCCGGGCCCAGGCCCACCTACGGCTGGCGCACGCGTGTGTCGCCGCGACCCGCTGGCCGGCCGCGGCCACTCACCTGACCGCGGCATCTGAGCTGCTCGAAATCAGCCCGGACCCTGCCCTGAGCGGGCAGGCGGCGGTGCTGGCCGCCGAAGTGGCCATGGCCGGTAACGACCTGGCCCGCGCCCGGGGACTGGCGGCCGGGGCACTCGAAGGCGAGGGCACCCGGCCGGAGGCGCGCTGCCAGGCCTGGGAGCTGATCGGGCGCAGCCTGCGGCTGCAGAACCTCGGCGCCGCGGAGGAGGCGTTCGAGCAGGCCCTGGCCGTGGCTGACCGAGCCGGCCTGCCGTTCTGGCGGCTGCGTGCCCTGCACGAGCTGGGCACGATAGAGATGTTCAAGGGCGTTCCGGCCGAGCGGCTGACCCAGGCCCGGCAGATGGCGGACGAGCTCGGCGCCATGAGCACCGCCGCCGTGCTCGACCTCCAGCTCGCCGCGGCCGCCGACGCCCGGTTCGAGCTGGACGAGCTGACCCGGTACGCGGAGAGCTCGCTAGCGATCAGCGAGCGGCTGGGGCTGGCCGAGGTGAAAGCGAAGGCGCTGCATTTCCTGGTGGAAAGCCGGGCCCTGCGCGGCGACAGCGACGGCTGCGAGCGTTACATTGCGCTGGCCCGCGCGGCGGCGGCCGGCGATCCGCTGATAGAGGCGTACGCCTGGGGCGCCGGCCGCGGGATGCTGGCCCTGCTGTCCGGCGATCAGGCGGCCGCCGTGCGCGCGTTCGAGCGGAGTGCGGCCATTCTGCGCGACTGCCATGCCGAGCCGGCGTTCTATCGCGGGATCTGGCTGGTGGTGCTGGCGGCCACTGGCGGCGATGACGCGGCCACCGAACTGCGGGCGGCCGAGGAGGAAGGGATCACCGAGATCTTCGGCATCCGCGGCGTCGCCCGGTGCGCCGAAGCCATCCTGGCCGGGCGGGCCGGTGACCGCGACCGGGCGGCGGACCTGGCCGCCGCCGCCGAGCCGGTGCTCGCGCCCTACCCGGTCTGGGCCGACCTGGCCAGGATGTACGTGGCGGAATCCGCCCTGGCCGACGGCTGGGGCGACCCGCTGCCGTGGCTGCGGGCGGCCCGGGAGTCTTTCCGCCAGCACGGCATCACCGCGCTGGCGGACCGGTGCGCGGCCGCGCTCGGCGAAGCCCCGCCGGGACGGTGGGCGCGGCTGGGGGTCACCGCCCGGGAGGCGGACGTGCTCCGGCTGGTGGCCGAGGGCCTGGCCAACCGGGACATCGCGGCCCGGCTGTACCTGTCGCCGCGGACGGTCGAGAAGCACGTGGAGAGCCTGCTCCGCAAGACCGGCGCCCGGTCACGCACCCAGCTAGTGGCCATCGCCGGCCCGGCCGACCCGCCGGCCGAACCAGCCGGATAGCGGTCAGCCACAGCTGGGACAGCGATCAGCCACCCGGGACAGCGGTCAGCCGAGGCTGGCCAGGAAGGCGCGGGCCTCGTCCTCGGTCATCGACGGCCCGACCACGATGACGTCATGCTCGGCCATCGACCGGGACAGGTCCTCCAGGCTCGGGCCGTCCCCCGGCGGCGGCAGCTCCAGCGCCGCGGCGGGCTCGCCCAGATCATGGATGAACTCGACGAAGCCCGCGTCCGCATGCACCCCCAGCATCCGGGCTGGCTCGCTGCCGACCACCCGGAATGAGTGCGGAACGCCGCGTGGCAGCGACACCCACTGCCCCGGCCGGGCCAGTGACATCTGGTCCCCGGAGCGGACGACGATCTCACCGGCCAGCAGGTAGTAGCTGTCGTCGGCGTCGTTGTGCAGGTGCCGGGGCGGCGCGGCGCCGACCGGCAGGGTGCTCTCCAGGATCACCGGGAGATCGCTGGTGGCCATGCGGTGCTCCACCACCAGGGTGCCAAGGAACCACCAGGCCTGGCTGGCCGCGAACGGCCGGGAACCGGCCGCCGTTGCTGGTGCGCTGCTCATCTCGTCCTCCTCACCGGGCCGCCGGAGGGCGGTCCTCGCCAGGCCCTCATCGTCGGCGGCGGGGCCCGGGATAGGCATCGGGAAGAACACGTAACTGGCCCGGCCGGCCGCGGTTACGTGTTCTCCCCGATGCGGGCGCCGGCCGGCGCCGCGCAGCATTCCGGTAACACCACCCCGCGCCTACGGAGGAACACCATGACGCTCGCAGCGAAGAACCTCGACAACCCAGACCAGAAGCGGAGCTTCGAGCACGCCGACCTGAACGTGGTCAGCCTGCCCGGGGCCACGATCGTGCGGGCCGACTTCCGGCCCGGTTTCCGCTGGTCCACCGATGCCGGCCCGGTCGTCGGCACCAGCTCCTGCGAGGTCGCCCACACCGGGGTCGTGCTGTCCGGCCGGTTCGCGGTGCGGATGGACGACGGCACCGAGCTCGAGCTGGGGCCGGGCGACGGGCACGTGGTCAGCCCCGGCCACGACGCGTGGGTCGTCGGCGACGAGCCCTGCGTCATCATCGACGTGGCGCTGGCCCCGGCCTGACGGCGTTCCACCTGGCCGGGCCAGCCGTGCCGGGCATGCCCGTGCCGGGGCCGGCCGTCCGTGCCTGTGCCGGCCCGGCCAGATGCCAGGGCCGGCCCGGCCAGGTGTCAGGGCCGACCCGGCCAGGTGTCAGCCGCCGATCAGCGGAGCGAACAGGTCACCCCGGTCGGCGACCCGGGCCAGCACGTCGTCGCTGGTGAACACCAGGTCCTCGGGCTGGCGGCAGGCGCCGACCTCGTCCCAGGTCACCGGGGTGGACGCGGTCGGCTGTGGCATGGCCCGCAGCGAGTAGGGGGCGACGGTGGTCTTGGCCGCGTTGTTCTGGCTCCAGTCCACCAGCACCTTCCCCGGCCGCAGCGCCTTCGTCATCCGGGACACGACCAGTTCCGGGTGCGCGCGGGCCAGCCGCTCGGCCAGGTCCAGCGCGAGCTGGCTGGCCTGTTCCGAGGTGAGCCCGGTGATGGCCGCGACCAGCTGCAGGCCCTTCCCGCCCGAGGTCTTGGCCAGGGGTTCGAGTCCATGCTCGGTGAGCAGCGGCCGGAGCAGCTGGGCGACCGCGCAGCACTCCACAATGCTGGCGGGCGGCCCCGGATCCAGGTCGAACATGAGCAGGTCGGGGCGGCCGACGCCGGGCAGGCGCCACATCGGGATGTGCAGTTCCAGCCCGGCCAGGTTGGCGGTCCAGATCAGCGTCGGCAGGTCGCCGGCCACCAGGTAGCGCACGGACGCGCCTCGGGACCGGGTGCCGGCCGAGGGCAGCCGGGCCGTCTCCACCCAGGCGGGCCGGTGGTCGGGCGCATGCTTGGCGTAGAAGTACTCCCCGGTCACCCCGTCCGGGTACCGCTTGAGCGTGAGCGGCCGGCTGGCCAGGTGCGGGAGCAGCACCGGCGCCACCCGCAGGTAATAGTCGATCACCTGGGCCTTGGTGAAACCGGCCTCCGGGTACAGCACCTTGCCCAGGTTGGTCAGGATCAGCTGGCGGCCCTCGACCTCGACCGGCACCTTTTCCGGCTCCGGGCTCACCCCGCCGTCACCTCCGGACCGCCACGATCCCCTGCTACCCCGCCCACCATCAGGCAAAACGAACCCATCTGCGGGCCGCCGCCCGGCTGGGCACCCCCCGGAACTGCCCGGAGTGTGGTCGCTGGTGGCTGCCATAGCGACCCGAATCGACCACCGTCGCCTGGAACCAGTCCGGCCGCGGCACCGGCTCAGCTCGCCGCGGCCCGGCGGGCGCGGTAGGCGGCGACGTGGATCCGGTTGCCGCAGGTGCGGCTGTCGCAGTAACGGCGCGAGCGGTTGCGGGACAGATCCAGGAACACCGCCCGGCAGTCCGGGGCGGCGCAGGTGCGGAATCGCTCGCTCTCGCCCGCGACCGCCAGCTCCGCCAGGCCCATCGCGAAGTGGGCCGCCATCCGGTCGGCGAGCGGTGCGGTCGGCGAGGAAACGTGGATGTGCGGTCCCCGCCCGTGGTGCGCGACGATCTGCGGGGTCGCCCCGGTCTCGGCCAGCAGGGTGTTCAGCATGCCGATGGCGGTCGCGTCCCTGCCCGCCTGGCAGGCGGTGACGATCTCGTCCAGCCGGGCCCGGTGGCCGCGCAGCAGGGCGACGTCGGCCCTGGCGGCCGGGGGGCCGGCGAAGTCGTAACGCTCGCCGAAGGCCTGCACGTCGGCCGCGTCGCGCAGGCCCTCCCCGGCGCCCGACCGGCCGGTGTTGATCAGCTCGGCACAAGCGGTCAGCGCCTCCACCAAGTCAGCACCAAAACCGCTTTGACTCCTGTCCGTGCGCTCTCGTAGAGTGAGCGTCATGTCAGCACCGTATGCGAGAACGGTAATGACAGGCAACGGCCCCGCCGAGGGCGGGCCTGGCCAGGGCGGGCCTGGCCAGGGCGCGCAGCCCAGCGGCCAGCACCCCGGCGCCTCCGAGCTAGCCGGCGCCGACGGCAGCCGCCGGGCGCTGGCGGCGGCGGGCCTGGGGGCGGCCTGCATCTCCGCCTCGGCCGTGCTGGTGGCGCTGGCCCACACCGGCCCCGCCACCGCCGCGTTCTACCGCTGCTTCCTCGCCCTGCCGCTGCTGATCCTGCTCGCCGTGGCCGAGCAGCGCCGGCTCGGCCCGCGGCCACGGCGGGCGCGGCTCGGGTCGCTGGCCGCGGGCGGTTTTCTCGCCGCCGATCTGGTGCTGTGGAATCACGCGATCGCCGACGTGGGGGCCGGGATCGCCACCGTGCTGGGCAACCTGCAGGTGCTGTTCGTGATGGCGGCCGCCTGGGTGCTGCTGCGCGAGCGCCCGGCCCGCAGCTTCCTGATCGGTCTGCCGGTGGTGATAGCCGGAGTGGCGCTGGTGTCCGGGCTGGCCGGGGCCGGGGCAGGCGACACCCACCCGGTGGCCGGGATCATTTTCGGTGTCGGCACGTCGGCGACGTACGCCGCGTTCCTGCTCATCATGCGTCAGTCCTCGACCGGATCACGGCACGTCGCCGGGCCGCTCGCCGACGCGACCCTGGGGGCCGCGGCCGGCGCCCTGCTGCTCGGCCTGGCGTTCGGCGGCCTGCGGCTGGACGTGCCGTGGCCATCGCTGCGGTGGCTGCTGCTGCTGTCGGTCAGCAGCCAGACCGTGGGCTGGCTGCTGATCACGTCCTCGCTGCCCCGGCTGCCTGCCGCCATGTCATCGCTGCTGCTCCTGCTGCAGCCGGTGACGTCGCTGGCGCTGGCCGCCGCCGTGCTCGGCCAGCGGCCGAGCACGAGCCAGATCGCGGGCGCCGTGCTGGTGTGCGGCGGGGTGCTGGCGATCAGCCGGACAGCCACCTCGCCCGGCCGCCGGGCGCCCGGACCAGTCAGCGGCCGGGCGCCGGCACCGGTCAGCCCATCGTCTTCTGGCCGTCCAGCGACTCCCGGATGATGTCGGCGTGACCGGCGTGCTGCGCGGTCTCGGCGATCACGTGCAGCAGCACCCGGCGCGCCGTCCACCGGGAACCCGGCGGGTGCCAGGGCGCCTCCGGCAGCGGCTGGTCGGCGCCCAGGTCCGGCAGGGCGGCCACGAACTCGTCGGTGTCGCGCGCCACCCGCTCGTACTCCGCCAGCAGCCCGGCCAGCGTCTCCCCCGGCAGCATCCGGAACAGGTTCAGCCAGGCGTCCGGGCCCGCAGCCGCGCCGCCCGCCATCGCCGAGGGCCCGTTGGCGATGAAGCGCATCCACCGCTCCTCGACCGCCGCGACATGCTTGATCAGCCCGCCCAGGCACAGCTCGCTTACGGTGGTGCGCTGCCTGGCCTGCTCGTCGGTCAGACCCTGGACCGTGTGCCGCAGGAAATAGCGCTGCCTGCCCAGCGATGCCAGCAGATCCGCCCGCTCACCGGCCACGGTGGCCTGGGTACTGTTCATGATGCCCGCCTTCCGCTCGGTGCCGTCGGTGCCACGGTAGGCGCCAGGTCCGACACTCGTGCGGGAGCGGCGAAATGCGAGCCATCGACTTCCATGTCCACCTGCCCACCCCGGACTGGCTGGACGGATCCATGGCGGGCTACGTCGAGGCGGCCGAGGCCTACTTCCGGTCGCCGGTGGCGCGGATGTCCCTGGCCGAGCTGGCGGCGGCCTACCGCGAGCTGGACACGATGGCGGTGCTCCTGGCGTGGGACGCCGAGACCGCGACCGGCCGCCCGCGGGTGCCGAACGAGACCGTGGCCACCGCCTGCCGTGACCATCCGGACGTGTTCACCGGCCTGGGCAGCGTCGACCCGCACAAGGGGGCCGAGGCCGTGGCCGAGGTGGCGAACATCGCGGCGCTGGGCCTGCGCGGGGTCAAGTTCCACCCATCGCTGCAGGCGTTCGCACCGGACGACCAGGCCTTCTGGCCGGTCTTCGCCGCGTGCGAGGAGCACGGGCTGCTGGCCCTGTTCCACACCGGGACCAGCGGGATCGGCGCCCGCCAGCCCGGCGGGCAGGGCATCCGGCTCGACTACGCCCGGCCGGTGCGGCTGGACGCGGTCGCCGCCGCCCATCCCGGGCTGACCGTGGTGGCGGCGCATTTCGGCTGGCCGTGGCACATGGAGCTGGTCGCCATGGCCCTGCACAAGACCAACGTCTACATCGACATCTCCGGCTGGTCGCCGCGCCGGATCCCGGCCGAGCTGATCGCCGAGCTGCGCGGCCGGCTGTCCGGGCAGTTCGTGTGGGGCAGCGACTTCCCGTTCCTGGCCGCGCAGCGGTGCCTGGCCGAACTGGATGGCCTGGATCTGCCGGACGAGGTGCGGCACCGGCTGCTGCACGAGAACGCGGCCCGCATCCTGGGCCTGACCTGACGCCTCCCAGCCGGCCAGGCACCCGCCAGCATCCCGGCAGCTTCCGCGGCCGGGAAACCAGGGCTCAGCCGCGCAGTTCGGCGTCCAGCGCGCCCGCGAACGCCGCCGCGATCTGCCCGATCTCGTCCTCGGTGATGACGAACGGCGGTGAGACCTGCAGCGCCACCCCGCGCAGCAGCCGCGTGATGACGCCGCGCTCCCGGATGGCGGCCACCAGCCGCGGGCCGATGCCCGG
>DATDGI010000388.1:0-13666 GCA_036522155.1 Streptosporangiaceae bacterium
GGCCGGCCGCGAGATGCTCACGCAGGAATTCGGCAGTCCGGTCACGGTCCGCGTCCGAGGCGCGGATCCTGGGGTCACTGGGCATGGGCATCCTCCTCAGCTGTCGGGGCCCGGCCCGCCCGGCCCGCCCGGCCGCCGGCCGCGGTGAGCACCCTCGGCCCGGCGGCGGTGATCGCCACCGTGTGCTCGAAGTGCGCGGCCGGGCCGCCGTCTTCGGTCACCACCGTCCAGCCGTCGTCGAGCAGCCGGGTGCCTGGGCGGCCGAGCACCAGCAGCGGCTCGACGGCCAGCGCCATCCCGTCCGCCAGCACCGGCCCGCGGCCGCGCCGCCCGGAGTTGGGGACCGCCGGATCCATGTGCATCTCGCTCCCGATGCCGTGCCCCACGTAGTCCTCGATGATGCCGTAACCGCCCGCCGACCGGGCCGCCCGCGCCACGGCCGCCGAGATGTCGCCCACCCGGGCGCCCACCTGGGCGGCGCCCAGCCCTTGCCACAGGGCCTGCTCGCACGCGGTCAGCAGGGCATCGAGTTCGGGGGCCACCTCACCCACCGGCAGCGTGACCGCCGCGTCGGCATGCCAGCCGCCGACCGCCGCACCGCAGTCGATCGAGACCACATCCCCGTCCCGCAGCCGCCGCGCCGGGCTCGGGATCGCGTGCACGACCTCGTCGTTGACGCAGACACACGTGGTGGCGGGAAACCCGTGGTAGCCGAGGAAGGACGGGACCGCACCAGCGGCCCGGATCTCCTGCGCGGCCGCGGCGTCGAGGTCGGCCGTGCTGGCCCCCGGCGCCACCGCGCCCGCCGCCGCGGCCAGCGCGCGGGCGACCACCTCACCCGCCTCGGCCATGGCGGCCAGTTGCGCTGCCGTCTTGACCTGAATGCCCGGCTTGCGCCTCATCGCATCATGCCTCCGCAAGACCCCTTCACGGTACCCGCCACGGCCGGGCCGCCGTCAGTCCATATAGCGGCGCAGGGCGGACAGCGCGCGGTCGGTGATCTCGTCCACCGGGCCGGTGGCGTCGATGCCCAGCAGGATGCCCTCGTCGGCGTAGAAGGAGACCAGCGGCGCGGTCTGCTGCTGGTACACCTCGAGCCGGTGCCGGATCGTCTCCTCCCGGTCGTCGTCGCGCTGGAACAGCTCACCGCCGCAGTCGTCGCAGGTGCCGGGGTGGGACGGCGGATCGAACGCGGTGTGCCATACCCGCCCGCACCGGCGGCAGGTGCGCCGGCCGCTGAGGCGGCGCACCACCTCGTCGTCGTCCACCACCAGTTCCAGCACCACGTCGAGCCTGGTCTCCAGGCCCGCGAGCAGCTTCTTCAGCGTCTCGGCCTGAGGGACGTTGCGGGGGAACCCGTCGAGCAGGAAGCCGGCGCCGGTGTCGTCCTCGGCCAGCCGGTCGGTCACCATCGCGATGGTGACCTCGTCCGGGACGAGGTCACCACGTTCCATGTACGCCTGGGCGCGGCGGCCGAGGGCGGTGCCGTGACTGACATTGTCGCGGAAGATATCGCCTGTCGAGATCTTCGGGATCGACAGGTGCGACGAGAGAAACTGGGCCGGGGTCCCCTTGCCCGCACCGGGGGGGCCCACGAGGACGGCACGCACTACCGCAGGAAACCCTCGTAATTGCGCTGCTGGAGCTGGCTTTCGATCTGCTTGACCGTGTCCAGCCCGACTCCGACCGCGATGAGGATGCTGGTGCCGCCGAACGGGAAGTTCTGGCTGGCGCCGACCAGGGCCAGCGCGATCATCGGGATGAGGGCGATGAGACCGAGGTAGACCGAACCGGGGGCGGTGAGCCGGGTGAGCACGTAGTTGAGGTATTCGGCGGTGGGGCGCCCGGGCCGGATGCCCGGGATGAACCCGCCGTACTTCTTCATGTTGTCGGCGACTTCGGTGGGGTTGAACGTGATCGCGACGTAGAAGTAGGTGAAGAAGATGATCAGCACGAAGAACGAGATCATGTAGGGCTTCGAGTCGCCCCTGACCATGTAGGTATTGATCCAGGTGTACCAGGACTGCGGGTGCTTCTGGTTCCCGAAGACGCTGGCGGCCAGCTGCGGGATGTAGAGCAGCGAGGAGGCGAAGATGACCGGGATGACGCCGGCCTGATTGACCTTCATCGGGATATACGTCGAGGTGCCGCCGTACATCTTGCGGCCAACCATGCGTTTGGCGTACTGCACCGGTATCCGGCGCTGGGCCTGTTCCATGAAGACCACGAAGGCCACGATGGCGATGCCCACCGCCAGCACGACGCCGAACACGAACCCGTGCCGGGACTTGTAGATGTTCAGCATCTCACCCGGGATGACCGCGATGACCTGGGTGAAGATCAGCAGCGACATGCCGTTCCCCACGCCCCGGTCGGTGATCAGCTCAGCCAGCCACATGATGACAGCGGTGCCCGCGGTCATGCAGATCACCATCGTGCTGACGGTGAAGATGGAGGAGTTCGGGATCAGGGTCGCCGTGCAGCCGACACTGCTGAACAGGCCGCCCGACCGGGCCAGCGCCACGATCGCGGTCGACTGGAGGATGGCCAGGCCAACGGTCAGGTACCGGGTGTACTGGGTGATCTTGGTCTGGCCGGTCTGCCCTTCCTGCCGCAGGGCCTCAAGCCGGGGAATGACCACGGCCAGCAACTGCAGGATGATGCTGGCGGTGATGTAGGGCATGATCCCCAGCGCGAACACCGACAGCTTGAACAGGGCGCCACCGCTGAACAGGTTGACCAGCGCGAACACGCTACCGCCGGTGGTGCTGGCCTTCCCGATGCACTCGTTGACCGCCTTCTCCGAGATGCCCGGGGTGGGCAGTGCCGCGCCAAGCCGGAAGACGCCAATGATGAAGAGGGTGAAAAGCAGCTTCCGGCGCAGGTCCGGAGTCCGGAACGCCCGGAGGAACGCGGTCAGCATACGCCGTCCTCAGATCGAAGGGGCAACGCAGGAATCCGGTGTGACCGCCGCAGTGTAACGCGCTCGCTGCACTGTGACAGCCAGCCCGCGGTGGGGGCAGCGGCGCAAGCCGCCGGGGAAGCCACGGCGGGCTTCCCGGGTGCGGGGCGGCTGGTGCTCACTTTTCGGCGGCTTCCTACAGTTGCGTGACGGTTCCCCCGGCTGCGGTGATCTTCTCCTTCGCGGTCGCGGAGAAGGCATGCGCGCTCACCCGCCACGCCGCTCCCGCCTCACCGTTGCCCAGCACCTTGACCGGCTCGCCGGCCCGGACGGCGCCCTTGGCGGCCAGGCTCTCCGGGGTGACGTCGCCGCCCTCGGGGTACAGCTCGGTGAGCCGCCCCGTGTTCACGACCTGGTAAACGGTCTTGAACCGGGCGTTGGAGAAGCCCTTCAGCTTCGGCACCCGGCGGTGCAGCGGCATCTGGCCGCCCTCGAAGGCCTCCGGCATCTGGCCCCGGGCCTTGGTGCCCTTGGTGCCACGGCCGGCCGTCTTGCCCTTGGATCCCTCACCGCGGCCCACCCGGGTCCGCGCGGTGCGCGCGCCCGGCGCCGGCCGCAAATGGTGGATCTTCAGGCCCTTGCCCGCGCCCGCCATCGTCAGTCCACCTCCTCGACGGTGACCAGGTGGCGCACCGCCGCGATCATGCCCCGGAACTCGGGCCGGTCTTCCTTGATGACCACGTGCCCGATCCGCTTCAGGCCCAGCGAGCGCAGCGAGGCCCGCTGCCGGGCGGTGCCGCCGATCCGGGACTTGGTCTGGGTTACCTTCAACTGTGCCATCGCCTGCTCCCGGTCAGCTGTTGCCCGATGCGGCGCCGGCGGCCGCGGCCGCCGCGCGAGCGCGCAGCATCGCCGCGGGCGCGACGTCCTCGATCGGCAGGCCACGCCGGGCCGCGATCTCCTCCGGGCGGTTGAGGCTCTTCAGCGCGGCCACGGTCGCGTGCACCACGTTGATCGGATTGGAGGAACCCAGCGACCGCGAAAGCACGTCGTGGATGCCTGCGCACTCCAGCACGGCGCGCACCGGCCCGCCCGCGATGACCCCGGTACCCGGGCTCGCGGGCTTCAGCAGCACCACGCCGGCGGCCTCCTCGCCCTGCACCGTGTGCGGGATGGTGCCGCCGATCCGGGGCACGCGGAAGAAGGACTTCTTGGCCGCCTCCACGCCCTTGGCGATCGCGGCCGGCACCTCCTTGGCCTTGCCATAGCCGACGCCGACCATGCCGTTCCCGTCACCGACGACGACCAGGGCGGTGAAGCTGAACCGCCGGCCGCCCTGCACCACCTTGGCGACACGGTTGATGGTCACCACGCGCTCCAGGTAGGCGGTGCCCTTCTCGGCGCCGCCCCGGCGGTCCTCCCGGCGCTCCCGCCGCTCGCCACCAGCACCGCCGCCGCTGCCGCGGCGCGGAGTTGCTGCCATCAGATCGTCCTTCCATTGTGGGCCCGGGGGGACGGCCCCCCAGAGCCCGCGCGGGCGCGGGTCACAGTCGTCACAGCGCCAGCCCGCCTTCCCGGGCGCCGTCGGCCAGGGCCGCGATCCGCCCGTGGTAGGCATGGCCACCGCGGTCGAACACCGCGGCGCCGACCCCGGCGTCGGCGGCCCGGCGGGCCAGCAGCTCACCGACCCGCTTCGCCTTGGCCGTCTTGTCGCCGCCGCCACCACGAATGCCGCTGTCCAGAGTAGACGCCGCTGCGAGCGTCCGGCCCGCGCCGTCGTCCACGAGCTGGGCGAAGATGTTCCGGGCCGACCGGGTGACGGCCAGCCGCGGGCGGGCGGCGGTACCGCTGACCTTCTTGCGGACCCGCAAATGCCGCCGGGCCCGCGAGGCGGTCCGCGCGGTCGTGTGCCCGCGTCCCTTGGTCCTGCTTGCTGACATGTCCTACTTCCCAGCCTTCCCGACCTTGCGCCGGATCTGCTCGCCCTGGTACCGCACGCCCTTGCCCTTGTACGGGTCGGGCTTGCGGAGCTTGCGGATATTGGCGGCGACCTCGCCCACCTGCTGCTTGTCGATGCCCTCGACCACCAGCCTGGTGGGGGTCTCCACCCGCAGCGTGATGCCTTCCGGCGCGGTGACGGTGACCGGGTGGCTGTAGCCGAGCGAGAACTCCAGGTCGCCGCCCCTGGCCTGGACCCGGTACCCGACGCCGACGATCTCCAGGGTCTTGCGGTAGCCCTCGGTCACCCCAGTCACCATGTTCGCGACCAGCGTCCGGGACAGGCCGTGCAGCGCCCGCACCTGGCCCTCGTCACTCGGCCGAGTGACGGTGATGGCGCCGTCGCTCTGGCTGACCTCGATGGGCTCGGCGATCGTCAGCGACAGCTTTCCCTTGGGCCCGGTGACGGTGACCTCGCGCCCGTCGATGGTGACATCGACCCCGCTGGGGACGGTCACCGGCATGCGTCCGATCCGTGACATCGCCGTCTCCTCACCAGACGTAGGCGAGGACTTCCCCGCCCACGCCCCGCTTGACCGCCTGCCGGTCGGTCATCAGGCCACCGGAGGTGGAGATGATGGCGATGCCGAGCCCGCCCAGCACCCGCGGCAGGTTGTCCTTCTTCGCGTACACCCGCAGCCCGGGCTTGGATACCCGCTTGAGTCCCGCGATCGACCGCTCCCGGGTCGGCCCGTACTTGAGCGAGACAATGAGGTTCTTGCCGACCTCGGCGTCTTCCACCCGCCAGCCCGCGATGTAGCCCTCGCGCTGGAGGATCTCCGCGATGTGGACCTTGATCGTGGAATAGGGCATGCCCACCGTGTCGTGGTAGGCCGCATTGGCGTTACGCAGACGGGTCAGCATGTCTGCGATCGGGTCGGTCATTGTCATGGCCTGGTGGCCCTCCTCGCCGTGGTTTCCCTGCGGACCTGCGGCGTGGTCAGTGGGCGCCGGCGGCGCCCAGGTTGGTTCGGTGCCCGGGTCACCCCGGGCGGGGTGCTGGCGGTTACCAGCTGGACTTGGTGATGCCGGGCAGTTCCCCCCGGTGGGCCATGGACCGGAAGCAGATCCGGCATAGCCCGAACCGGCGGTACACCGCCCGTGGGCGCCCGCATCGCGTGCACCGCGTGTACTTCCGCACCTTGAACTTCGGCGTGCGGTTGGTCTTGGCGATCAGCGCCTTCTTCGCCACTTGGTCAGTTCTCCTTGAACGGGAATCCGAGCCGGCGCAGCAGCGAGCGGCCTTCGGCGTCGGTGGTGGCGGTCGTGACCACGGTCACGTCCATACCGCGCTGGCGGTCCACCTGGTCGGGGTTGATCTCGTGGAACATGAGCTGCTCGGTGAGGCCGAACGTGTAGTTCCCGCGGCCGTCGAACTGCTGGTCGGACAGGCCGCGGAAGTCACGGATCCGGGGCAGCGCGAGGGTCAGCAGCCGGTCAAGGAACTCCCACATCCGGTCCCCGCGCAGCGTCACGTGGGCGCCGATCGGCATTCCCTCGCGCAGCTTGAACTGCGCAATCGACTTGCGGGCCCGGGCCACGGCCGGCTTCTGGCCGGTAATGATGGCCAGATCCCGTACCGCGCCGTCGATCAGCTTGGCGTCCCGCGCCGCCTCGCCGACGCCCATGTTCACCGCGATCTTGGCCAGCCTCGGGATCTGCATGACGTTGGCGTAGCCGAACTCTTCCCGCAGCGCGGGCGCGATCTCCGACTGGTACCGCTCCTTCAGCCGCGGGCGGACGCGAGCCGCCTGGTCTGCTGTTGCTGTCATCAGATGTCCTTACCGCCCTGCCGCGAGACCCGGATCTTGGTCCGGATGCCGTCGCTCTCCTCGACCCGGTAACCCGCCCGGGTCGCCTTCTTGGTGTCCGGGTCGACCAGAGCGACGTTGCTGATGTGAATGGGCGCTTCCTGGGTCACGATGCCGCCCTCCTTGGCGCCCCGCCGGCCCTGGTAGTTGACCTTCGTGTTCTTCCGGATGATGTTCACGCCCTGGACGAGCACCCGCTGCTGGTCCGGGTAGGCGGCGATGACCTTGCCCTCGCGCCCGCGGTCACGGCCGGCCAGCACCACCACCGTGTCGCCCTTCTTGATCTTCATGCCACCGGGCTTCCTGGCCATCACAGCACCTCCGGCGCCAGCGAGATGATCCGCATGAACCGCTTCTCCCGCAGCTCACGGCCGACCGGGCCGAAGATGCGGGTGCCGCGCGGGTCCCCGCCATCGCGGATGAGAACGGCCGCGTTCTCGTCGAAGCGGATATAGGAGCCATCGCCGCGGCGGCGTTCCTTGCGGGTGCGCACCACCACCGCCTTCACCACGTCGCCCTTACGCACACCGGCACCGGGCAGGGCGTCCTTCACCGTGGCCACGATGACGTCGCCGATACCCGCGTAGCGCCGGCCGGAGCCACCGAGTACCCGGATGCACAAAAGCTCTTTGGCTCCGGTGTTGTCGGCGACTTTAAGCCGCGACTCCTGCTGGATCACGTCAACTCCTGCTTCCTGGCCCGGAGTACCCGGGGATGTGCTTACTTGGCCTTCTCGAGAATCTCGGCGACCCGCCACCGCTTGGTCGCCGACAGCGGCCGGGTCTCCATGAGCCGGACGCGGTCGCCGACACCACAGGCGTTGTCGGCGTCGTGTGCCTTGTACCGCTTGGTGCGGCGGATGATCTTGGCATACCTGGGGTGCTTGATCCGGTCCTCGACCACGACCACGACGGTCTTGTCCATCTTGTCGCTGACGACGTAGCCCTCGCGGATCTTGCGGTAGCCACGGGCCGGGGCGGCGCCCTGCTCGTCACTCACTGTCCTGCGCCTCCTCGGCTTCGGTTTCCGCCTCGTCGGCGAAGGTCACGATGCCGAGCTCGCGCTCGCGCTTCACCGTGTAGATGCGGGCGATCTCCTTGCGGACGGCACGCAGCCGGCCGTGGCTCTCCAGCTGGCCGGTGGCGGCCTGGAACCGGAGGTTGAACAGCTCGGTCTTCGCTTCCGCCAGCTTGGTGTCGAGCTCTTCCTCGGTGGAATTCCGCAGGTCGGTGGCGACCAGGCCCTTTGCCATCACGCCTCACCAACCTCTCTCTTGACGAAACGGCACTTCATGGGGAGCTTGTGCATCGCCCGGCGGAGCGCTTCCCTGGCCACCGGCTCGGCCACCCCGGACAGCTCGAACATCACCCGGCCGGGCTTGACGTTGGCGACCCACCATTCCGGCGAGCCCTTGCCCGAGCCCATCCGGGTCTCGGCCGGCTTCTTGGTCAGCGGCCGGTCCGGGTAGATGGTGATCCACACCTTCCCGCCACGGCGGATGTGCCGGGTCATCGCGATCCGGGCCGCCTCGATCTGCCGGTTGGTGACGTAGGCGTGCTCCAGGGCCTGGATGCCGTACTCGCCGAAGGCCACCCTGGTGCCGCCCTTGGCCGTGCCGTGCCGGTCCGGCCGGTGCTGCTTGCGGTGCGCTGTCCTGCGCGGGATGAGCATGCCTCAGCCCTCCTCGGCCACGGCCGTGGCCGCCTCGGCGGGCGCGCCGCGGGCTCCCTCGTCCGGGCCGGCGCCATCGCCCGGGCCGCGGCGGCGGCGGGCGGGCGGGCGGTCCCGGTCACGCCGCTGGCCGGCCCGCATAGCCGCCTGCAGCGCCTCCCGCTCGGCCCGGGTCGCCGGGGCCTCGCCGCGGTAGATCCAGACCTTCACGCCGATCCGGCCGAACGTCGTCCGTGCCTCGTAGAAGCCGTAGTCGATGTCGGCCCGCAGCGTGTGCAGCGGCACCCGGCCCTCGCGGTAGAACTCCGACCGGGACATTTCCGCGCCGCCCAGCCGGCCCGAGCACTGCACCCGGATGCCGCGGGCGCCGCCCTTCATGGCCGTCTGCATGGCCTTGCGCATGGCCCGCCGGAACGACACCCGGCTGGACAGCTGCTCGGCCACGCCCTGGGCGACCAGCTGCGCGTCCACCTCGGGGTTCTTCACCTCGAGGATGTTGAGCTGGATCTGCTTGCCGGTGAGCTTCTCCAGGTCGCCGCGGATCCGGTCGGCCTCGGCCCCGCGGCGGCCGATGACGATGCCAGGCCGGGCGGTGTGGATGTCCACCCGGACCCGGTCCCTGGTCCGCTCGATCTCCACCTTGGAGATGCCCGCCCGCTCCATGCCGCGCTGCAGCATCCGGCGTATGGCCACATCCTCGGCGACGTAGTCCTTGTACAGCTTGTCGGCATACCACCGGCTCTTGAAGTCGGTGGTGATGCCGAGCCGGAACCCGTGCGGGTTCACCTTCTGGCCCACTAGCGGGTCCTCCCATTCGCATCATCGGAGACGATGACCGTGATGTGGCTCGTCCGCTTGTTGATCCGGTAGCCGCGGCCCTGGGCGCGCGGACGGAACCGCTTCATGGTCGGCCCCTCGTCCACCCAGGCCCGGCTCACCACCAGCGAGCCCGGGTCGAGCTGCTGGTTCTGCCCCGCGTTCGCGATGGCGCTCGCCAGCAACTTGCCGACCGTGTCACTCGCGGACTGGGGCGCGAACGCGAGAACCGCCTGCGCCTTATCGGCGGGCAAGCCCCGGATGAGGTCCACTACCCGGCGGGCCTTGCGCGGGGTGACGCGGGCGTACCGCGCCATTGCCCTAGCCTCCATCACTTCTTCTCCGTTCTAGCGCCGGCTGCGGCGGTCGTCCCGGACGTGGCTGCGGAACGTGCGCGTGGGCGCGAACTCCCCCAGCTTGTGGCCGACCATGGCCTCGGTGATGAACACGGGCACGTGCTTGCGGCCGTCATGGACCGCGATGGTGTGGCCGAGCATCGCCGGCACGATCATGGAGCGGCGTGACCACGTCTTGATGACGTTACGGGTGCCCTTGTCGTTCTGCGCGTCCACCTTTTTGATCAGGTGGTCGTCGACGAAGGGGCCTTTCTTCAGACTACGAGGCATCTCGGTGTGCTCCTACCGCTTCTTCTTGCCGCGCCGACGGGAAATGAGCCGGTCACTCGGCTTGTGGGCCTTGCGGGTGCGCCCTTCCGGCTTGCCCCACGGGCTGACCGGGTGCCGGCCGCCGGAGCTCTTGCCCTCGCCGCCGCCGAGCGGATGGTCGACCGGGTTCATGGCCACCCCGCGCACCGACGGGCGGCGGCCCTTCCAGCGGCTGCGGCCGGCCTTGCCGAGCTTGATGTTGCCCTGTTCGGCGTTGCCGACCTCACCAACCGTGGCCCGGCAGGCCGCGTCCACCCGCCGGATCTCGCCGGAGGGCATGCGCAGCTGCGCGAAGCCGCCCTCCTTGGCCAGCAGCTGCACGCCGGACCCGGCCGAGCGGGCGATCTTCGCGCCGCCGCCGGGCCGCAGCTCGATGGCGTGCACCACGGTGCCGGTCGGGATGTTGCGCAACGGCAGGCAGTTACCGGGCCGGATGTCCGCGCCGGGCCCGTTCTCCACCCGGTCGCCCTGGGACAGGCCCTCCGGGCAGAGGATGTAGCGCTTCTCGCCGTCGGCGTAGTGCAGCAGCGCGATCCGGGCGGTCCGGTTCGGGTCGTACTCCAGGTGCGCGACCTTGGCCGGCACGCCGTCCTTGTCGTCCCGCCGGAAGTCGATCAGCCGGTAGGCACGCTTGTGGCCGCCGCCCTGGTGGCGGGCGGTGATCCGGCCGTGCACGTTCCTGCCGCCGCGCGAATGCAGGGGCCGGACGAGCGACTTCTCCGGCTCGCCGCGGGTGATCTCGGCGAAGTCTGCCCCGCTCGCGCCCCGCCTGCCCGGCGTGGTCGGCTTGTACTTGCGGATGCCCATGTGTGCTCAAGCTCCCTGTCGACTAGCTGACCGGTCCGCCGAAGACGTCGATCCGGTCTCCCTCGGCCAGGCTCACGATGGCCCGCTTGGTGTCCGGCCGCTTGCCAAAGCCGAACCGGGTACGCCGCCGCTTGCCTGGCCGGTTGAGCGTGTTGACGCTGGTCACCCGGACGCTGAAAATCTCCTCAACCGCCTGCCGGATCTGGGTCCGGTTGGCGCCCGGCGCGACCACGAACGTGTACTTGCCGTCGTCGGCCAGCCGGTAGCTCTTCTCCGAGATCACCGGCCGCAGCAGGATGTCCCGCGGATTCGCGATCTTGCTCACTGCTCGTCCTCCGGCTCATCGCTGGCCCTCGCGGCCGGCTTCGGCTTGGCGGGCGCCTTGGCGGTCGCCGACTTGGCGGCCGTTCCCCGGGCTGGTGCGTCCTTGGCCGCCGCCTTGGCCCTGGCCGGGGTTTCCTTGGCCGGGGCGGCCTTGGCCGGGGCGGCCTTGGCGGGCGTGGCCTTGGCGGCCGGCTTCTCCCCGTCGGCTGGCTTCTCCTTGGCGGGCGCCTTGTCCTTGGCCGGCGCCTTGTCCTTGGCGGGCGCCTTGTCCGTGGCGGGCGCCTTGTCCGTGGCTGGCGCCTTCGCCGGAAGCTCCGTCAGCTCCGCCCCGGTGCCGAGGGCGACGAACTCCGACAGCGCCGCCTGGGTGAACACCACATGGTCGCTGACCAGCACGTCGCGTGTGTTCAGCTGCCCGGTGGGGAGCACCCGGACGCCACGCGCGTTGCGAAGGCTCTTGTGGGTGAGCACGTCCCCGGCGTTCGCGATCACCAGCACCGATCCCGGCAGCCCGGCGCCGGTCTCGCCGACCGCGGCCCGCAGCACGGCGAGCGCGCTGGCCGTGCTCGGCTCCTCACCCTCGACGAACCCGCTGACCACCGACAGCCGGCCGTGGCCGGCCCGGTCGGACAGGGCACCGCGCAGCGCGGCGGCCTTCATCTTCTTGGGGGTCCGCTGCACGTAGGAACGCGGCACCGGGCCGTGCACGATGCCGCCGCCGGCGTACTGGGGCGCCCGCAGTGAGCCCTGCCGGGCCCGGCCGGTGCCCTTCTGCCGGTACGGCTTCCTGCCGCCGCCGGCGACCTTCCCCCGGGTCTTGGTGGCATGGGTGCCCTGCCGGGCGGCGGCCTCCTGGGCCACGACCACCTGGTGGATCAGCGGGATGTTGACCTTCGCGCCGAAGATCTCATCCGGCAGCTCGATGTCCTTGCCGCCCTTGCCGGACGGGGTGACGACACTGACGACGGTCACCGTGCCTCCTTCACCGCGGGCTGCTTGGCGGCGCTGCGGACCAGTACCAGGCTGCCCGCGGCGCCGGGCACGGCGCCCCGGATGAGCAGCAGGCCGCGCTCGCTGTCCACCGCGTGCACGGTGAGCCGGGGCACGGTGGTGCGGACGTTGCCCATCCGGCCCGCCATCCGCAGCCCCTTGAACACCCGGCCGGGGGTGGCGCAGGCGCCGATCGAGCCCGGGGCCCGGTGCTTGCGCTGGGTGCCGTGGGAGCTGCCGAGGCCGCGGAAGCCGTGCCGCTTCATCACGCCCGCGGTGCCCTTGCCCTTGGTCCGGCCGGTGACGTCGACCAGCTCGCCCGCGCCGAAGGTCTCGGCGGTGACCTCCTGGCCCAGGGTGTACTGGGACGCGTCGTCGGTCCGCAGCTCGACCAGGTAGCGGCGGGGGGTCACGCCGGCCTTGGCGAAGTGGCCCGCCACCGGCTTGGTGACCCGGCGGGGGTCGATCTCGCCGTACCCGAGCTGCACGGCCGAGTAGCCATCGGCACCCGGGGTGCGCACCGCGGTCACCACGCACGGCCCGGCCGCGACCACGGTGACCGGGACGATCTTCCCGTCGTCGCTGAAGACCTGGGTCATCCCGAGCTTGGTGCCCAGTACGCCCTTGACTTGCTTAGCCATATCCGCGCAGTCCTCAGAGCTTGATCTCGATGTCGACGCCGGCCGGCAGGTCCAGCCGCATCAGCGAATCGACCGTCTTGGGGGTGGGATCGATGATGTCGATCAGCCGCTTGTGCGTGCGCATCTCGAAGTGCTCACGCGAGTCCTTGTACTTGTGCGGCGACCGGATCACGCAATAGACATTCTTCTCCGTGGGCAGCGGGACAGGCCCGGCAACCCGCGCGCCTGTGCGCGTCACCGTGTCAACTATCTTCCGCGCCGAGCTGTCGATGACCTCGTGGTCATACGCCTTGAGCCGGATGCGGATCTTCTGTCCCGCCATGATGGCTTCCCGTCCTTGCGTGCTGCCCTGTGTGCTCTTCTACCGTGATGCGGGGGGCCGGAGCCCCCCGCATCGGGTGTTACTTCTTGATCTTGATGACCCGGCCGGCGCCGACCGTCCGCCCGCCTTCACGGATGGCGAACCGGAGCCCTTCCTCCATGGCGATCGGCTGGATCAGCTCGACGTTCATCTCGGTGTTGTCACCGGGCATCACCATCTCGGTGCCCTCCGGCAGGTTGACCACGCCGGTGACGTCGGTGGTGCGGAAGTAGAACTGCGGCCGGTAGTTGTTGAAGAACGGCGTGTGCCGCCCGCCCTCGTCCTTGGACAGGATGTAGACCTGGCCCTCGAACTCGGTGTGCGGGGTGTTGGTGCCCGGCTTGATCACGACCTGGCCGCGCTCCACCTCCTCGCGCTTGATGCCGCGCAGCAGCAGGCCCACGTTGTCGCCCGCCTGGCCGTCGTCGAGGATCTTGCGGAACATCTCGACGCCGGTGACCGTGGTGTTCTGCGCCTTTTCCTTGATGCCGATGATCTCGACTTCCTCGCTGGTGTGAATCTGGCCGCGCTCGATCCGGCCGGCCACCACGGTGCCGCGGCCGGTGATCGAGAACACGTCCTCGACCGGCATCAGGAACGGCTTGTCCACCTCGCGGACCGGCTCCGGGATGCTCCCGTCACAGGCGTCAAGGAGCTCCATCACCTTGGCGCCCCACTCG
>DATDGI010000389.1:0-13633 GCA_036522155.1 Streptosporangiaceae bacterium
CGCGGCTGGGGGCGGATCATCATGGTGGCCAGCGTGACCGGCCCGGTGATGGCGATCCGCGCTGACGCCGGTTACGCCACCGCCAAGGCGGGCATGGTCGGCCTCACCCGCGCGGCCGCGGTGGACGCCGCGGCGCAGGGAATCACCGTCAACGCCGTCGCCCCAGGCTGGATAGCGACCGGGTCCCAGACCCCGCAAGAGCGCGGCCAGGGGCAGGCCACCCCGGCTGGCCGGAGCGGCTCACCCGACGAGGTCGCCGCCGCCATCGCCTGGCTGGCCAGCCCCGGCGCCTCTTACATCACCGGGCAATACCTGGTCGTGGACGGCGGCAACTCGATCGCCGAACAGCGCGCCACACCAGCGTGATCGGTGCGGAGTCACCTGGCACGCGTGGACCTGCCGGACCGCGAACCCAGCGTTACCCGCGTTCGTTTATCCACACCGATACGTGGCCGGGTTCCAGGGCCTGGTGTACGGCACCGGCCAGGTCGTCCCGGATCGAGTCCAGGTCCACCTCCTCTTTCAGCCGGGACGCGAACGCGGCCACGATCTGGCCGGCGTCGTAGCGCGCCCGGTTGAACCGGCGGTCGACCACCTGCTGGACCCGGCGGCGCAGCGGGTTGAACAACGCGGCGGCGACCAGGGTCGAGGCGGCGACCCCGACCGGTGAAGTGATCGGCAGCACCCTGGTAGCGAAGGTGACGATGCCCGCGTAGACGCCGATCAGCAGCCCGGTGACCACCGTGTAGGACAGGGTGCGGCTGATCAGGCGGTCGATGTCGTACAGGTGGTACTTCAAGATCGCGAAGCTGATGCACACCGGCAGGCTGAAGATCCCCACGGCCACGCAGATGTTGTCCAGCACCGTCAGCGACTGGAGCAAGAACCCCCCGGCCAGCCCGATGACGGTGGCCATGCTGCCCGCCATGAGCCACTTCAGCTGGGCCCGGCGCTCCCCGGTGGCCCGCCGCCAGCTGAGCACCTGGCGGGCCACGAACAAGGCCCAGGACACCGGCACGGCCAGGTACGCGATCAAGAGCACCCAGCCCAGCGTGCCGCCCGGGCCGGAATTGTTGACAAACTGTCCCTTGCTGGTCACCACGATCCGGGTACCGCTCATCTGCCAGGCCCCGGCGCCCAGCAAGATGGCGATGATCAGCGCGCAGACCACCAGGTAGGCCCGGCAGACCACCCGCCACCTCGGCGGCAGCGTGCCGTCGGCGAAGAGCAGGATGATCAGCGGGGGCATCAGGAACAGCGCGCTCCACAGCTCCGAGGCGATCAGCGCGGCCGGGAAACCAAGCGGCAGTGTCCCATGGTGGAGGTGATAATCCGCGACCGCGTACCGCGCGGCGTCTTCGTAGAAGGCGAGCAGGGCGCCGAATCCCGCCAGCAGCAAACCGATCCGGTTGCCTGGCTGGCGCCGGGTGATCAGCCACCCGAGAGCGGCGGCCACGACCCCGAAGAGCGCCAGGCCATCGATGGGCTTGCGGGCCGCGATGACGATCGGCACAGACAAGCCGAACAGGACCAAGACCAGCGCGCCCAGCACGGTGGTCGCCAGCCGGACGCGGCGCGCCGTAACCTCCGCGCTCACCGGTGCCTGCCTCGCCGCAGGCTGCGCCTCCCCCACGAAAGCAGACGCTACGCCTGGATCGTTCCGGGAACGTTACCGCTCACAGGCGGCATGCAAGTGGAAGTGCGGGTGCCGCGCCAGGCGGCCCACTCTGAGCTGGGCCGTCCTCAGGGTTAAATCGGGGTCTTCCCCCATAGCCGGAGGCTGGCTCGCGCCGCCAGACTGAGTTCGCGCGGCTGGGACGAACACCGAAGTGCTCGCAACGCCCAGGTAATCATCCTCGCCCGCCGGTACGCCTAGCCGTGAATCAGACAGGCTGCCCGTCTCGGATAACGGAACTGAACTCGCAGAGAAAGCTGGCATAGCCATGTACGAGGACGACGAGGGCCGTCTTGCCGCCGCCGAGCAGCTCGCCGAGCTCGACCCGGGTGCAGCCGCCGCAGCCTTCTCGGCCATCGCCCGCGACCAGTCGGTCGGTGACGAGGTGCGCCTGTCCGCCGCCGAGCAGCTCGCCGCCGTCCACCCGCGCGCTGCCGCCCCGGCCTGCCTGGCCATCGCCTGCGACGAAGCGGTCGGTGACGAGGTGCGCCTGTCCGCCGCCGAACAGCTCGCGGCCCTCGATGCCAGCGCTTGAACTCCCCTGCCCGAAGCTGGCTCGGCCGCAGCCGCACGACCGATGGCGCTAGCGGTCTGCCACCGCCGCCCAGTTGGAGCCCGCCTGCGGGATCTCAGCCGTGAACGTTTCCAGCTTGGCG
This sequence comes from Streptosporangiaceae bacterium, assembly GCA_036522155.1. Taxonomy (GTDB): domain Bacteria; phylum Actinomycetota; class Actinomycetes; order Streptosporangiales; family Streptosporangiaceae; genus UBA9676. The sequence continues at coordinate 2,332 of DATDGI010000389.1, forward strand.
ATCGCGGGCTCGATGTTGGCGAACAGGCGGGCGAGTGCCGATTTCATCTGCGGGTCATCGAGGTGGTCGCGGAACCCGTGGGTGGCATTGAGCCGTGATCGTTGCATCCAGGAAGACAGGTCAGGATCGGCGGCCCACGCCATCTCGGCACGCTGGGCGGTGCAAGTTACCGGAATCCAGTCCATCGCCGTGTCTGGATAGGGGTTCGCTGGGCAGAGCCGGTTCTTCTGCGCATCGTCGTCGCGTGCTGCTTCCACATAACCAGTGAGGGCAGCGCTGAAGACCGGCTGGCAGGCCCGGATCTGCTGCAGCGTGACCTGGCCGTCGGCGAACACCGGGCGGCCGGGCCCGGTGCGGAGTCCGGGCGCCGAGCAGTCCACATGAACGTGACCGCGGCCGGCCGGGATCGCTCCGCCCGCCAGCTCGATCTGGTCAGGCCCGATGTGTGTGACTCGCCCGAGGCGAACGACGTTCTCGATGTTCCGCAGGCGCGCCAGCTCGGCCTCGCTCACTGTCGCGCATCGGTACATCGTTGGCTCGACATCCGGGTCGAGGCGGATGAGCTGCCCGCAGGCCTCGAGCCGCCGGAACAGGTCGCCGATGTCGTCGGCTTGCGCCGCGGCCTCAAGGTAGAGCGACACCCCCTCGATCAGCCGTGGCACAAGTTCGAGCGGTTGCTGGAATTCCCGGTTCAAGAGCCAGGCGTCCCGGGGCCTGATCCAGCGGATCACGTCCGGCGGCACGCCAGCCTCGAGGAGCCAGAGGCACGCGTCCATCGCGGTCTTGCCGCCGCCGATGACCGTGAACCCGCTGGCCGGGCCGTCCAGCCCGACGAGATCGTTGACCGGAATCAGCCGCACTCCCGGTTCGGCGTCAAACGGGGGGACATGGGTCGCTGGGATCGACGGCTCGAGATACCTGGCGTCCACGACCCGCCGCCGGACCCGGACCGTCGTCTCGTCCCCGGTCAGCCGGGACACAAACCGGTGCTCACCCGGCGCTGCGTTGACGCAGTCGGACATGCCAAAGAACCGGACCCGGCCCGAATGCAGCAGTTGCTCGTCGAGCACCCGCTGGTAGTAGTCGCAGATCTCGGCTGCGGTCGCCCGTGGGTAAAAGCCGGCGTTCGACCCGTCCTGCTCAATGATGTCGCTGCCCAGTCTCCGGGAGTTGACGCCATACAGTGCTGACGGGCCGTGCAGGCGCACGAACGGGTACGCGTCGTTCCAGTGACCACCCGGGCGATGGCGCCGGTCCACCATCACCACGTCGGCGTCGCAGGCCGCGATCAGTGCGTCGGCGAATGCCATCCCAGCCGCGCCCGCCCCGACGACCAGATAGTCGGTCTCGATCCCGCGCACGGCCTGATGCTACCGCCCAGGCAGAACAACACGAGGGTGCCCGATCGCCACCCCTCTCATCGGGGATACCCGTTCTGACGGGCAGCGCCGCCCCCCGGACGTCAGGCAGCGGTCACGGCGTGCGCTCCTTGGCCACCAAGGTGAGAACGTCGTATTTGGCTACCGACTCCCCGTGCTGGTTCGTCACGTCGGTGTCCCACCGCACCTCGCCGTAATCGGCGTCCACGCGGGGGTTGATCTGCTTGGCGGTGAGCGTCACGGTGAGCTCGTCGCCCGGTTTGACCGGGGTGAGGAAGCGGAGGTTTTCCAGGCCGTAGTTGGCCAGGACAGGCCCCGGCTCTGGGGAAACGAACAGCCCGGCCGCCAGCGCAACGACCAGGTAGCCGTGCGCCACGATCCCGCCGAACAGGGGGTTGGCGCGGGCGGCCTCCTCGTCGGTGTGGGCGTAGAAGGTGTCGCCGGTGAACTCGGCGAAGTGTGCGATGTCCGCGAGTGTGACCGTCCGCGGGCCAGCGACCACGCAGTCCCCGGGCCGCAGTTCCGCCAGCGACTTGCGGAACGGATGTTCTCCCTCGCGGCGGGGCGCGCCGGGAACCCAGCGGCCGGTGATCGCGCTCAGCGCCTTAGGACTGGCCTGGACGGCGGTGCGCTGCATGTGGTGAAGGACACCGCGGATGCCGCCCATTTCCTCCCCCCCTCCCGCCCGGCCTGGCCCGCCGTGCACCAGCGGCGGCAGCGGGGAGCCGTGCCCCGTCGATTCCTTCGCATCGTCGGTGTCCAGTACCAGCAGCCGGCCATGCCACGGCGCCACGCCCAGCACCACCTCGCGGGCGAAGCTCACGTCGCTGGTGACCACGGAGCCGACCAGGCTGCCCCGGCCGCGCGCGGCGAGCTTTATCACCTCCTCAGCGGAGGTGTATGGCAGCAGCGCCGAGACCGGCCCGAAGGCCTCCACCTCGTGCGGCGCGGCGTCCCACGGGTCATCCACCCGCAGCAGGATGGGAGCGAGGAACGCGCCACGCTCAGGGTCAGCGTCCAGCACCTCCACCCGTTCGGGATCTCCGGACACCAGCTTCCCGGCGGCCAGCAGCGCCTTCAGCGAGCGGCGGACCTCTTCCCGCTGCTGCAGGCTGGCCAGCGCGCCCATCTGGACCGCCGGGTTGGCCGGGTTGCCGACCACCACCTCCGCCAGCCGGTCCCGCGCGGCGGCTGCCACCTCGTCAAGCCTGCTGGCGGGGACGAACGCCCGCCGGATCGCGGTGCACTTCTGCCCTGCCTTCACGGTCATCTCGGTCACCAGTTGCGACACGAACAGGTCGAACTCCGCTGTCCCGGCCGCGGCGTCCGGGCCGAGCACTGACAGGTTCAGCGAGTCGGCTTCGGCGTTGAACCGCACCGCATTGGCAACGATGGCCGGGTGCACCCGCAGCTGCCGCGCGGTAGCCGCCGAGCCGGTGAACGACACCAGATCCTGCTCGGTGAGGTGATTGAGCAGGTCACCCACGCTGCCGCAGATCAGCTGGACCGAGCCTTCCGGCAGCAGCCCAGAGCCCACGATGAGCTCGACCAGCCGCCCGGTCAGGTAGGCGGTCTGGCTGGCCGGCTTGATCAGGGTGGGCACCCCCGCAAGAAATGCGGGGGCCAGCTTCTCCAGCGGCCCCCACACCGGGAAGTTGAACGCGTTGATCTGAACCGCGACGCCACGAAGCGGCGTGCAGATGTGCTGCCCAGCGAAGCCGCCGCCCTTGCTCAGCGGCTCGACGTCGCCATCCATGTAGACGGTGTCGTTCGGCAGCGCCCGGCGTCCCTTGCTGGCGTAGCTGGCCAGCACGCCGATCCCGCCGTCGACGTCGAATTTCGAGTCATAAAGGGTCGCCCCTGTACGCGCCGACAGCGCGTACAGTTCCTCGCGGTGCTCGCGCAAGTAAGAGCCGAGCGACTTCAGCAGCGCCGCCCGCTGATGGAACGTCAGCTCACGCAGCGTGGCGCCGCCGACCGCACGGCCGTACCCCAGGGCGGCACTCATATCGATGCCCGCTGAAGAGACCCGCGCCACCTCCTCCCCCGTCACCGCGTCACGCATCGGAACCCCACCATCCGACGGTGGGCGCCACTGTCCTTCCGTGTAACTGCGCAGGACGGTCATCGGTCCGGCCTCCTCGAAGAGGTGGTACACGTCTGAGGGAATTATCAACCGCGCGTCCAGCCAGCGAGGCGCCGAGACCGGCTCGCCGCCCGAGCCGGCGGGCTGACGACGGCATGGGCGGACCCCCAGGCAGAGGCCGGCCGGGGCGTGGGGAGGGCACCATAGCGCATGGCCCAGGGCCCCATCGCGGTTTGCCGCGTTTTCCATTCGCGCAGCTCGCAGGTGGTGCAGCCTGGTGTGCCGACAGCACCCAGCATGCGTGACGGCCACTGTTGGCAGTTACTCCGTCGCCCTGAACCGCGCGGCGTCCGCACGCCGCTGGCCGCGCGATCGGCCAGCATCCGGGTGACCACCGAGCGCCCTCTTTCGCGCCCGATCAAAGGCCATCTGTGTCCCGCGCCGTCGCACGGCACCGTAAGCCATCCCGATTCTCACCCCCCCGACCGGGCATCGCTGCCACACACCGCAAGCCGTCCCTGATCACGCGCGGCGTGCGGCACAGACGCGCATGGGTCGCCGCCGCCCTGGCGGTTCCGGTCCTGGCCGTATCCGGCTGGCTGGCCGCGAGCCAGTTGACCGGGACGGGACCCAGTCCGGCCGGTCTCCAGGTCTTCCGCGCCCAGCAGGCGGGCAGGCATGGGGCCACCCGGATCAACGAGCCGGCTGGAGCCGGGCCCCGCGTCGGCGGCATCGCGCAGTTGCCGGCCAGCACCCGGCAAAGCCGGGAGGGGCTGCACACCGCCGCGCCCCGGCACACCTCGGCCGCACCGCACCGGCAGGCCCCGGCTCCGCCGCAGGCGGTCCGGCTGCCCGTCTACCAGAACCCCTTCCGCGGCGTGAGCGGGCTGCTAGCCGAACGAGTTGACATGGGGGCCGACTTCGGCGGCACCGGCCCCGTCTGCGCCATCGGCGATGCTGTCATCACCAACGCGACCGCGAGCAACGGCGGATGGCCCGGTGGCGGCTGGATCACCTACCGGCTGACCGACGGGCCGGACGCCGGGCTCATGATCTATGTCGCCGAGGACGTCACACCTACTGTCCAGGCCGGCCAGCAGGTGTCGTCCGGCACGGTGATCGCCAACATGTACAACGGCGGCGACGGTATCGAGACCGGCTGGGCCATGCCGGACGGCACCTCCGCGGAATCTCAGCTGGCGGTGGCGGGCGGTATCAGCGGCGGGGGCCCGTTCCCCACGATGATCGGCCTCAGTTTCGACCACCTGCTCACGTCGCTGGGCGTGCCGGCGGGCAGCGGCAGCACCCAGCCGGGGTCCGGGCAGCTCCCCGCCGGCTATCCGGCGATCTAGGGATGACCAGCCGCGGCTGGCGGGCGCCAGCGGGGCGGTGGCCCCGCCAGCCATGAGCCGCGCGCGGCTGGGCTGGCTGGGCTAGGTTGACTGCCGTGATCCGCTCGCTGCTGGCTCACCGGCGCAGGCGTCCGCCGCTGGTGGCGGCCGGCTCGGTCGTGGCCTGCGCGATCGCAGGATGTGGGATGGCTGGCCACCCCAGCTACCCGGCCGCGGCGCACACCGGCCAGCCGCCGCATACGCGTCCGTCCCCCAGCAAGGCGGCGGCCACCAGCGTGCCAGCGATCAGCGGCGATCCGCAGCGGCTGGCCAGCCAGCTCACCACCGCCGAATCGGCACTAAACGGCGGTGCCTCCCCGGCCGTCATGGCCCGGCAGGCGCTGGTCGTCCAGCTGGCCTGCCTGCGGGTCGCCCTGCATCCGGGCTGGGCCGCGGTGGTCGCCCGGAACGTGGCGTCGGCGCAGCGGGCCGCGGCCGCGGCCGACATCGCGGCCACCGCGGAACTGGTTGCGCTGACGCCGCCCGCGGCCCGGCTGCCCCACTGGCGGATTGTCCCGGCCGACCGGCTCGCGCAGCTGCGGGCCGACTACCAGGCCGCGCAGGCGGCGACCGGGGTGGGCTGGCGATACCTGGCGGCCATCAACTTCGTGGAGACCGATTTCGGCCGCATCATCGGCCCGAGCAGCGCAGGCGCGCAGGGGCCGATGCAGTTCATGCCCGCCACCTGGGCCAGCTACGGCCGTGGCAACATCTACCGCCCCCGGAACGCGATTCTCGCCGCGGCCCGGTTCCTGGCCGCCCACGGTGCGGTCAGCGGCATCGGCTCCGCCCTGTACGCGTACAACCCGAGCTGGCTCTATGTCCGTGCGGTGCTCCGCTACGCCAGCAGGCTGTGGGCTGACCCGTCCGCCCTCACCGGCTACTACAGCCGCCAGGTGATCTACCGCCTGGGCCCCGGCTGGGTCCTGCTGCCCGCTGGCTATGGGGTCAGCCCCACCGCCCGGGCTGTCCCGCTGGACCTGTAAACAGAAGCGATCCCCCCGCGCCGCCGCGCCGTGGCCTGAAAATTTCTTGCCGCTCGTGTCGATCGGGCGCCGCGGGGTTCGACGCGTGGGCAGAAGAACAAGTCGCGGATGCCACGGCCCCGCCGGCCGCAGGTCACCGCAGAGACAAAGGAGAACGACCATGCGATTCCTGGGTTACACGCTGGCCGACCCGGCCACCCCGATCCCCGAACCGACCCCCGATCTGTACGACAGGATGGGCGAGTTCGTGGCCGAGGCCACCAACGCCGGGGTGGTGGTAGCCACCGGGGGACTGGCGCCCTTCGAGGAAGCGACCAAGGTGCGCTACGCCGACGGAGAGTTCACCGTCATCGACGGGCCCTACACCGAGGCCAAGGAACTGGTCGGTGGCTGGGCGCTCATGGAGGTGCGCGACAAGGCCGAGGCGATCGAGTGGACCAAGCGCTTCCTGGCCGTCGCCGGCGGGGGCGAGTCCACGCTGCGGCAGGTCTACGGCCCGTGACGAACCGGTCTGGCGGGGCTGCGGGTCGGTGACCCCGGCCCCGCCAGAGCTTGCCTGGGCATAGGCACGGTGATGTGATCGGGGCTTGTGACCGCCTCGCCGACCCATACCGCGATCGAGACGGTCATCCGGCTGGAGTCGGCCCGGCTGATAGCCGGGCTGGCCCGGTACGCCGGCGGTGACATCGGCCTGGCCGAGGAACTGGCCCAGGACGCCGTCGTGGCCGCCCTGGAGCAGTGGCCGCGGGACGGGGTCCCGGCCAACCCGGGCGCGTGGCTGATGACCGTGGCCAAGCGCCGGGCGGTCGATCAGTTCCGCCGCAACCGGGAGCTGGAACGCAAGTACGCGCAGATCGGTCGGGCACTTGAGGCCGAGGCGGGGGACGGCACGGCCGCCCTTGACCGCGCCGCCGACGGCATCGGCGATGACCTGCTGCGGCTGATCTTCATCTCCTGCCACCCGGTGCTGCCGGTGCCGGCCCGGGTTGCGCTCACCCTGCGCCTGCTCGGCGGACTGACCACCGCCGAGATCGCCCGCGCCTACGTGGTGCCGGAGCCGACGATCGCCCAGCGCATCGTGCGCGCTAAACGCACGCTCGCCGACGCGCACGTCCCGTTCGAGACTCCCGGCGGCCAGGAACGGCCGGCCCGGCTGTCGTCCGTGCTGGAGGTGATCTACCTCATCTTCAACGAGGGGTACTCGGCCACCGCCGGCGACGACTGGATGCGCCCGGACCTGTGTCACGAAGCGGTGCGGCTCGGCCGGGTCCTGGCCGGCCTGGCCCCGGCCGAGCCGGAGGTGCATGGCCTTCTGGCGCTGATGGAGATCCAGTCCTCCCGGCTCGCGGCCAGGACCGGGCCGTCGGGGGAACCGGTGCTGCTGCTCGACCAGGACCGGGCCCGCTGGGACCGGCTCCTCATCAACCGGGGCTTGGCCGCGCTGGCCCGGGCGGAAGAACTCGGCGGCAGCCACGGCCCGTACGTGCTGCAGGCCGCGATCGCCGCCTGCCATGCCCGGGCGTTCCGCCCGGAGGAGACCGACTGGGCGCGGATCACCAGCCTGTACACCGAGCTGGCCGAGGTGGCGCCGTCGCCGATCGTGGAGCTGAACCGGGCGGTCGCGCTGTCGATGGCGTCCGGCCCGGCCGCCGGGCTTGCCCTGGTGGACCGGCTCGCCGCCGAGCCGGCGCTGCGGAACTACCACCTGCTGCCCAGCGTGCGCGGCGACCTGCTGCTCAAGCTCGGCCGGGTAGCTGAGGCCCAGGCCGAGTTCCAGCGCGCCAGCGAACTGACCAGCAACGCCAGGGAACGGGAACTCACCGCGCAGCGGGCCCGCACGGCCGCTGCCCACCTGCCCGGCGCCCCCACCGGCGACCCGGCGGAGAGTCCCGGCGGCTGACCGCACCGGCGGCCGGTAAGCGCCAGCGGCCCGCCGGACTGGGGAGGCTGGTTCCCCCGAGCCGGGTGAGTGGATTCCCGCCGTCGTGGGATGTCCCGCGCGGCTGCGCGTCAGAGCGTTGAGCCACCCGGACATCAGGGAGACTCTCCATGCGGCGAAAGATCGCGCTGATCCTGATCATCATGTGTGCGAGCGGCGCGGCCGGCTGCAGTGGTGGCGGCGCAGGCGGGGCAGGCGGGCACCAGTCCAGCGGCTCGCCCACTGGCGGGACCGAGCAGGTCATGACCGTGCTGCGGCAGCTGTCGAGGTGCATCCGCAGCCACGGCATGCCAGGCTGGCCGGACCCGGTCATCAACCCGCTGACGAACCAGCCGGACTACCCACCCGGGGCCCCGCGGCTCCCGCCGGGCATCCAGCAGGCCTGCCAGTCCATCGCCAGCCGGCTGCCGCCGCAGGCCCAGAGCAGCCAGCCGCCGACCGCCGCCAGCATGCAGGGCCTGATCCGGTTCGCCCGCTGCCTGCGATCCCACGGCCTCGCCAACTGGCCGGACCCGAACACCCTGGGCGAATTCCCGATGACCCAGCAGATGGCGGCTCAATTCAAGGGGCAGGCCGATCAGTCCGCGGTGCGCGCCTGCATCAGGTTTGTGCCCGGAGGCAGCGAGTACCTCCAGTTCGTCGGGACCGCCGGGCCGCAGCCAGCACCGGGTAGCGGCAATGGCTGACGCCAGGCCGGCCGTGCTTGGCGCCGTCGCGGTGCTCCTGCTCGCCGGGATCGGCTGGGCCGCCTACTCGACCGACCTGCTGCGCACCCATCCCACTCCGGCCACGCCCCCCGGCATCGCGACCGGCCGGGCCCTGGTCGTGCGCACCGACGTCCGCCAGCAGAGCACGGTGACCGGGGCACTCGGATACGCGGGCAGCTACTCGGTCATCGCGCCGGGCAATCCGGCGGCCACCGCGGGGACGGCCACGGTCACCTGGCTGCCCGCGGCCGGGGCTGTCGTCTACCGCGGCCAGCCGGTGTACGCCGTGAACGGGCAGCCGGTCGTGCTCTTCTACGGCTCGCAGCCGGCCTGGCGGGACCTGGCGCCCGGGGTCAGCGGCGGGCGGGACGTCCGGCAGCTCAACCACAACCTGGCCGCGCTCGGGTACGGGCCCGGCCTGGCCGGCGACCAGTTCACCCTGGCCACGGAGCTGGCCGTCGAGAACTGGCAGCAGGCCGCCGGCCTGCCGGTGACCGGGACCGTGCCGCTGGGGCAGATCGTGTTCCTGCCCGGCCCGCTGCTGGTGGGCCAGCAGGTTGCCGCCGCCGGCGGGCCGGTCCCGGCCGGCACGCCGGTCGTGCAGGGCACCAGCACCATCCCGGACGTTCAGGTCCCGCTGGATCCGAACGCGGCGGCCACCGTCCGGGCCGGGAACCGGGTGCTCGTGACGCTGCCTAACGGCGCTGCCGACCCTGGTGTCGTTACCCAGGTCAGCCGCGTCGCGCAGAACCCCGCCAGCGGCTCGCAGAGCCAGAACGGGCCAGGCGGCCAGCAGGCGCCCACGGTCCCGGCGACCGTCCGGCTGCTCCGGCCCTGGCACGGCGCGCTCGACCAGGCCCAGGTCCAGGTGGCGATCACGTTCGCCGTCGACCGGGACGTGCTGGCCGTGCCGATCACCGCGCTGCTGGCCCGGCCGGGCGGCCAGTTCGCCGTCGTCGTGGTGGGCGGCGGGCCCGGCCGCACCACCCGCCGGACGGTGCCGGTCCGGACCGGGCTCTTCGACGAGACCGCCGGGGACGTCGAGGTGAGCGGGCCCGGGCTGGCGGCCGGTCAGTACGTGGAGGTGCCGTCGTGATGACCGGCACCCGGCCAGCGGTCCTGGAATTGCGCGACGTCCACAAGACGTACCCGGGCGAGCCCCCGGTGGCGGCCGTCCGTGGGATCAGCCTCACCGTTCGCGCGGGCGACATGGTGGCCGTGCTCGGCCCCTCCGGGTCGGGCAAATCGACGCTGCTGCACCTCGCGGCGGCACTGGACCGCCCGACATCCGGCACGGTCCGGCTGGCCGGCGCGGCGGTCGAGCGGCTCACCGACCGGCGGCTGTCCGGCGTCCGCGCCCACCACGTCGGAGTGGTGTTCCAGCAGTTCTTCCTGCTTGAGCACCTGTCCGCCACCGACAATGTGGCCCAGGGGCTGCTGTACCGCGGCGTGCCGACGGCCAGCCGCCGCCGCGCGGCGATCGAGGCACTCGACCGCGTGGGGCTGGCGCACCGGCTCGGCCACCGGGCCGGGAAGCTGTCGGGCGGCGAGCGGCAGCGGGTCGCGATCGCGCGCGCGATCGTGGGCCGCCCGGCGGTCGTGCTCGCGGACGAGCCGAGCGGCAACCTGGATTCGGCCACCGGCGCCGCGGTGATCAGACTGCTCCGCGAGCTGAACGACCGCGGCGTCACACTGATGATCATCACGCACGACGCCGGCATCGCCGCCGCCTGCCGCCGCCGGGTCGAGCTCCGCGACGGCCAGATCGTCACCGACACCGGCGAGGCCGGCAGCCATGGCTGACCGCCCGGCGCTCTCCCGGATGCGGGCCGCCGACCTGCTCCCGTCGGGCACGCTGGGGCTGCGGACCCGGCCGCTCCGGGCCGTTCTGTCGGCCCTGGGCATCGCGATCGGGGTCGGCGCCATCGTCGGCGTCCTCGGTATCACCGAGTCGAGCCAGTCCAGCCTGCTCGCGCAGCTCAACCAGCTCGGTACCAACATGCTGACGGTGACCAACGGCCAGACCTTCAACGGCCAGGAGACCGAGCTCCCGGCCACCGCCACCGCGATGATCCGCCGCGTCACGGGCGTGCTGAGGGCGGCGCCCACCGCGCAGCTCACCTCGGCCGGCGTGTACCGCAACCAGCACGTGCCGTACGGCCAGACCGGGGGCCTGGCCGTACGCGCGTGCGACGGCTCGCTGCTGCCCGCGCTGGCCGGATCGGTGTGGCGCGGCTGGTTCCTCAGCCGTGCCACCGGGCGCTACCCGGTGACCGTGCTCGGCTATGAGGCCGCGCAGACTCTCGGCATCACCCAGCCGGGGAGCCGGGTGTGGCTCGGCGGCCACTGGTTCACCATCAGCGGCATCCTGAACCCGCTGCCGCTGGAGCCCGAGGTGGACCGGTCCGCGCTGATCGGCTTCGGGGTGGCCGCGTCGCTGTTTGGCTACGACGGGCATCCCAGCCGGATCTACGTGCGCGCCGCCCAGAACCAGGTGACAGCGGTCGCGAACCTGCTCGGGGCGACCGCGGACCCGGCCAGCCCGCAGGATGTCAGCGTCAGCCGCCCGTCGGACGCGCTCATCGCCCGGATCGAGGTGCAGCGGTCGGGGGTGGCGCTGTTCCTCGGCCTCGGCGCGGTGGCGCTCCTGGTCGGCGGCGTCGGCATCGCCAACGTCATGGTCATCTCGGTGCTGGAGCGGCGCGGCGAGATAGGGCTGCGCCGTGCCCTGGGCGCGACTCGCGGCCAGGTGGCGGGGCAGTTCCTCACCGAGGCCATGCTGCTGTCCGCACTCGGCGCGGTCGCGGGGACGCT
>DATDGI010000390.1:0-45212 GCA_036522155.1 Streptosporangiaceae bacterium
CCACCAGGACCCGGTGCGGCCCGGACCGCGGGGGTCGTGGTGCCCGAACTGGCGGGCCGGCTGGACGGCGTGGCTGTCCGGGTACCGGTCGAGGACGGCTCGCTGACCGACCTGGCCGCGGTGCTGGACCGGGAGGTGACGGCCGTGGAGGTCAATGCCGCGTTCGAGCAGGCGGCCACCGGCCGCCTCGCCGGGGTGCTGCGCTACAGCACCGATCCCCTGGTGTCCAGGGACATCATCGGCGACTCCGCCTCGTGCGTCTTCGACTCCCCGCTCACCCAGGCGGCGGGCAGCCTGGTCAAGGTGTTCGGCTGGTACGACAACGAGTGGGGCTAAACCCGCCGGCTGGCCGACCTGGCCGCGATCGTCGGCACCCGGCGCTGACCGCGGACCTTTAGTCAGGTCGGCGGGGACCTTTGGCCGTGGCGGGCGCCGGTGCCGGGCCCGAGGCTGGAATCATGATCAGCCGAATCGTCATCCTGGGCGGCGGGACCGGGGGCACGCTGGCCGCTAACCGGCTGCGCCGCGAACTCGGCGCCAGCTGCCAGATCACCGTGGTGGACACCGACGGCGACCACGTGTACCAGCCGGGGCTGCTGTTCGTGCCGTTCGCCCGGGTACGGCCGGACCGCCTGGCCCGGCCACGGGCCCGGCAGTTGCGCCGCGGCATCAGCTACCACCAGTGCCCGGCCGACCACGTCGACATCGGGGCGCGCCAGGTTCACCTGGCCGACGGCACGGTGCTGCCCTACGACGCGCTGGTGATCGCCTCCGGGGCGGCGCTGCTGCCCGGGGAGACCGAGGGCCTGCCCAGGGCCATGGCACAGGGCAGGGCGTTCACCTTCTACGACCTGGCCGGCGCGGTCGCGCTGCGCGAGGCGCTGGCCGGTTTCAGCGGCGGCCGGATCGCGGTCAACGTGGTCGACCTGCCGATCAAGTGCCCGGTTGCCCCGCTTGAGTTCTGCTTCCTGGCCGACACCTACTTCCGGCAGCGGGGCATCCGCGACCGGGTGGAGCTGACCCTGGTCACCCCGCTGGACGGGGCCTTCACCCGGGCCATCGCCAGCCGCGAGCTGGGCGGCCTGCTCGACCGAAAGGGGATCGGGCTGGTCACCGAGTTCAACACCGGCGAGGTGGACGCCAGCGCCGGGCGGCTGGTCTCGTTCGACGGCCGTGACGTGAGCTTCGACCTGGCGGTGGTGGTGCCCATCCACGGCGGGCAGCCCTACGTCGGCCGGTCACCGGGCCTGGGCGACGCCCTCGGCTTCGTCCCGGTGGACGAGCACACCCTGCAGTCCAAGGCGAGCCCAGACATCTTCGCCATCGGTGACGCCGCCGACCTGCGGGCCTCCAAGGCCGGCTCGGTGGCCCACTTCGAGGGCGAGATCCTGGCCGCCAACATCGCCAGCTTCCTGGCCGGGCAGCCGCTGAGCGCGAGCTTCGACGGGCACACCAATTGCTTCATCGAGAGCGGGGCGGGCAAGGCGCTGCTGATCGACTTCAACTACGCGACCGAGCCGGTGCCGGGCCACTTCCCCGGCCCCATCGGCCTGCCGCTGCTGAAGGAGTCCCGCCTCAACCACGCCGGGAAGCTGGCATTCCAGTGGCTCTACTGGCACATGCTGCTGCCCGGCCGGGATATCCCCGGCATACCGGCCGGCATGACGCTGGCGGGCAAGCACGTGCCGGCCGCCGGGCCGGATCACCAAGTGACGAGCTAGGGAGGCTGACATGTCCAGCATGGTTTACGCGGGCACCGAGGTCAGCGTCAACGACGAGGGTTTCTTCACCGACCCGGAGCAGTGGCGGGAAGACATGGCGCCGGAGATCGCCCGGGAGGCTGACATCGAGACATTGACTGACCGCCACTGGCAGGTCATCAAGTTCATGCGGCACGAGTACGCGGATAAGGGGACCGGGCCCAGCGTGCGCGCGCTGAGCAAGATCTCCGGCGTGAGCATCAAAGAACTGTACGAACTCTTCCCCAAGGGGCCGGCCAAGCTCGCCGCGAAGATCGCCGGCATCCCCAAGCCCCGCGGCTGTATCTGAACAGAAGGGACGGTGTGTCATGCCTGGCGACAGCACGGCAGCAACCGGCAAGATCGAGAAAGTCTCCATCATCTTGTCCAAGGGCTCCCTGGAGGGCATCTACCCGGCGCTGATCATGGCGAACGGCGCCCGCGCCGAGGGCATCGAGGCGAACCTGTTCTTCACCTTCTTCGGCTTGGACGCCATCCACAAGACCCGCCATGAGCACATCAAGCTCGCCACCGTCGGCAACCCAGCGCTGCACCTGGCCACCTGGGCCGGTGGTCTGCCCGGCGTGTCGTCGGTGATGACCCATTACATGGCACACAAGATGGGCCAGTTCGACATCCCCTCCATCCCCGAATTCATCGAGATGATCGCCGACACGGGCGCTGGCCTGTACGGCTGCAAGGCGTCGGTCGACCTGTTCGGCTTGACCAGGGATGACTTCATCGACCAGGTCAAGGACATCATCACCGTGGGCGAGTTCTACGACCTCGCCGCCGGCGGCCAGATCATCTTCACCTAAGCGAGTGCGCCGAGGTGGCCGGCGCGGGACCGTGTGGGAACGTGAACTCGACCGCCGCCGACGGTGGTGTGGCAGAGATGCTGCAGGTGCTCGTGGGCTATGTCAATGACGTCGGCATCCTGGTGCGCTGGTCGGTGATCACCGGCGATGCCTCAGCGCCGAAACCGTCCAGGACATCCTGATCACAATCGGCGTGCTGGACGGCGCCGCGCCCGGCACCCCGGCCAGCTTTACCCGCTGCGAGCTAATCTCACGGTGCGGTCACAGTCGGGCCTGATGGTCAGCGAACCACCAGGACTGGCCGGTCGGAGAGGTATATCACCTTGTGAGCGGTGCTGCCCAGCACCAGGCCCGTCAGATCGCCGCGCCCCCGCGAGCCCATCACGATGATGTCGGCATCGTGGGCGCGGGCCGCGCTCACGATCTCCCGCGCCGCTTGCCCGTAGATCGTATCCCGCACTTCGTAGTGAGCCTTGATGCCCGCATCGTCCAGCTTCTGCGCGGCGCGCTCCGCCACCGAGTGCGCTTCCGCTCCCAACTCGATCGGGTAGAACCCGCCACGGCCGATGAATTCCTTCTCCTGAAGGTGCAGGACCCAGAGCTCACCGTGGGACAGCGATGCCATCGCCTGCGCGGCCTCAATTACCCTTTCGGCGGCGTCCGACTGATTCACCGCCACCAGCAGCCTGTCGTACATTGGATTCACCCTTCCTCAGCTGTTTCGGACGTTTCTGGATAACAGCAGGATCGGATTCCGGAAGCCCAATCCCTAGAGCCGAAAGTCCCGCCTGAGCAAGGCGTGAGGCCTGGCGGCCGTGTTTTCGACCCGAGATGACGCGAGGTCAGTTCGGGCTTGTTGCCCTGGTCACGGCGATGGCGGCCAGCTTCTCGCCCCATTCCTGGGCGCGATCCTCCTCGCCCGGCCGTAGCGTGTTGTCCGTGCTGACCAGGAAGCTCTCGGGCTCGGCGATGAGCGCGAGTCCGTGACGCTCCAGTAGCCCGCTAGCGTTCAGGCTGGAGGCACTCGTCGCCGCCATCCAGCCATTGCGCCTGGAGTACTACGAGCTGTTCTCGCGTGTGTTCGTCACCCAGGGCCGACCATTCAAGCCATGGCACGTGCCGACGGCGACCGACCACGGCGCGATCGTTCAGCAAAAAAGTTGCCGTGCTCGGCGTCAGGGGGCGGCATCTGGGTCGGCGGGCTGCCGTACCGACACCGCAACTGACGCTTTGAGCACCAGACCCGGTGACAGCTCTGCTCGGGCGCCGAGCAGGCGACGTGCCCCGTCGGCTGCCGCGGCCAGCACCACGTCCTTCACCTTCCCGCCGTACGCATACGCCACGATCCTGGGGCGAGTCAGATCCGCCCGGACCAGTAGCAGGCGGCGGCGCCCGCCCGCGGGCACGTTCAGGGACACCCGCGGCGCGAAGCCGTCGCGCGCAAGTCGGCCACCCTGGCGTACCAGGGTGGCCGACGGCCGATGGCGGTGGCAGGGCGATGACCCTGCTGGCGCAGGCGATCCGCAGCCATGCCCTAGGCCCCCGCCGGGCCGGGACATACGTCCCTGGCAGCGCCCGCTGCACGCTGGCGATCATCGGGTAGTGAGGAGGCACCGCCATGAGCTTCAACGTGCAGCCGCGCGAACCGCATCGTAAGGGCGTAGGGCCCGCCCTTGCCGGCCCATGGACCCTGGGCGGCCATGTCCTGCCGGGCAACGCTAGAAATGCGGCTGCCATGGCCGGCAGCCCAGCATAAGGAGGCAGGCAATGCCTGGTATCACGGTTGGGATCGATGGATCCGATCACTCCGTTAAGGCGCTGGAATGGGCCGTCAAGGAAGCGGCGATCCAGCACACCCCCGTGACGGTCCTCACGGTGCATTCGGTGCCAATGGACGGGTGGACCGGCGGCCCCATCATCCTCCCGGTAGATGCCGCCGACCTGGAGCGTGCGCGCCAGGCCGCGGAGGAACTAGCTCTCAAGGTGACCAGCCAGCTTGGCGACGCCCAGCCGGCCTCGGTCACGGTGCGCGCGGTCAATGGCTACCCCGCCGGCGAACTGATTGAGGCATCCCGCGACGCCGACCTGATGGTCGTCGGGTCCCGCGGCAGCGGCGGCTTCGCGAAGCTCATGGTGGGCTCGGTCAGCAGCCAGGTCGTGCATCACGCGCACTGCCCGGTCGTGGTGGTGCGGTAACACAAGTTCCCCGGCACCCCCCAGCAGCGCCCCGGGCCGTTCCATCCCGGGGCGCTCCAATGCTGCGCGGAGGGCGCTGGAAGTGAGACCATGATCGACCACGCGACTTTCGTTATGTATCCATATCTCGACCGTCAGCTGCGGTCATGGACGCTGGCCGCCGGCGTGGAGGGGACCTGACGGTGACCCGGAACCGCGGCCTGTGGGGCCAAGCTGGCAGAGGGGCCGTGAGGCCGGATGAGGATCGTCGCCGCGCTCGGCGGGAACGCCCTGCTGGAACGGGGCGAGACGCCCGACTCCGACATCCAGGAGGCCCACGTCGCCAAGGCGGGGCTGGCGCTCGCGCCGCTGGCCCGGGCGCACGAACTGGTGATCACCCATGGGAACGGGCCGCAGGTCGGCCTGCTGGCGCTGGAAAGCGCCCGCGACCCTAGCCTGTCCCGGCCCTATCCGTTCGACGTGCTCGGGGCGCAGACGCAGGGGATGATCGGGTACTGGCTCGTCCAGGCGGTCCAGAACGCCCTGCCCGGCCGCCAGCTTGCTTGCCTGCTCAGCCGGACCGTGGTCAGCCCGGACGACCCCGCCTTCACCCATCCCACCAAGTTCGTGGGCCCAGTCTACGGCGAGTCCCGGGCGCGGCGGCTGGCCGCGGCCCACGGCTGGCAGGTCCGCCAGGACGGCAGCCACTGGCGGCGGGTGGTCCCCTCGCCCGAGCCACAGGAACTGCTCGACCTGCCCAGCGTCACCGTGCTGCTCGGCGCCGGCGTCATCGTGGTCTGCTCGGGCGGCGGTGGTGCCCCGGTGATCAGGGACGGCGCAGGCACCCTGCGCGGGGTGGAGGCGGTCGTGGACAAGGATCTGACCGCCGCGCTGCTCGCCCAGGCGGTGCACGCCGACGCGCTGCTGCTGCTCACCGACGTCGAGGCCGTGCATGACGGGTTCGGCACCGCACAGGCCCGGCCGATCCGCCGGGCGACCCCGGCCCAGCTGCGCGACCGCTCGTTCCCGGTCGGCTCCATGGGGCCCAAGATCGAGGCCGTCTGCCGGTTCGTCGAAGCGACCGGGAAGATGGCCGCGATCGGGCAGCTGGCCGACGCCCAGGCACTGCTCCGCGGGGAGGCCGGCACGCTCGTCACGCCGTGAGCTGACGGCGATGGCATTGGTCCTCCTAATCGGGACCAACGCCCCTACCAGCCGGCCGCGCCTAGCGCCATGGTGTGGGCATGAAACAGCCGAACCCCTCACCGGTCCCCGAGACCGAGGCGCCCGGCTGCCCGCCACCGGCGGTGGTAGCCGAGCTGCTCCGGACGGCCGCCCTGGCGCCGTCAATGCACAACACCCAGCCCTGGCGGTTCGGGTTCGTCCGCGCCAGCCAGACGATCGAGCTCTACGCGGACCCGTCCCGGATGCTGGGTCACAGCGACCCGCACGGGCGCGCGGTGCACATCGCGTGCGGCGCGGCCCTGTTCAACCTGCGGCTGGTGGTCGCAGTGGTGGCGGGCCGCGAACCCGTGGTCAGGCTGCTCCCGGACGCCGCGGAGCCGATGCTGCTCGCCGCGCTCCGGCTGGGCGGCGCGCACCGGGCCAATCAGGCCGAGGAAGAACTGCACGCCGCCATTCCGGAGCGGCACACCAACCGGCAGCCGTTCAGCAACCGGCCGGTGCCGCCGGGTGTGCTGGCCGAACTGCTGGCGGCGGCCGCGGCCGAAGGCGCGACCCTGCACCTGCCCGACCACATCGAGACCGCCAGGCTGCTCTACCTGGCGCGGGACGCCGAGCGTGGCCTGATGACCGACCCCGCCTACCGCGCCGAACTGGCCCGCTGGGCCGGCGGGGCCAGGGACCGTGACGGCATCCCCGACTCCGCGCTCGGCCCACGCGACCCGGGTGGCCCGACGCCCGTCCGCGATTTCCAGCCAGACCGGCCCCCGCCCGCCAGGTATGCCTGGTTCGAGGACAGCCCGCAGATGGCCGTGCTGTCCACCGCCGGCGGAACCCGGGCGGACTGGCTGCGCGCGGGCCAGGCCCTGCAGCGTGTCCTGCTGACCGCCACCTCCCACGGCATCGCCGCCAGCCCGCTCACCCAGCCGCTGGAAACCGCTGACGCCTGGCTGGTCCGTGACCCGCGGGCCAGCAACGACATCCCGCAGATGATCCTGCGGCTCGGCTACGGCCTGCCCGTCCCGGCCACGCCCCGCCGGCCCATCTCCGAGATTCTTAACGAGCCGCGCGCGCCACTGCCGTAACCCGGCCCGGCCAAGACCACCCACCCCAGTTCCAGCTACACAACATTCTGTGATAGAACTAAATTAGCTTCTGTTACAGAATCAGTTGGCGAGGGACTGGCCCATGACTTGCGGCCGCGGGAGTGACCGCCGGTGGTGACGCTGCTGCGTGAGCCGGCCCGGCCGGCCGCGGTGCGCGAGCACCGGCTGGCGCCGTGGTTCGCGGTGGGCACCGTTTGTTTCGGTGCGTTCATGGGCCAGCTGGACGCGAGCGTGGTCGCGCTCGCCTTCCCGGCGCTGCAGCACCAGTTCGCGGCCGGCCTGGCCGCCGTGCAGTGGGTGTCGCTGGCGTACCTGCTGGCCCTGGTGGCCTTGCTGGTTCCGGTGGGCCGCTGGTCCGACCGGCTCGGACGCAAGCTGGTCTACCTGTACGGCTTCGTGGTGTTCGCGGCTGCCTCGGCGGCGTGCGGGCTCGCACCCAGCCTGGCCGCGCTGGTCGGGCTGCGGGTGGTGCAGGCCGCTGGGGCGGCGATGCTGCAGGCCAACAGCGTGGCCCTGGTCGCCACCAGCACGCCGGCGCCGGTTCGCCGGGCGGCGCTGGCGGTCCAGGCCGCGGCCCAGGCGCTGGGCCTGGCGGCCGGGCCGGTCGTCGGCGGGCTGCTGGTCGCGTCGGTCGGCTGGCGCTGGATCTTTCTGGTCAACGTCCCCGTCGGGGCGGTCGCGCTGGTGGCGGGCTGGTACCTGCTGCCGCGCACCCGCCAGTTGGCCCGCCACTCCGGTGCCGACCTGCCCGGCGTGCTGCTGCTGGCGGCGGTCGCCGCCGGCCTGCTGATCGCCGTTTCCTCGCTCTCCGGGCTCGGCCTGCCGGCGGTGGGGACCACCGGGGCCGTCGCCGTAGCCGTGCTGGCCGGGGCCGGCCTGGTGTGGTGGGAACGGCGTGCGACCGCCCCGCTGGTGGACCTGCGGTGGGTGGCTTCGGCCCGGATAGCGCGGGCGCTGGGCGGCGCCCTGAGCGTCTACCTGGTGCTGTTCGGGCCGCTGGTGCTGATCCCGCAGGTCCTGTCCGCCCAGGGCCGTGGCGCGCTGCTGGCCGGGCTGCTGCTGGCCGCGCTGCCGGCCGGTTTCGGGCTGGCCGCGGTGGCCGCGGAGCGCATGCTGCCGGCCGCGTGGCCGAACCAGCGCCGCTGCGCCGCCGGGGGCATGCTCGCCACCTGCTCGTTGCTGGCGCTGGCGATCGGTGGACCGGCCGCCGTCACGGTGGTATCGCTGGCCCTGCTGGGCGCGGGTCTTGGCATCTACATCCCGGCCAACAACACGCAGATAATGGCGGCGGCACCGGCGGACGGGGCGGCGACGGCGGGCGGGATGGTGAACATGACCAGGGGGCTGGGCACCGCCCTGGGCGTTGCCGTGGTGACCCTGTGCCTGCACGCCGGCGCACCGCTCGGCGCGGCCGGTGCGGCACGGCTCGCCATCGGCGCCCTGGCGGCCGCGGCCCTGGCGGCGACCTGGGCCGGATCCCGCCCGGCCGGTGTGGCCGGGGGCCCCGCCCGTTAGCCCGGCCGGCCACACTGGCCCCGGGAGGTCATCGATGAGCACTCCGGCCGCGGATGATGACGGGACCGCCCGGGCCGGCCACACCAGGCCCGACGGGCTGGCCGAGGGAATCGCCCGGCTGCGCAGGGCGCTCCGGCGCGGGGCGCGGGTGGCCGACCCCAGCAACCCGCTGGCCGTCGCCCAGCTCGAATTGCTGTCCGCCCTGGCCGAGCATCCCGGTGCCCGGCCTGGCCAGCTGGCCCGGCTGCTGAACATGCGGCCGAACACGGTCACCACCATCGTCAACGCGCTGGCCGCCCGGGGCATGGTCAGCCGGGCCAGCGCCGACGGGGACCGGCGGGCCGTCGAGCTGACCGTGACCGACGCCGGCCAGCAGGCGGTGCACACCTGGCAGGCGACCAACGCCGCGGTGCTGCACCTGGCCCTGTCCACCCTGACCGCGCCGCAGCGGCGGGCGCTGGCGGCCGCGGTGCCCGCGCTCGACGCGCTCGCCCGGGCGGTCGACCGGCTGGCCGATGCGCCCGGGCCCGCCTCAGGCCGGGCGGGCGACGACCCGGGCTGACGGTCAGAGCCCCTTGTTGTGGTCGGCGATCTCGTCCGGCGGCGGGGCGTCGATGACCGGGACCGGGTCCAGGCCGATCTTCGCGGCGATCCGGGTCAGCAGCTCGTCCTGGGCCGCGAGGTGGCCCTGGACGTGCGCCACCTCGTGCAGGGTCGCGCTGGCGTCGTGGAAGGTCGCCTCCGCCCGTTTATCCGCCGCGGCCGCCTGCACGTTCTGGCCGACCATGATGATCGACAGCAGGACCAGCTGCAGGAAGGTCTGCGCCACCCAGGCGACGATCGTGGAAATGCCGCCGCGGATGGCTGTGGGCAGTGACAGGAGGTCGAACAAGGCGAACGCGTACGCGCACCACATACTGCCGACCGCCGTGGTGACAATCAGCGCCACCCTTGTGTTGAACCGGTTGATCGCCGATCCCCGTGGCAGGAAATCAGTTACCTTTACCGGGCGGTCCGCCAGACGCGCCGCGATCCGGGGGTGGCGAATGTGCTGGTAAATCGCCATGACTAGGCCTTTCCTCGGTGAGCCCACAGGCTCGTCCGGCCGAGCAGACCCTCGCTAGGTTAGTAGCGGGCCAGCACCGCGCCCGCGCGTGCGCCACCGTCGTCCTGGGGCCGGCCGGCAGGAACGAAGTGACCGCGGCGGCGGAACCGGCCGGGTCCTGCCGGAACAGCAGATGGCCCCGTTCCGGGAACGTCACCAGCTGGGCGTCCGGGATGCGTCCGGCAAGCCCTCAGCAGCACCAGCGTCAGCAGTTCGGCCTGGAGCGGTGACCGCAGCAGGTGCAGCAGCGGAGATATGCCGCCAGGAGATCCTCACCGCGTCGCGCAGCTAGCCGCGAGTGACCGCAACCATCGCGGCCTCTCCGGTGTCGTAGTTTCTGATGCTTATCAGATGAAGGGCTGTTCACGATGAGGACATCCGCGATCACGGGCCGACGGATGCTGGCCGTGTCTTGCCTTGCCTCGATGGCCGCGCTCACCGGCGCGTGCGGCGCCGCTGCCCCTGCCGCCGCGCCAACCATGACGGTCACCGTGACGGTCACTCCGCCGGGCTCGCCCGCACCAGTGCCGTCGGCCTCTTCCGGCCCGTTGCCGTGCTTGACCACCGACCTGCGGCTGACCGTGGGCGCCGCTAACGGCGCCGCGGGCACGGTCTTCTACCCGCTCGACCTCACCAACGCCTCCACTTCGGCATGCACGATGTACGGCTACCCGGGAGTCGCGTTTGTCAGCTCGCCAGGCGGCAGCCAGGTCGGCGCGCCGGCCGGCCGGAGCTCCCCCGCTCCGCCAGCACTGGTCACCCTGAAACCTGGCGCAACGGCGCACGCCACGCTGGGGGTCAGCGACGTACTGATCGGAAATAACTGCTTGCACCACCAGGTGCAGGTGAACACGCTCCAGGTCTACCCGCCCGGCCAATACAGCGCGCTTTTCGCGCCGCTGAGCCGGCCGGGCTGCGCTGACCGGTCGCTAGTGACAATGCATGTCACCACCGTCAGCAGCGGGCCGTGAACATAGTCCCCGCGCGGCTCCGCTGCCCGCCCGCGATCGCCGGACGGCTCAGCGCAGCTCGCTGATGCGGATCAGGTTGCCCGCGGGATCGCGGAAGGCGCAGTCGCGAACGCCGTACGGCTGCTCGGCCGGCTCCTGGACGACCTCGGCGCCGCTGGCCTCCACCCGCTCGAAGGCGCCGTTCAGGTCCTTGGTGGCCAGGAGGATCCAGCCGTAGGTGCCCTTGGCCATCATCTCGGCGATGGTGCGGCGCTCGTCCTCGGTGATGCCGGGGTCAGCGGCTAGCGGCGCCAGGAGGATCGACGTGTCGGGCTGGCCCGGGGGGCCGACCGTGATCCAGCGCTTCTTGCCGGAACCAACGTCGGTGCGGACCTCGAAGCCGAGGGCGTCGCGATAGAAGGCCAGGGCGGCGTCCGGGTCGTCATGCGGGAGCGAGCTCGCGTGAATGGTGATGTCCATGGCAGTCACGCTAGCTGCGGCTCGGTGACCGGCGCTTCTCGATTCCTGACCGGTCTGGTCACCTGTTTCGCGACGCACGACGGAATCCCCGCCGTCGAGCGTGCCGCGTCGCGCTGATAGGTGCTGGGCGGCACACCGACCAACTCGGTGAAGCGAGTGCTGAAGGTGCCCAGCGACGAGCAGCCGACCGCGAAACAGACCTCGGTGACGCTGAGATCGCCACGGCGCAGCAGCGCCATCGCCCGCTCGATGCGCCGCGTCATCAAGTATCCGTACGGGGACTCGCCGTAGGCGAGCTTGAACTCGCGGCTCAGATGCCCGGCCGACATGTGCGCGCCGCGGGCGAGCGCCTCGACATCCAGCGGCTGGGCGTACTCCCGGTCGATCCGGTCGCGGACGCGGCGCAGCCGCGCGAGGTCGCGCAGGTGCTGCTCCCCGGCGGATCTGCTGGTCACCTGTGCATCTTATCCATCCGGCACCCTGTGAACCTTCGGCGAGCCACCCGGCCGGCCGCGTTCCGCGTCATCATCCATGAGGCGAGCATCTCGCCGAGGTCTGATATGTCAGCTGTCCGTGCCGGGTAAGCAGAGGTTCCGTGCGAGTGACGGGGATTATCACTGGAGTGCTCCGCGGCGCTGAAAGGGATGGTCCGAAGCCGATGGCCAAAGTCCGGAACGAGCAACGTCGTAGGCGGATCCTGGAAGCGACAGTCCGGATCGTAGGACGGGAGGGCCCTGGGGCGGTGACGCACCGGGCCATCGCCGCGGAGGCCGGGGTACCGCTTGCGGCGACGACCTACTACTTCGCCTCCAAGGAGGCGCTGTTTAACGAAGCGCTCATCCTTTCCGTCCAATCGGATCTGGCTGAGCTGGAAGTCCTCGCCCGTTCTATGGCGCAGTCGCCTGCGTCGGTGGAAGCATTCGCCCGGTCCATCGCCACGTTTCTCATCGCCCAGCTTCGCCGCCGGCGAGCGATCGTTGTCGCGCAGTACGAGCTGGCACTGGAGGCGGCGCGCCGTTCTTCGCTGCGCTCAACGGCTCGTGCCTCGACCGAGGCGTACGTGCGGCTGTGCGAGATGATGCTCGCCAGGGTCGGGTCGCCCGATCCTGGCGGGGACGCGCGCTTGCTCGTCGCCGTAATGGACGGTCTTCTTCTCGACCAGCTGTCGGCCCCTAGGTCCCCGTTCGACGCTGATGCGCTTGCTCGGCAGCTACGCCGCTTCATCGCCGGACTGCTGCTTGTTCCGGCCTAGCCCGACGGCAGGCTCCCGGCCTGGTCGTTGGTGGCGCGCAGGCTGCGGGGAGTCTTGACGCGTCGCCACGGACGTGCCACTGTCTCATCAATTCCTATTGGTACAGATGTACCGATTTGGAGGGCTGGCAAAGCACGTCAGTTTTGCCGGGGCTGTCTGAAGGGCCCGCCTGGCGCCGGACCGCACTGGGGAGGGAGAGTGCCCGCGCACCAAGAGCAACGCGCTCCGCCGGACGGCTGCTGCGTGCGCCGCATCCATCACGTTGGCATCACCGTGGGACAACTTGACCGGTCGCTCGCGTTTTACCGCGACCTGCTCGGGATGAACGTCATCGGGCTCAGCGATGACGAGGATGTGGGGCCGATCGTCGGCAAGCCCGGGGCGCGCGTGCGCGCCGCCGACCTGGACGCCGGGAATGACCAGATCATTGAGCTGCTCGAGTATGGCTCCGCGGACGTAGATGGCCGCGCCCCCGGCCCCGACACGGTCGGAGGCTGCCATCTTTCGCTTCAGGTCGGCGAGCTCCGCTCGGTACTCTCACGCCTGGCGAGCGCCGGCTTCATGCCCATGGGCGAGCCTGCTGAGCTATCCGGCGGCGGAGTCTGGCAGAACTGCACGGCCGTGTATCTCCGCGACCCCGACGGTGTCATCATCGAGCTCATCCAGCGAGGCGCGGGTGGATGAGGTTCCCGTGGGTGAGCTTGCCGTGGCCGAAGGCTCGCGGATCGATGAGTGCCTGTCGTTGCGTGAAGGCCATCTGTGGATCGAGGGCTGCGATGCCGTTGAGCTGGCGGCGCGCTTCGGTACGCCGATCTACGTCGTCTCGGAGAACCAGCTACGCAGAAACGCCCGCCGCCTCGTCACCGCCTTCTCTGGTCAGTGGCCCGGTCCGGTCCGGGTGCTGCCCTCCATCAAGGCAAACCACGTGCTGGCTCTGCGCCGGATCCTCACTGGCGAGGGCCTCGGCTGCGACACCTTCGGTCCCTCGGAGCTGTGGGCTGCCCTGGCTTGCGGCGTTCCGCCGGAGTTGATCTCCGTCAATGGCACCGGTAAGTCCGCCGAGCTCGTTGAGGAGGCAATCTCGGCCGGCTGCCGCATCACCCTGGACTCGCCGCGCGAGTTCGAGCTCGCCGTGGCGGCCGCGCGCCGGCTCGGGCGCCCGGCCCGGCTCCGGGTGCGGGTACGACCGGACCTGTCCGGCCTGGAGCAGGTTGCATCTGACTTCAGCGTCGAGGGCGAGTCGGTTACCGAAGCCTCCCGCCGGTACAAGGCCGGGATCCCGATGAACGAGCTCCTGCCACTGGGCGAGCGCGCACTCCGAACCGAGGAGGTCGAGCTCGTCGGCGTGCATGCCCACTTCGCCCGGCACACCCGCCGCCTGGACGCCTGGGCCGCCATGATGCGGGCGCTCGGCGACGTGGTCGGCCGCCTGTCCGCTGCGTGGGGAGGGTGGCAGCCCCGCGAGATCGACGTGGGGGGCGGCCTTCCCACGGGCCGGGATCCGACCGGGCGGGCAATCCCGCGCCTCGCGGCCGACAGGGGGCCGGCACCGCCGGTTGAACGGTACGCCGAGGTGATCACCGCGAGCCTTGCCCATTCGCTCGCCGCCCATGGGATCTCCTCGTCAGACAAGACGCTCGAGATCGAGCCCGGCCGCGCCTGCTACGCCGACACCGGCGTCCACCTGAGCCGGGTCGTCAATATCAAAACCGAAGCCGAGCCGGCGCCCCTTCGATTCGTCGAGCTCGACACGACAGAGATGTTCCTCATCGACGCCCACCTCGAGCACAACCGCTGGTCCCACATCGTGGCGAGCCAGGCCTCGGATCCTCCGGCCATGGTGGCCGATCTCGTCGGGATGAGCTGCGGCTTCGACACGATCATTCCCAATGCCTCCCTGCCCGAGGTCGGGCCCGGTGACGTTGTCGCCTTTCTCGACACTGGCGCTTATCAGGAAGCCTGCGCCAGCAACTTCAACGCCATGCCACGCCCGGCCACCGTGCTCGTCCGTGACAGCAGCGCCAGGGTCGTGCGGCGGGCCGAGACGATCGAGGACATCTTCCGCCGGGACCTTGGCTTCACATCAATCGACGCACGCTTACCGTCGTGAACCTCATCCCCCACATCCGGACAGAAGGTCCGCTTCAGACTGGAGACCGAAATGGCCCGTGCGGAAACCGCGTATCCAACCGCAGACGGAACCCTGGCCACCAGAGAGAAGGCGAAGCTGCGCAAGGTCCTGCGCCGGTTCGACCTGGTGCTGTTCACCGCTTGCGCCATCGTGGGCCTGGACAGCGTGGCGGCAGCGGCGCAGGCGGGAGCCCAGGCGATCACCTGGCTGCTGATCTCGTTTGTCGTATTCCTGATCCCCTACGGGATGCTCATCGCCGAACTCGGATCCGCGTTCCCGGTGGAGGGCGGACCATATGAGTGGGCCCGGATGGCCTTCGGGCGCGCCCCAGGGGCAGTGACCTCGATCCTGTACTGGCTGTCGAACCCGATCTGGGTCGGCGGCACGCTGACCGCGGCGACGATCGCCTCTGTGAACGCGTTCATCGTCAGCAAGCCGCTGGGCACCACCGCCGAGATCATCGTGGGCCTGGCATTCATCTGGGTGACCGTCGGCATCGCGATTGTCGCCTTCCGGATCGGTAAGTGGGGCCCCAACATTGGCACGTTCGTCAAGATCGCCGTGGTGGGTATTTTCGCGGTCCTGTTCATTGTGTTCCTGGTCCAGCACGGCCGGCCGGCTGGCGCTTCGGCGGCGGCGGACCTAAAGCCGTCGCTGAACGGTTTCCTCACCGCCATCGGCATCCTGGTGTTCCTGTGGGTGGGATTCGAGCTGTCCAACGGCGCGTCCGAGGAGATGCACAACCCCAAACGCGACGTGCCCCGGATGATCGTCAGCTCCGGCATCATCTCGGCCCTGCTGTACGGCCTGGTCATCCTGGGGATCGTGCTGGTGATCCCGAGAGCCGGGCTGTCCAGCGTGAACGGTTTCGCGCATGCCTACTCATCTGTCGCTGGGGTGTTCCACTCCCATGCGCTGGACGTGCTGTTTGCGGTAGGGGTGATCCTGACCCTGGTAGGCAGCGGATCGGTGTGGCTCGAGGGCGCCGACCGGACCCAGGCCATCGCCGCGCTGGACGGCGCGGCCCCGGCGTGGCTGGGCCGGTTCACCAGTTTCGGTACGCCCATCGCGGTGAACCTGTCGTCCGGAGTGATCGCATCGGTGATGTGCGTACTGGTGTTCGTGAGCACCAGTGGCAGCCTCGTGAGCTTCTTCGCGGTGATGCTGGCGCTTGTCATCTCCACAACGACACTGAGCTACGTGTTCATCTTCCCCGCGCTCATCGTGCTGCGCCGCAAGTATCCATCAGTGGACCGGCCCTACCGCGTCCCCGGCGGGAAGGCGGGCGCCTGGGCGGCGGTGATCATCACCGAGGCGTTTGTGATCGTGACCGTCATCACGCTGGTGTGGCCGGGGGCGATCAACGGGTGGTTCGGCCAGTCCTATTCGGTCAAGTCGATCTGGGGCGTGTCCCGCGCCTACTTCGAGTGGGTGACGCTCGGCTCGCTGGCCGTCATGATCGGGCTTGGGATGCTGTTCTGGGTCCTGGGCGAGCGGAAGCGCCGCTCGGGCCTGGTGGGCATTGAGATATCCGCCGAGAGCCTCGCCGCCGCAAGCGAGCCGGTGCAGCAGTGAGCCGCCTGGACCGCTGACGCTTGCGTCCAGCTGCCATCATCGCGGCGACACCCCTGGGCACCGCACCAGCCCAGTGGCCCGATGAATGGCCCAACCGGCGGCTGGACAGCCGGCGCGGGATCCTCGGCCTTGGCATCCGGTCCCGGCGCAGGCCAGACTTGCGCCAGGGGACACAACTGTGCCCCGCGCCAGGCGCACGGCCCATACGAGGCCGCTTCCTGACATCTCATGGGAGAGGAAATAGAAGGTGGAGAATACGAATGAGTTCTGGGCGGACGTTAGCGTGATCGCTGTGTCGCC
This sequence comes from Streptosporangiaceae bacterium, assembly GCA_036522155.1. Lineage (GTDB taxonomy): Bacteria > Actinomycetota > Actinomycetes > Streptosporangiales > Streptosporangiaceae > UBA9676. Next base: position 16,329 of record DATDGI010000390.1, read on the forward strand.
AGTTGCGATTGCCGCTGGGTTCGCCAGAGGTGCCTATGACGCTTCGACCGATCACGGAGCTTTCATCGATGGATTCAATGCAACCGCAAATCCCATCATGAAGGGGGCCAAAAAATTTGGTGCGGAGCACGGGACAACTATTACGAAAGCAGTGATTACGGGCGCTGCTGGCGCGCTCGGCGCCCGTATCGTGAGTGAGGGACTCAAGCGCATAATAAATTAACGAGCAAAACTCACGGCAAGAAGTGGATCAGGTCAGGAATTTGCCCGGCGCCACGGCTTAGGCGCGAAGAAGTCATCCAGATCATCGTAAGTCTCCCTTGACTCCTCCACGGCGCCACGCGGGACTGCAGAGACCTTCGGCACCGATCCGCGTGCCCGAACAGAAGGAACCGGCCCGCAGGCAACCTTGGAGCACTCCCAGTCGTCCTTGGCCCAGTGACGGCAGGAGGTGGTGACGTGGAAGGCGATCAGGATGGTGAGAGCGTAGAGCGGCTGCTCCATGAGCGCGGGCGGCACCTCATGTGTGCCGCGGTGGCGCTGACCGGCAGCCGCGCCGAGGGCGAGGACCTGCTGCAGGCTGCGCTGGAGCGGTTGCTGCGGAACCGGCACCGCGTCGAGACCGATCCTGAGGGGTATTTGCGGCGCATCCTGTACCACCTGGCCGCCGACCGCTGGCGCGGCCGGGCCCGGTGGCGGGCCAGGCTCGCTGAGGCGCGCGCCCAGGCCCGCCCGGCGACGGGCGCCGAGGACGTGGCCGCGGTGGATTTGCGCGATGAGCTGGTCCGTCTGCTGCACCAGCTGCCGCCGCGGCAGCGAGCGGTGATCGTGCTGCGGTACTGGGAGCAGCGCACCGAGGCCGAAACCGCGGCGCTGCTCGGCTGCTCGGAGGGCACGGTCAAGTCCGCCGCATCACGGGGGCTGCGGCGGCTGCGGGAGCTAGCCGGGTCCTGGCAGGAGCCTGAGAGCGGGCCCGCGCGGGGCAGCAAAAGCGGGCCAGGAACCGGAATCAAGCTAGTGGAGGGAAGATCATGAACGGGGATGTGGAGGAACTGCTTCGCGAAGGGCTGGACCGGCTCACCGCGGACGTGCGGGTCCCAGCAGGCATGGTGGCCAGGGCGCGCACGCACGTGCGGCGCCGGAAGATCGCGGCCAGAGCCGCGCTGGCCTGCGGGACCGCGGCGGTCACCGCGGCCGCCGTGATCGCGGCGACCGGCGCCGGCGCCCGGCCCGGCACCGGCGGCGTCAGTAACGCGCGGACCACCGCTTACGTGATCAAGCGGGTCCAGAATGCGCTGGCCGATGCGAACTTCGTGATCTATGGCCAGGCGACCGGGAGCGCGACCTTCTCGGTTGGCGGCCACCAGGTCCGCAGCGGCAACGGGCCGACCAGCAGCTGGACGTACGGCAACACGAGCCGGATGGAGGAGTTCACCGGGAGTGACTGCGGTCACGCCCTGCCTGACGGGTCCTGCACCCACCGTGGCGGCTCCGAGCCCTACCTGGCCGATGGGACCGCGCTCATCGGCGGGAAGCTCACCGGGGCGTACGTGACCTACTTCGACCACAAGTACAGCCTGTCGCCGTTGGGCGACTATCACTTGCAGCCGTGCTCGGTGACGGCCCAGCTCGTACTGGGCGGCCCCGCGGTCACCATGCCCGACTGGCCGGCCTTCATCAAGGCGATGCTCGGCTGCGGAACCGCCACCGTGACCGGGCATGCCCGGATCGGAGGGGTGGCGACCATCGTGATCAGCGGGTCCGTCGATGTCCCGCTGTCGAAGGATTACTCCAGCGCCGTATCGGAAACGCGGGCGCGCGTCCGGTACATCCTGTACGTGGACTCCGCGACCTATCTCCCGGTGCGGGCATACGGCTCGACGGAAACCTACGGCGGCACGCGGGGCCCGACTATCGACGCGTACGTGACCAATGTCCAGTGGCTGGCGCCAACCGCGGCCAACATCGCCCAGGCGCTGGTCACCATCCCCCCCGGCTACACGCAGGTGAATTCGCCGGCCGACCAGTAGCCGCAGGCACAGAAACGGTTGATCCGGCCCGGCGCCGCCCAGATCGCCGGGCCGGGAGCCGTCTCCAGGCCAGTCAGCCGGGCATTCCCGGGCTGACCCTCCGGACGGTGGCGGTCCGGGCCAGGGCCAGGGCGGAGGCCAGGTCCGGGCAGCTGGCCGTGCCACCGGCCGCCCGGGTCGACAGCGCGCCAACGGCACATCCCAGTGCGGCCGCGTCAGGCAGGGCCAGGCCGCGAAGCAGGCCGCCGATCAGCCCGGCGTTGAAACAATCCCCCGCGCCCGTGGTATCGACGGGCGTCACCGGCGGCAACTCCGCCCGGTGCCACACGGGACCGTCCACACAGAGGACTCCCCGTTCGCCAAGCTTGACCACCAGCCTGGGCCCCGCGGCGGCGAGGGCCTCCGCCGCGGCCGGCAGGGCGGGCGCGCCGGCGATCCGCAGGGCCTCCGCCTCGTTGGGGAGCAGGACATCCGTCTGGGCCAGCGAGGCATGCAGGTGGCCATCGCCCCATCTCCCGTCCGGATCCCAGTTGGTGTCGAGCGAGGTGGTCGCTCCCGCAGCCCGCGCGGCGGCGAGCAGGGCCGCCAGTCCAGGCCCCAGCGACCGCTCCAGCAGGAAATAGGAGCTGACATGCACATGGCGGGCCCGGGTGAGCAGCGTGGCGGGGACATCCTGCGCGGTCAGCGACGCCACGGCGCCGGGGGCGGTCAGGATCGCACGATCGGCACCCCGGGAGAGCGCAACGGTCATGCCGGTCGGCACACCGTCGCGCACGGCGACGGCAGCAGTGCCCACACCTTCCCGGGAAAGCTGGCCCAGCATGAAATCCCCAGCCGGATCGGCGCCCACCGCCGCAACCAGCTCCACGCTCAGCCCCAGCCGCGCCGCGGCCACCGCCGTGATCGCCGCGGAGCCGCCAACGACCAGCCAGATGCCCTCCACCAGCTTCTCCTGCTGGCCAAAGGACGGGGTGACGTCGCCGCCGAGCACCAGCACGTCCGGGTTGCAGTCGCCGACCACAACCAGATCCGTGCCCTCGCGGGCTTCCTCGCTGTCCGTCACAGCCTGCCCGGTGACTCATCCCGGCTGACGATCCCGGCGCCGATCAGCCTCAGCAGGCGGGCTACCTCGATGGCAACCGCATCCCGCCCGGCCGCACCGTACCGTCGCGGATCGACTACTGAGCCATCGGCCGCGAGGCAGTCGCGGACGGCGGCCGTGAACGCCTTGTTCAGCCGAGTAGCCACATTGATCTTGGTCATGCCGGCGCCGACCGCCGCGGCCAGCGCCACATCGGGGACGCCCGACGAGCCGTGCAGGACCAGCGGGACGCTCACCGCACCATGGATCCTGGCGATGAGCCCGATGTCAAGGACCGCATCGCGGGTCAGCATCGCGTGCGAGCTGCCTACGGCTACCGCCAGGGCATCCACCCCCGTGGCACTGACATAGCGGGCGGCGTCGCCGGGATCCGTGCGCGCACGGGGCGAGTGAACGCCGTTCTTCCCGCCGATCTCGCCGAGCTCGGCCTCGGCCCATATCCCCCGCTCGTGACACCACCGGGCGACTCCGGCGGTAGCGCGGACGTTCTGGTCGTAGGGCAGGTCCGACGCGTCGTACATGACCGATCCGAAGCCCAGGCCGACGGCCTCCCGGACCAGCTCGGTACCGGTGGCGTGGTCAAGGTGCAGGGCCACCGGCACGGCAGCCGAGCCCGCGATAGTGGCGCAGGCCCGGGCCAGCGGGCCGAGCGCGCCGTGGTAGGCGACGCAGTTCTGGCTGACCTGAAGGACCACGGGCGCGCCGGCGGCTTCAGCGCCGGCGACGATCGCCTCGGCGAGCTCGATGCCGATGACGTTAAAGGCGCCGACGCCGCGGCCGGCCGCCGCGGCCGGCCCGACGATCTCTGCCATCCGCGCCGCTGGCATCAGCCGGCCTCGCCGCGACTTACCCTGACCCCGGCCAGTGCCTCGGCGTAGTCAGCAGGGCTGAACTCGCCCGCGACCGGCGAGGCGGCCGAGGCGGTGCCGAGCGCGACCGCGTGCCGCAGCCGCTCCTCCCACGGGCGTCCCAGGACAAGCCCGTGCACCAGGCCCGCGGCCACGGCATCCCCGGCGCCGGTCGCGTTTCCCCCCACGGCGGCCGGCGGCACCGCGTGCCAGCTGCCATCGCCGGTGGCGGCCCACAGCCCGTCCGGTCCGAGGGTGACCACGACCGCTCGCGGGCCGGCGGCCATCAGCTCCTGCGCGGCGAGGGCCACTGCACCCCTGTCGGCGCCGCGCGCCGTGGACAGGCTGCGGCCGACCAGAGCCTCCAGCTCGGCGAGGTTCGGCTTGACGATGGCCGGGCGGGCGGCCGCGCCCCGGAGCAGTGCCTCGCCGTGCGCGTCCAGAACGGCCGGCACACCGGCTGCCGCCGCCATGGCGCCCAGCTCCGCGTAAGTATCTGGCGGCAGGCCCAGCGGCAGGCTCCCGGACAGGACAACAGCGCTGCATCCCGCCAGGGCCTTTTCATACCTAACGCAAAAATCGGCGTACTCGTGCTGCCCGACCGACGGGCCCGGCTCGTTGAACAAGGCGGTTTCACCGCGGGCGGTGTCGACCACGGCGAAGGTCCGCCGGGTCTCGCCGGCGATCCGGGTGAACGATGCCGGAACCCTCAGCTCCCCGAGCGCGGACACCACCTGTTCGCCGGTAATGCCGCCCGCGAGCCCGATCACCTGGACCTCGGCGCCGATCGTCCGCAACGTCCGGGCCACGTTCAGCCCCTTGCCGCCGGCCTGGGCCCGGGTCACCGCTGGCCGGTTGACGCCGGCCCAGTCGACGCCGGGCACGTGATACGTCACATCCAGAGCGGGGTTGAGGGTGACGACGAGGATCATTGTGATCTGCCCGGCTCAGCGCGGGGCGAGGGAGACCGAACGGGCCAGCTGACGGGGCTGGCCGGGGCTGGCGTGCATCCAGGCGAATCTACCGTCCTGATCGCTCGGACAGCAACACGAACGACCAGAAGTGGCCTTGCAGAGCGCACGAGTGTGTTCTAATATCCGCACATCCGAGCGAGAACGAAAGCAGAAGCGACGACGAGGGCTTCCGGGCCGAGGCCGCGTCCGGGACCCCTTCGGGCCATGCTCCCGGGCGCATGTGATCCGGTGGAGGGCTGATGGCCACCACCCTCGACGAGGCCACCATCGCCCGGGATGCCAACCGCCGTATCCGCCGCTCGGGCAACATCGCCGGCTGGGCGTTCGCGGGCCCGTCCGTGTTCATCGTGCTCGGCCTGTCCTTCATCCCGATGATCTGGGCGGCCTATCTGTCGTTCACGGACTCGAATCTCATATCGGCTGGCCACTTCATCGGGTTCGCGAACTACGCCGCCCTGGCCAAGGATCCGATGCTCCGCCAGGCGTTCACGAACACGCTGCTGCTCGCCGTCATGTACCTCCCGGTCGGCCTCGCGGCCGGGCTTGGCGTGGCGATCCTGCTGAACCAGAAGATCAAGCTCATCGGCTTCTACCGCACCTGCTTCCTGGTGCCGTTCGTGGCGTCGGCGGCGGCCGAGGGCATCCTGTTCGGGTTCATCTTCGATCCCAACTTCGGGATCGTGAACTCCGCATTTCAGGCGGTAGGGCTGCCGCGCCAGGGCTTTCTCGAGGACCCCTCCGAGGCCCTGGTCGTGCTGGCGATCGTGTACTTCTGGACCCAGTTCGGCTTCAACATCGTGATCTACCTCGCGGCACTCCAGGACATCCCCGAGGAGGTCCTCGAGGCGGCGTCAATCGATGGCGCGGGCAAATGGGCCAAGTTCTGGCACGTCATCGTGCCGACCCTCCGGCCGGTGACGGTTTTCCTGCTGGTATGGAGCCTCATCGACGTGTTCCAGTTCTTCGACCTCGTCTATACGACGACGAGGGGAGGGCCCCTCAACTCGACGCTGACGCTCGTGTACTACATCTGGGAGCTGGCGTTCAACTTCTTCACGGCCGGTTACGGCGCGGCCGTCGCCTACGTCCTCTTCTTCACCAGCCTGATCGTGACCGTGGCCGCGCTCACCTACGGCCGCAGGCGGAGGGTCACGCTGTGACCGCCCAGCAGACTCTGCGGCCGGTTTCCGAGGTTGACCCGGCGCTGCATCGCGCCCGGATCGAAGAGGCGGAGCAGCGGATGCGCCGCCGCGGCTGGCGGCGCCACCTGCCGCAGCGAGGGCATCTGGTCCTGCTGCCCCTGTCGATCATCATGGTCCTGCCGTTCGTCTGGATGATCCTCACGTCGTTCATGACCGACACCGAGGTCAACAGCATCCCCCCGTCGCTCTGGCCTCATCATCTGTACACCGGGGGGTACTCGACCGTCCTGGCCAGCTCGGACTTCCCCTACTGGTTCCTGAACAGCCTGATCGTCTCCGGCGCCGCGGTCCTCGCCCAGCTGGTCCTGTGCAGCCTGGCCGGCTACGCGTTCGCGCGCATCCAGTTCCGGGGGTCCACCGTGATGCTGATCCTGCTGCTCGCGACGGCCCTCATTCCCTTCCAGCTGACGGTAATCCCCACTTTTGTGATCTTCCATGACATTGGGCTCATCAACACGCTGGGAGCGCTCATCGTGCCGCAGCTGACATCCGCGCTGGGCATCTATCTCATGTACTCGTTCTTCCAGTCGTTCCCGAGAGAGCTCGAGGAGGCCGGGCGCATCGACGGATGCGGCCGGCTCCAGGTCTTCTGGAAGATCGTGCTGCCGCTCGCGAGGCCGGCCCTGGCCGCCCTCGGGATCATCACGTTCATCTACGCGTGGAACGACCTGTTCTGGCCGCTGATCGCGATCACGTCCAGTCGCACGTTCACCGTGCAGGTGGGCCTCACCACGTTCCAGGGCGAACACATAACCCATTGGTCGGCCATCATGGCCGGCACCACCTTGACCACGGTGCCGGTGCTGCTTGTGTTCCTTGTCGGGCAACGCCGGTTCGTCCAGGCGATCACCGGAGCAGTCAAGGGATGACCGGCGGCGGCCAGGGCTGACGATACAAGGAGGCCAATATGAAGCGAATGGTGCTGGCCGGGATCGCGGCCCTGACCCTGGTGCTGGCCGCATGCTCGGGATCGAGCTCCTCGGGGACCAGCTCGGGGAAGATCACGCTCCAGTTCTGGACTGCGCAGACCCCGCCCACAACGCAGGTGATAGACAATCTCGTCAGCACCTTCAACGCCACGCACCCGAACATCGTGGTGCAGGCGAGCACCGGGGGGACCTCCACCGGAGATCTTCTCCCGAAGGTCACGACCGCGATCGCGGCCGGGACCGCTCCCGACATCGCGTACATCTACGGGTCCTACGCCGCCAACATCGCCCAGAGCGGCAAGACCGTGAACCTGGCGAACATCATCCACACGCCGGGATACGACTGGAACGACTTCTACCCGGCCTCGCAGCAGATCGTGTCGCCCGGAGGCAAGGTCATCGGGTTCCCCGCCCTCATCGACAACCTGTCGGTGATCTACAACAAGAAGCTGTTCGCCGCGGCCGGGGTCCCCGATCCGTCCCCCAACTGGACCTGGGACCAGTTCCGCGCCACCGCGAAGAAGCTGACCAATCCGGCCAAGCACATCTTCGGCGTGAACTACCCCATCGGCGGGGACCTGCTCGACACGTCCTGGCGGTTCTTCCCCGGGCTCTGGCAGCGCGGCGGGCAGATCCTGTCGGCGAACCACAAGCAGGCGCTGTTCAACTCGCAGGCGGGCGTAGCGAACCTGACGCTCTGGCAGCAGATGTCCACCGTCGACCATTCGGTGTACCTGGACCCGACGGCTACCAATGCCGAACCGTTGTTCACGAGCGGGCATCTGGCGATGTTCGTCAGCGGCCCGTGGGAGGTCCCGGTGCTCAACCAGGCGAAGGTCGACTGGGCGGACGTGCCGCTGCCGGCCGTGACCACCAACCACCAGACCGTGTCCGGGCCTGACAACTGGGTCATCTTCAACAACGGCCCCGCGCGGGTGAAAGCCTCCATCACGTTCCTGGAGTGGCTGGAGGCGCCGCAGCAGGAGCTGACGTGGTCGATCGGGTCCGGCTCGCTCCCGCTCCGGCCGTCCATCCTCAAGCTGCCGGGCTATCAGGAGTTCCTGAAGAAATGGCCGGGCATCGGGCCGATGGCCGCGAATCTGATGAACGCCAGGGAGGCGATGCCCACGCTGCCGCAGTGGCCGCGCGTGGTCAACGCCCTCGGCAATGGCATCGCCTCGGTGCTGCTCGGCCGGGCCACCCCGAGGGCCGCGCTTGATCAGGCGGCGCAGCAGGCGGACACGATCCTGAACGTGCCGGGTGCGCCCGGCGGGTAGCGGGTCACGTGGCTCTCCCCGGCCGGGTGACCAGGCGGCTCAGCCGCCGCGGAGCCCGGCCGGGATCAGCTCGCCGTGCGCGCCGATCAGCTCGTCGCACACGTGAACGATCTCGTCGATGGATAGCGTGGCGGCCGTGCTGGGGTCGAGGAGCGCCGCCTGGTACACCAGGTCGCGGCGCTCCTCGAGCGCGGCCCGGACGGTCAGCTCACAGACGTTCACATACAGGCGGTTGAGCGCGGCGAGCTGCGGCGGCAGGCTCCCCACGCGGGTGGGCTGGACCCCCGCACGATCCACGAGGCACGGCACCTCGGCGCAGCAGTCATCCGGCAGGTTGTCGATCGAGCCGCCGTTGCGGACGTTGCCGTAGACCATCCGGGGCGTCCCCGTCTCGATGGAGTGGATGATCTGCGGCGCGTACTCGGGGCCGCGTTCGAGTCCGAGCGGCTCGCCCGCCTGGAGCTTGCGCCGGGTCTCCGCGTAGGAGCCGAGGTTCCGCTCGCTGCGGTGCAGGTACTCGTTCACGGGGATCCGGAAGCGCCGGACCTGGTCCTCATGGGGAAGGAACCAGGGCACCAGGTCCGCGCTGTGCTCGCTCGACTCGGTCGGAAAGTAGCCAAACCGTTTGAGCATCTCCACCCGGACCCGCCGCCCGAGCCCATCCGGGTCGTCCTGGACGATCTGCCGGAGCCGTGGATAAAGGTCCTGCCCGCGGTGCTCCAGCCGCAGGATCCACGACTGGTGGTTGAGCCCGCCGGCGAGGTAGGCGATCTCACCGAAGGGGACATTCAGCAGCCCCGCGAGCTGCTGAGCGGTGTTTCCCGGCGACATGCAGACGCCGACGACACGCTGGTGGGGGGTCCCGGAGTAGATCGCCCACACCAGCGCCGCCATCGGGTTCGTGTAGTTGTAGAGCCAGGCGCCTGGCGCGACCTCATGCAGGTCGCGCGCCAGGCCGAGCAGCGGCGGGATCGTGCACAGGGCCCGGAAGATGCTCCCGATGCCCATGGTGTCCGCCATCGTCTGCCGTATGCCGTGCCGCCCGGGGATCTCGAAGTCGAGCCTCAGCCCCTCGTGCCCGCCGACCCGGATCATGCTGATCACGTGATCCGCTCCTTCGAGCGCCGCCCGGCGGTCGAGATGCGGCTCGATCGTGGCGGGCACCCCAAGGGCCCCCGCGGTCCAGCGCGCGATGGCCGCCGCGGTTTCGAGGCGCTCGCCGTCCACGTCAAACAGCGCGATCGTGGACCCGGCCAGCTCGTCGAAGCCGAGGATGTCGGCCAGCAGCTCCTTCGTGAATTCGGCGCTGCCGGCCCCGTTGAGCACGATCTTCGTCATCAGGCCGCCAGGTGTGGCAGGACGTGCTCCGCCCACAGGTCCAGCTGCGCCGTTGACGGCTCCAGCGTGTGGAGGATCAGGTACTCGACGCCGATGGCCAGCCTCGCCCGGAGCTTGTCCACGATCTCGGCGGGCGTGCCGGTCAGATACACCTGCTCGAAATACTCGAAGGGCCTGCCGCCTCCCATGATCGCCGCGTAGGCGTGCCGCTGCTCGGCGAGGGCCCGATCACGGTCCTGCGTGGGAACGAGATGGAGGAAGTTCTCATGCGCGACCGTGAACGTTCCCGGATCGCGGCCCGCCGCCTCGAGCGCGGGACGGATCTCGGCGAGATCTTCGGAGATCTGCGATGGAAGCGACGTCGGCCGCGCGATCCACCCGTCGGAGGCGGCGATCCGCCGGAGAACCGCCGGGGCCAGCACGGGCCGCTCCGGGGAGGCGGCGTGCGGCAGCTGCCGGCCGCCGGCGCTCCACAGGCACAGCGGCGAGCGCATCGCCGGGCCAACCGCCACGTCCCGCAGCTGGTAGTACCGGCCCTGATGCGTCACGGACTCGCCGGCGAGCAGCCGGCGCATGATCGCGATCGATTCGTCGGTCCGCCCGCCCCGTTCCGCCCGTTGCTGCCCGACGGCCTGGAACTCCCGGTCGTCCCAGCCCGTTCCCACCCCCAGGATGTAGCGCTCATCGGCGAGGGCCTGGAGCGTGGCTACCTGTTTCGCCAGGACGACTGGCTGGCGGGTCGGCAGCACAAGAACCGAGGTGCCCAGGCGCAGCCGCGACGTCGTTGCGGCCACGTAGGTGAGCGAGAGGATCGGATCGAGCCACGGGACCGCGTAGAACCTGCTCTGGTGCAGCAGGTGATCGGTCGCCCATACGGAGTCAAACCCCAGGTCCTCGGCGCGCCGCGCGAACGCCGCGAGCTCTGCTCCGGTGCGCCCCTGGTCCCCCGCGAACGTCGGCAGGAACACGCCCACCCCCCGCAGGCCCATTAGCGGAGTCCCGCTTCCTTGAGCGCGCCATCCACGAGGTCGCGGGCATCTTTGGACAGCGGACGCAGCGGCGGGCGGACGTGGGCCTCGTCGATGACCCCCAGGCGCATGAGTGCGTGCTTGACGCGAGCGCGATAGTCGCGGACGGGCGGGGCGAAGATCGCGTCGCACAGGGGCTGGAGCATGTCGCGGAGCGCGAACGCGCGGGGGAGATCATCCTCGCGCACGGCCCGGTGCATCTGGACCTGTTCGCGCGCGGCGAGCGTGCCAAAGCCGAGCAGCGCGCCCTCGGCCCCGAGGAGGTAAGCCTCAAGCAGGAAGTTGTCGTTGCCGTTCAGGACGGTGGGGCGGGAGGGCAGGGATTTCACCAGCCTCGCGGTCTCCACGAACCGCTTGGCGTCAAAGGACGCCTCCTTGATGGCCACCACGCCGTCGATGCTCATGATGCGCTCGATGGCCTCGGCCGGGAAGTTCACCCCGCCCAGGGCGGGCTGGAGCTGGAAGGCGATGAGCGGAAGACCGGAGGCCTCGGCCACCGCGCGGTGGTACGAGGCGGGAATCTCCGGGTCCATCGGTTCGCCCTGGTACGCGGAGATGGGGAAGACGAGCAGGGCGTCCGCCCCGGCCCGGGCCGTGTCGGCGGCCAGCCGGCGGGCCTGCTCGGTAAACGAAGCCGCGAGCCCGGCGACCACGAGCGCCCGGCCGCCGACCTGCTCGGCCACGATCTGGAGAACCCGCAGCCGCTCCTCCGGGAACAGGTGCGGTCCCTCGCCCGTGTCCACGTTCACGGCCAGCCCGCGAACTCCCTGGTCAGCAAGCCAGTTAACGTATCTTCGGAGGGACTCCTCGTCGATCGACGCGTCGCTCCGCATCGGCGTCACGATGGCCGCGATCAAACCATTCAGGTCCGGCCGCTCCATGCCTTCCTCCTCTCGTGCGATCGCCTGGCACATCCCGCGGCGCGTCCCGGATGGCCCGCCAGACCCGGTCCGGGCTCATCGGCATGTCGATGTGGCGGACACCAAGGTGGGAGAGCGCATCTATCACCGCGTTCTGGACCGCTGGCCCTGCTCCGATGGTGCCCCCCTCGCCGACGCCCTTGGCCCCCAAGGGGTTCCGGTCGGTGGGGGTCGCCAGCGGGACGGTGACGAACGCGGGGAGCTCCGCCGCGCTCGGCATCGCGTATGTGGCGAGGCTGGACGTCAGCGGATTGCCCAGCTCGTCGTAGACGAAGGATTCGAACAGCGCCTGGGCGGCGCCCTGCGCGATCCCTCCGTGGATCTGCCCCTCGACGAGCATCGGGTTGATGCGGCGCCCGCAATCGTCCACCGCGACGTGACGGACCAGCCTCGCCTTCCCCGTTTCGGTGTCGACCTCGACGACCGCGACGTGGGCGCCGAAGGGATAGGTCGAATCCTCCATCTCGAAGTCGGCCTGCGCCCGCAACCCCGTCTCTGTGCCGGGCGGCAGAGATGAGGGGCCCGCGGCGGCGGCCGCGAGCTCGGCCCAGGAGAGCGACAGCTCCGGGGCCCCGCCGGCGCCGATCCGGCCGTCGAGGCGGCGCACGTCGCTCTCGCTGATCTCCAGCAGGTGGGCCGCCAGCCGCCGGGCCTTGTCCAGCAGGGCCACCGAGGCGCGGAGCACGGCCGACCCGCCGACCTGGAGGGACCGCGACCCCATCGTCCCCCCGCCGCGCGGGACGAGCAGCGTGTCCGAGTGCTTGACCGTGACGGCGTCGAACGATACCCCCAGGGTGTCAGCCACGATCTGCGCCCAGGCGGTCTCGTGCCCCTGTCCCTGGGGGCTGGTGCCGGTCAGGACGGTGAACCTCCCCTGATCGTCGGCCTCCACCGACGCGAACTCGCTTCCCCAGCCCGTGATCTCCACGTAGCTGCTGATGCCGATGCCGAGCTGCCACGTTTCCCCGTGGCCAATGCGCGCGGCCTGTTCCTGGCGCAGGTCGGTGTATCCGGCCGCACGAAGCGCGATGTCCAGGGCCCGGCCTGGGTCCCCGCTGTCGTAGGTGGCGCCGGTCGGGGTGCGGTAGGGGAATGCCTCGCGGGGGATGAAGTTGCGCCGCCGGATCTCCGCGGGATCAATCCCGAGCTCGGCCGCCAGCATGTCCAGGGCGCGCTCCAGCAGCCACGTCGCCTCCGGCCGCCCCGCGCCCCGGTAGGCGCCCACCGGAGTGGTGGTGGTCACGACCGAGACCGCATGGAAGTCGATCCGCGGGATCCGGTACGGGCCCGAGGCCATGAGGCCGGTGAGCGGCGGCAGCGTCGCGGCCTCGCTGGCGTAGGCCCCGATGTCCTGGATCACGAAGACACGCAGCCCGCGGATCCGTCCGTCCAGGGTGGCGCCCAGCTCAACGTGCTGCACCTGCCCGCGGCCGTGCGTCATGGCCACCATGTTTTCGCTTCGCGTCTCCGACCAGCGAACCGCGGTTCCCATCTGCCGGGCGAGCCAGGAGATCACGACGTGCTCGGGGTACGTCGGGATCTTCCCACCGAACCCGCCGCCCACCACCGCGGTGCGGACGCGCACCTGGGCGGGGTCCAGCCCCAGAACCTGGGCGACGATACGGTGCGTGTCGTGGGGTGCTTGCACCGAGGCCCACAGCGTGACCGATGGCTCACCGGGCCCGGCACCGGCGACGGCGAGAGCGCCGTTGGGCTCCATCGGCACCGGCGCCACCCGCTGGTTGACGAACCGGGCCCGCACGACGATCTCGGCATCCTCGAGCGCGCCGGGATCCTCGGCCACGTCGTCGACGCGAATCGCGAGGTTGGAGCCGTGGGCCTGGAACAGGATCGGCGCGTCAGGTTCCAGCGCCGCCTCGGGATCGATCACCGGAGGGAGCGGCTCGTAATCAACGGCGACGGCGTCCGCGGCGTCCATGGCCTGCGCCCTGGTCTGCGCCACCACCACGGCCACCGGCTCCCCGACGAAACGGACCCGGCCGATGGCGAGCAGCGGCCTGGCGAACACCTCGGGACTGTCTTCCACGGGGGGCATGCGCAGCCCGCCCATATCCTCGGCGACGAGCACACCGACGACACCAGGCATCGCACGCGCCTCGTCCACATCGACCGACCGGACGAGCGCGTGTGCTATCGGGGACCGGACGAACACCCCGTGAAGCGCCCCCTCGCACGGGACATCGTCCAGATACCGGGCCGCCCCGGTGAGCAGCGCACGATCCTCGCTGCGGAGCACGGGGCGGCCCAGCACCCGCCCGGGTGCGGGCACCTCCAGCAGGTCAGGAGCGTGGGCGATCATGCCTGCGTCTGCGGCCCCATTCAGCTGCCGTTGCGGATGCCCTCGGGCATCAGCGTCCCGTGGGCCTCAATCAGGTCGTCGCACATCGCCACGATCTGCCCGGTCGTCAGCGTGGCGGCCGTGTTCGGGTCGACCAGCGCGGCCTGGTAGACCAGGCTGCGCCGCTCCTCGAGCACCGCGCGGACCGTGAGTTCCACCACGTTCAGGAAGGTCCGGTTCAAGGCGAGGCATTGCGGGGGGAGGGCGCCGATCCGGGTCGGCTGGACGCCGTTCTTGTCGACCAGGGCCGGCACCTCGACGCAGGCGTTGCCGGGCAGCCCGTCGATCAGGCCGCCGTTTCGCACGTTCGTGTAGACCTCACGGACGGTGCCCGTCTCGATCGAGTGGATGATCTCGGAAGCGAGCTCGGACCCGGGGTCGACCTCAAGCTCCTGGCCGGCATCCAGGGCCGCTTTCGTCCGTTCCCACTCCTGCAGGTTCTCCTCGCTGCGGCGCAGGTATTCGTCGATCTCGCACCGGAACCGCTTGACCTGCTCGTCGTCGTGGAGGAACCAGGGGACGTACTCGCTCGAGTGCTCGCTGGACTCGGTGGGAAAGTAGCCGAAGCGCCGGAAGATCTCCACGCGCACCCGTCGGCCCAGCCCCTCCGGATCGGCCTCGATCACCTCCCGGAGCCGCGGGTAGAGGTCCTCGCTGGTGCCACGGTGGCGGAAGCGCAGCACGAAACACTGATGGTTGAAGCCGGCGGTGCGGAAGGCGACGTCTTTCTCGGGCACCCCAACGGTCCTGGCCAGGAAGGCATGGGTGTCCCGCACCGAATGGCACACGCCGACCACGTTCGCGAACGGGGTGCCCTCGTAGACGGCCCACGGCACCATGGCCATCGGGTTGGTGTAGTTCAGCAGCAGGGCGTCCGGCGCCAGTTCATGGAGGTCGTTGCCGATACCCACCGCGACGGGGATGGTGCGGAGCCCGCGGAAGATGCCGCCGATCCCGATCGTGTCGCCGATCGTCTGACGGACCCCGTACTTCTTCGGGATCTCGAAGTCCTTGAGGGTATGCCGGTACCCCCCGACCTGGATCTCGTTGATAACGTAATCCGCGCCCTCCACGGCGGGCCGGCGCTCCGCGCTGGCCTCCACCCGGTGCCCGGCGCCGGTCCGCCGCACGATCGACGCGGCGGCGCGCTCTGAATACGCGAGACGCTCCGCGTCGATGTCGTGCAGGGCGATGGTCACCTGCCCGGCTAGCTCGGGGAACGAGCACAGGTCGGCTACCACGTTGCGGGTGAACTCCACGCTGCCCGCACCGATGATCGCGACTCGGATCATGAGCGAGAGTGTTCCATGTATGCCTTAAGCGAGCAAGTGCGAGCAATCTTTGCGGGGGAACTAGCTCGCAGCAATCCGCTGGTGCGAGCGCCCTGCCCGCCGGGATCAGACGGTGGTGACCCTCACGCCGGCTTCGGTTAGGCCGGCCAGGATTTTGGGGTCGGCGGCGCTGTCGGTGATCAGCTCGCCAACCGTTCCGACCTCACAGATCTGGGCGAAGGCCACGAGCCCGATCTTGGAGCTGTCGGCGACGACGACGACCGAGCGGGAGCGCTCGATCAGTGCCCGGTTCGTGTGGGCCTCCACCTCGTGGTGGGTTGTCAGGCCGGCTTCGAGGGAGACGCCGTCCGCGCCCACGAACACGATGTCGAGGTTGAGCCCGGCCAGGCTCGCCTCGGCGATGGGCCCGACCAGCTCATAGGACTCGGACCTGGCCACTCCGCCCGTGACCACGAGCTTGAGATTGGGGCGCACCGCCATCTCGGACGCGATGTTCAAGGCGTTCGTGACCAGGGTCAGGCGCTGGTGGTCGACCAGGGCCCGCGCGACCTCGGTGGTGGTGGTGCCACCTGTGAGCCCAACCGCGTGACCTGCGGCGACGCGGGTCGCAGCCTCGCGGGCGATCCGGAGTTTCTCCTCCTTGTGGCGGCCGCCCTTGTAGCGAAGCGGCAGCTCGTAAAAGACCCCCTGCGCGACCGCGCCGCCGTGGGTGCGGGCCAGCAGGCGCTGGCGCTCAAGCATGTCGAGATCACGACGGACGGTAGCGGCCGACACGCCCAGCTCGTCCGAGATGTCGGCGACATTCACGCTGCCGTTCCCGGACAGCCACTCCAGGATCGTTTCCAGCCGCTCGGCCTGTCGCATCGGAACCGTCCTCAGGATCCGGCCAGGCGCCGGGAGGCGAGGGGCTCGGACCAGGCCACCGCCTCCCCCGACGTGGCATCGAAGAGGTGCACGTCTTCCAGTGACATCCCAAGCTTAATCGTCTCGCCCACCGCGGGCTGGCGGCGCGCGTCGAGCCGGGCGATGAGGATCGCCCGCTCGGGGGGCAGGGATTCGATCCCGGGGGCGGTGGAGGCGGTCGCGACGCGGTGACCGCGAATACTCCCGTAGACGATCGTCTCGTGGCCGAGCAGCTCCACGACTTCCACGCGCACCGGCATGGCGTGCTCTCCGGTGGCGCCCGTCATGAGGCGCAGGGCCTCCGGCCGCACGCCGATGACGAGCTCGCCGCTAGGGGCGCCGGGGGCCTCGAGCACGAGATCGCCCGCGTCCACGCGGCCGCCCGTTGCGGAAGCGCTGAGCAGGTTCATCGGGGGGCTGCCGATGAACCCGGCCACGAACACGTTCGCCGGGCGCCGGTAGATTTCCTGCGGTGTGCCGAGCTGAAGCAGCTTCCCGCCGGACATCACGCCAATGCGCTCGCCGAGCGTCATGGCCTCGACCTGGTCGTGCGTGACGTAGACGGTGGTGGTGGAAAAACGCTGATGCAGCTGCTTGAGGTCGGTGCGAAGCTGGGTCCGGAGCTGGGCGTCCAGGTTCGAGAGTGGCTCGTCGAGGAGGTAGACGCGCGGCCTGCGGGCGAGCGCCCGCCCCATCGCCACGCGCTGCCGCTGACCGCCTGAGAGCTGGGCGGGTTTGCGGTCCAGCAGGTCATCGAGGGTCAGGAGTGAGCTCACCTCCCTGACCCGTTCCGCGATCTCGGCGGTCGGCATCTTGTGCTGCTGGAGCCCGAAGGCCAGGTTCTGGAGGACCGTCTTGTGTGGATACAGCGCGTAGCTCTGGAACACCATCGCGATGTCGCGATCCCGGGGAGAAACGCCGTTCACGACCTCTCCGCCGATAGCGACCGCCCCGGAGGTTGGCTCCTCCAGCCCCGCGATCATCCGGAGGGCGGTCGTCTTTCCGCAGCCGGACGGCCCGACCAGGACCATGAACTCGCCGTCGGCGATGGTGCAGGTGAGCGCGTCAACGGCCGTCGTCCCGTTCGGGAAGACTTTCGTGACCTCGTGGAACGAGACCTCGGCCACGATCAGGACCTCCTGCGTGAACGGTTGCGGCTCACGGCAGCACGACCGAACGAGTCAGATGCTTCGGGTGATCGGGATCGAGTCCCTGAGCCTCAGCGAGTTCTACGGCCATCCGCTGGATGAGGACGAGCTCGGCCATCGGATCGAACCCCTGGTTGACGATGGTGGCCCCGGTGTCCGCTGCGTCAGCGAGCACGCCCGGATCGACGGCCCCGATGGCCCACACGAGCGTTCCGCGGCCGGCCGCGCTGATCGGGCCGTGGCGGTATTCCATCGCTGGGTACGCCTCGGTCCAGGCGGAGGCCGCTTCGCGCAGCTTGAGCGCCGCCTCGTTCGCGAGGCCCACGGTCCAGCCCTGCCCCAGGAACACGAACTGCGTGAACTCCGAGGGCTCGGCAGGCAGCGCCCCGGCGAGCGCCGCCTCCCCGTCTGCGATCGCTGCTTCGAGGCTATCGCCGATGTGCGCGCGCAGCAGGGCGAGCGCCGTGGTCGCGAAGCGCGTCTGAACAACTGACTGCTCGTTCGCGAAGTCCAGCACGATCGTTTCGTCGGCGGCCGCGGCGACAGGCGAGTCGGGGACCGCCGTTACCGCGACCGTGACGATGCGTCCCTTAAGCCCTTCGAGCGTGCGCAACACTTCCGTCGTGGTACCCGAGCGCGAGATGGCGACCACGCGCCCGTAGCTCCGATATGGCGACAGTTCGGAGGCGATCGCCGCGTCCGTCGTGCCCAGGTTCCTTTCCTCACGGAGCGCGGCGTACGCCCGCGCGATGTGGTGAGAGGTCCCGCAGCCGATCGCGGCGGCCGGTTCGCCGGGCGCCGGGAGCAAGCCCGCGGCGGCCGGAGCGATCCCCGCAGCCTTCCGCCACAGGGCAGGCTGGCTGGCGATCTCGCCTGTGATGGAACGCACCCAGGTGAATCTACCGTCCCGATCGCTCAGTCAGCAAACACTAACGACCACAAGCAGCCTTGCAGAGCGCACGAGTGTGATCTAATATCCGCTCATCCGAACGAGAACGAAAGCAATGAAACGACGGCGAGTTCTCGGGGTAGTACTCCTTGCCGGTCAACGCCGGTTCGTACTGGCGATAAACGGGGCCGTCAGGGGACTGGCGGGCGCCCGGGAGACCCGGCCGGGCTTACCACGATGATCCGCACGACGAGGGCGTCGCACACAGCGGTCAGCGTGACCTTCGCGGCCACGCTCGCCGTGCTGCTGGCGACGGCCTGCAGCACCGGGCCTCCCGCCCCGCACCGGTCCCCCACCACCGCGCCCACCTACCCGGCCACGGCCAGCCCGCCGGCCCCCGGGGGCACGCTGCGGGTGACCGGGGTGCTGCGCGACGGCTCGGCCGTCCAATCGGCCGGGCTGTCCTGGCAGCCGTCGCGGCTGCCTCACGGTGACAGGCTGCTGAGCTTCGAGGTCGGCTACGTCTGGCAGGCGTGCATGGCCCTGTCCGGGGGCGGGGGCACGCACTGCACCGCGGGAGCGGACGCCACGGTGACCCCGTTCGCCGCGCAGAACTATGTGGCCGGGCACGCCGACATCGGGAAGTACCTGAAGGTCACCGAGACGGCCACCGAGGTCGTCGAGACCAACCCGGCCACGTTCGCGTTCAGTGTCTTCCGCGCGTCGCGCAGCTACACCGCGCCCGGCGTGGTCGGGCGCTACCCCCTCAACCGGCGCCCTGTGAGCGGTTTCCTGAACGGGCTGCCCGAGCAGCGCACCGGATCGGATCAGGAATTCTTCCAGGTGAGCCCGCCGCATTACAACGCGTCGGACGGTCCCGCGTCGCAGCGCTACCGGGTCGACGGCGGGCCGTGGCGGCCGATGCCGAAGAGCAGGGTCTTCGAGACCGGCAAGCTCGGCGTGGGCAGGCACCGGGTCGAGGTGGTCACCGCGGACAGGGCCGGCGACACGACGCTGTCCTTCGGCTGGCAGGTAGTCCCGCTACCCGCCCCGCTGGCCTGCACCAGGCCGCGCGGCGGGTCCTGCTGGTACCCGCCGCACCTGGACCGCACCGGGCATCCCATGCGCTGGGACTGGCAGATCGGCCGGGTGACCCCGCTGGAGCGGACGGGCAAGCACGCGGTCGACATCTACGACATCGACGGCTTCTTGACCACCCAGGCCGAGGTCCAGCGGATCCATACGACATGGCAGGCCAGCACGCTCGCCCGCCCGAAGGCAGTTTGCTACCTGGACCTGGCGTGGGAGGACTACCGGCCGGACGGCAGCGCGGCGTCGTACGGGCGCTACTTCCCCGCCAGCACGCTCGGGAACGTCTACTACGGCTACCCGGAGGAGCGCTGGGTCGACTTCCGCCAGCTGAACGAGCTCAAGCCAATGCTCAACGAGCGGATCGCCATGTGTGCGCGCAAGGGGTTCGACGCGGTCGAGCTTGACGATATCGACAGCTTCGACCCGGCATCCACCACCGGCTTCCTCCTCACCCCGGGCGATGCGCAGAACTACCTCGCCTACGCCTTCAACCAGGTGCACCGGGCCGGGATGACCGTGTTGTGGAAGAACACTCCCGGCCTCGCCTGGTGGGGCGCACGCTACACAGACGGGGCAGTGGTGGAGGAGTGCTACGTCAACCACGAGTGCTTCGCCAGTTGGCAGGTCGGGACCCACCAAGACGGCATCACCTGCTCCGGGCTGCGCGGGCCGACGGCGTGCGGCTGGGACGTGTTCACCACCGGCCGTACGGCACACCAGCCGACGGGCAAGTGGGTCGGCGAGGCCGAGTACGGCTCCGACCATTTCGTGTGCGACCCGGGGCAGAGCTGCCCGGGCCAGCGGCGGTTCGCCACCTTCTGCACCCGCGTGTACGCGCCGCCCGGCGGTTTCGCCGCGGTCAAGTTCGACGTCAACCTTGATGGCAAAGTCTTCGAACCGTGCCCCTCTGGCGTCTAGGAGGCGGCGGGGAAGATGGCCGGTCACGCTGGTCAGGAACACATGCGGGCTGATCATGTGCGTTCGCTCGACAGTGCACGTCGCGCCCATCGGCCGTCCGAGGCATGAGCAGGTGTCGTTACTCCTACCGAGTCGACTGGTTTCGTGGGCGTCAGCGCCAAAATTCGGTGAGCTGCCCGGCAAGGGCTCTGCCTTGGTCGTAACCGGCTCGAGCGGCGGGCGGACGCGTCGACAGATCCATCAGATTGCTGCCGAATGCGTCGCGGGAGTCGCTATCCGGAAAGATCGTTTCGACTCTGCTGCCGCGCGCGCGTAGTTCGTCGGCCTGCGCTGCAAGATGCATGCCCCACTCCAGCGGCGCCCGTGTTCTGCCGCCAAGTGGTGACAGCACCAGCACCCGCCCGTATCCGGCTGCCAGATCGGCATTCTCGCTGGATCGCCGGTAGCCGCCGTCGATGTATCGGCTGTCGCCGATGCTGTAGGGAGGGACACCGAAGCCGTTGGCAGTGCTGGCGGCGACGGCGTCCACCAGGTCGACTCCGCTGTGGCGGTCGAACACGACCGGTTCACCGGTATGGGCATCGACCGCCGTGATCAGCACCGTCCGTTCCGGCCAGCGCTGACTGGGCAGCCGGGCGGCGACCGTAGCGCGCCACCGCGTTTGCCCGGAGCCGTCCGACGCGGCATCCATTTCGAGCGCCGCCGCACCCAGTCTGCGGCGCATGTCGGCCGCATCCTCAGCGGCGGCGATGATTCCGCTCGTTCTCTCCATATGGTCCGCCGCCGGCCCAATGGGAACGCGTCCACCGTCGGATCCGACCGGACCAGTCCGTTGCTGGGGCGCAGCGGCAAGGATGGCGGCAAGCAGTTCGGTCGGGGTCGCGCTAGTGATCTGGGCCGCGGCCGTCGATCCGGCCGACGTCCCGATGATCAGATCAGCCTCGGTCACATCCAACCCGGCCTCGAACAGGCCGGCGATGACGCCGATCAACCACGCATTGCCTGCCGATCCGCCACCACCGAGGACCAACGCTCGCTCACCCGCGGCGCGCACCCGCCTTGTGGCGTCGACCTGCGGCTGATCCTGGCCGGACCCCGGCCGGCCGGAGGCCGTCGTCGAAGCGAAGTGCAGAGTTGAAAAAGGTGTTGTGTTCATGGGAGTCGCCTTTCGCGAGTTGCCTGGCGGGCGCTCCCGGTAGCGACTACCTCAGTCGCGTGATCGTGGACTGCAGCGGAGCACCCACTGCGGATACTGCGGTCATGGGACTCACCTCCTGCCGATGGATCACGATCGCCAAAACGTTAGCACGCCGGTGACACGGCAGCCGGCATCATGCCGGCTGCCGTGTCGCTGTCGAACGCGCCGCCGACCGCTACACCCTCATCTGTGATGAGCCAGATTGCCCTGGCCGGCTAGGTCAGGCGCTGTCGCGACGGTTGTGCTGTGGCGGTTCGAGCGCCTGGGCCATCCGGCCGAGATCGACCAGGAGCCTGGCCGCGCGCTGCGGCGGCAGGGCGCCGGTCATGCGCTGTTCGATGGCGATGACCGCGGCGCGGGCCACGGCGAGCCGCTGCTGGCCGGCGGCAGTCAGGCGGGCAGGCAGGGCGCGGCCGTGCGGCGCCTGCGGCGGGCGGGTCACCAGCCCGCTGCTGGCGAGCCCGCGCAGCACCACATTCATCGACTGGCGGGTGACGAACGCGCCCCGGGCGAGCTCGGCGTTGGACAGGCCGGGGCTCTGGTCGAGGAGCTCCAGGCAGACGTACTGCGCCACGGTGAGGCCGTGGCCGCGCAGCGCGGTGTCCATCGCCGCGCGCAGCGCCGCCTGCGCGCGCTTCAGCTCGTACCCCACCCGCCTGCTCAGCCCCGCCTCCTGCCCCGCATGCATGTCAGGAGTTTGACATATATTCCGCGGAGCCGCTAGCCTGAGTGATGTCAAAGTCCTGACATAGGAGGCAGCCATGGCCGTCACCGGGCCAGACTTCATCGCCCTGCAGGCGCGCGACCTGCAGGCCGCCGCCGCGTTCTACGAGACCCAGCTCGGCCTGCGGCGCGCCCCGGTCTCACCGCCGGGCGCCGTCGTGTTCGCCACCACCCCGATCCCGTTCGCCGTCCGCGAGCCGCTCCCAGGGGTGAACCTGGACGCGGCCGGGCGTCCCGGCACCGGGGTCGCGCTATGGCTCAAGTCCGACGACGCGCAGGCGCTGCGCGACGAGCTGGCCGCCGCCGGCGTGCCGATCGTCGCCGCACCAGCCCACGGGCCGTTCGGCCGGCAGTTCGCCTTCGCCGACCCCGAAGGGTACGTCATCACCGTCCACGACCAGGCATGACATCGCCACGCACAAAGGGGGCGTGACCCATGGCCGCCATCACGATCACCCCGCGGGGGCCGTTCTCGCTCGCCGCCAGCGGCGCTTTCCTGGAAGACTTCGCGCCGGCCCGCTACCCGGGCCACGCAGCCGGCGGCGCGATCCGCCTCGCCTTCCCCGCCGACGACGGCGTCTCGGCCGCCGGCGCCGCGGTACGCCAAGCCGCCGACGGCATCGTGCACGCCGACATCACCGGCGACACCGGCCCCGCCGCCGCGGCTGCCCAGCTGGCCCTTCCCAGATGAGATAAGGCCGATCCTTGATTTGCAGCCCGCACAGACACCACCCGATCTGGTCACCGTCGCAGTCATCATGCGGCCGCCGCTGACGGCGGCGGACGACAATGGCCACGTGGCCGCAGCCGGCGGGACACCTTGCCGGACGGTGCCCGTCTGCGAGTTCTTACTGGAGCGAGCTATGAGTGATCTGACCGTCCCGAGCCGCCTTCCCGCTGGCGCGACGGGGGAAGGCGACGGGATAATGATCGGGCGCGGGCCGGTCCGCGTCGATGCCTTTATCGACTTCCTCTGCCCGTTCTGCCGGCGGTTTGAGCTAGCGGCAGGGCCGACGCTTTCCGGCCTGGTCTCCGGCGAGCAGGTCAGCCTGGTCTACCATCCCATGAATTTCCTGGATAAGGCGTCGACGACGAACTACTCCACGCGCGCGGCCGCGGCGTCGGGCTGCGCCGCTGACCAGGGACGGTTCGCCGAGTACGCGCACGCGCTGTTCGTCAGCCAGCCCCCCGAGGGCGGGCCCGGGCTGAGCGATGCTGAGCTGGCCGGCCTGGGCCGGGCCGTGGGGCTGGACGGCGCGGCGTTCACCACGTGCGTGTCTGATGCACCGTATCTGGACTGGCCGCCGTATGTGACCGCGCGCGCCGCCGCGCTGGGAGTGGACGCGACGCCGACCGTCCTGGTCGCAGGCGCGCTCGTCAGGCCCGAGGCCGGGCCGATCAGTGTCGCGGTCGCTGCGGGAGGCGGCGGGCGCTGAGGCTGGCTTCGCTGATCATGGCCCGCACAGCCTACCGTTTTGGCGTTAGACGGGTGATCCGATCAAGTGCCGGGTGTGCTGGGCCGGTCTCGGTGATCTCATGGTGTCGGCTCGCCGAACCACCGGGCCGCGTCCCCCCGGGGGCACGGCCCGCCCGGGCTGCCGGTTACACGAAGTGCACCTGGGTGTGATCTGGCTCGTGGTCAACGAGCTGATCGCAGGTGGGGCAGTACCAGCGGACCTCGATGGGAGTGCCGCAGGCGAGGTGACGCGGGGAGTCGGCCTGGTCGGTGTGCCTGCTCCCCCAGTGGGCGAGCAGGCGGAGCGCCCCGGCGAGTTCGGTGCCTTCGGCGGTGAGCTGGTAGGCGGCACGGGGCGGCCGCTGGGAGTAGGGCCGGGCCACCAGCAGCCCATCGCGTTCAAGCCGCTTGAGGCGGTCGGACAAGATGTTCGCGGCGATGCCCGGGATCTGGCTGAGCAGGTCGTTGAACCGGTGCGGCCCGGGCAGCAGTGCCTCCACCACCAGCAGCGTCCACCGGTCGCCGACTCTGGCCAGTGCCGCGGCGAGCGGTGAGGAGCCGTGCTCGGGTTCAGCCATGGGCGAATCGTAGCCCGGTTGACACTCCGATAGTTGATAGTAGATTGCAAGTTACTACTTACTGGAGTGGCGACGATGACGATCCTCGATGAGATCGGAGCAAGCATCAGGCAACTGGCGGAGGGTGCCGGGGCCTCGGTGGTGGGCATCGGGCAACGGTGGGGGGCCGGCTCGGGCATCGTGCTCGGGGAGGGCCAGGTGCTGACCAACGCGCACAACGTGCGCGGCGATCAGGTGACGGTCACGTTCGCCGACGGGCGCACCGCGGAGGGGAGCGTCGCCGGGCACGACATCGACGGCGACCTGGCCGTCATCACCGTCGACACCGGCGAGACTCCCGCGCTGCCATGGGCCAGCAGCGCATCAGTGGAGATCGGCAAGCCGCTGTTCGCCCTGGCCAACCCGGGCGGACGCGGGCTGCGAGTGACGTTCGGGTTCGTCTCCGGCATCGAGCGGACTTTCCGCGGCCCCCGCGGCCGGCGCATCACCGGCAGCCTCGAGCACACCGCCCCGCTACTGCCCGGCTCCTCCGGCGGCCCGGTCCTGAACGCCGACGGGCAACTGCTCGGGATCAACACAAACCGCCTCGGTGAAGGCTTCTACCTTGCCATCCCCGCCGACGAGACACTGCGAGACCGCGCCGATACGCTCGCCCGCGGAGAGACCGCGACAGCGCCACGGCTGGGCGTCGCCATCGCCCCGGGTCACGTGGCCAGGCGACTGCGCCGCGCCGTCGGCCTCCCCGACACCGACGGCCTGCTCATCCGCGAGGTCGCAGAAGCCAGCCCCGCCGCCCGCGCCGGCCTCGCCCCGGGCGACCTGATCGTGGCGGCCGCGGGTCGGCCGGCCCGCACACCCGATGACCTGTTCGACGCGCTCGCGGCGGCACGCGGCGGCACCCTCGAACTCAACGTCGTGCGCGGTACCGACGAGCGGACCCTCCAGGTCACCTTCACCGAGCCAGACCAGAACGCGTAGGCGTCCCCAGCCCCACCTGCCTGCGTGAGTACGGACTGCGCACGGGTGATCATGTCGGAGGCGCCGCGGCCGGCCGTGCGCGCAGACGCGGCCGCCGCGCGCGGACATCAACGGCCCAATGCGCGGTCAGTCCAGGCAACGCCCCGGGCTCGATGAGTCCACCCTCCGGGCACCCGCCGGAAGGCTGCCGCTACCTTGCGCGCCGACGGAGCTGACGGCGTGGCTGCTACTCCGGGCAGACCCTGGTTAGCTGCGCGTGGTGCTATTGGGCCTGGCGCAGTCCTTGTTCGGCGTATTCGGCTAGAAGCTCGTTCAGTGAGACGTCGCGCCGTCCGGCCTCGACCGCGAGCCGCTCAGCAAGATCACTCGGAAGAACGATCGTGCGGCGCACGTTATCGTCGCGCTCCCAGCTCTCATCACCCAACTCAGGCAAGACCCCTCCTCTCCGGCGCTACCGCTCCGGCGAGTGCGCCAGATGCGGCAGTTATGGCAGGGCTCCTTACTGGCCGACCCGGCATCGGCTACCGCGCCCGAGTCGGCTCGCCCTGATAAGGAAATGACGCAGTCGAGTCAGTCAGGCGATCACCGCGGCCATCGAACTTCGATCGAACATGCCAAGCAACGCATGAGTAGAGAGAGCCGCTTCAAGATCAAGATGTACTCTGACCTGGTCGGGATGGCCGGATTCGAACCGGCGGCCTCCTGCTCCCAAAGCAGGCGCGCTAACCAAGCTGCGCCACATCCCGTGCAGCAGAACCGAAGCTTACCGTGCTGGGCATGGGCCGTTGCGACGTCAGGTGCGGGCTGACCGGTGGACGGGAGGGCCCTCTGCCGCCCGCCGGCCTGGTCCGGAGCCGGTACGCTGTCCGTGCACATGCCGGCGCGGGGAACGCCGACCTTGCCGGACTCGCGGGCGTAGCTCAATGGCAGAGCCCCAGCCTTCCAAGCTGGTCATGAGGGTTCGATTCCCTTCGCCCGCTCCCGGCCAAAAACCCCAGGTCACAAGGCCAATCACCGTCGAGCCGGTCGGCTCCGGCCAGCTCGCGGACCATCCTCGTGCCACATACGTGCCACACAGACACCGGATCATGCATTCTCGCGTGGCTCCGTCACATCGTCGGGCGTAGCCATGCGGACGTGCCGGGCCAGGTCGCCAAGCGCCTCCGCGATCGCCTGATCACGGTCTCGCGTCGCGTGCTGGTAGATGAGCGCGGCACGGGTGCTGGAATGCCCGAGCCGGGCCATGAGCTCCTTGAGGCTCGCGCCAGTAGCGGCTGCGAGAGTGCCGCCCGTGTGCCGGAGATCATGAAAATGCAGGTCAGAGACACTCGCCTTCTGGCACGCCTTGACCCATATCCGCCGGAAGTTGGACCGCCGTAGGCGGGCACCCTTGGGGCCGACAAAAACAAGACCTCGCTCCCCCGGTTCAGCGAACCGCTCCATGTGCCAGCGAGCCTCAGGCACGAGATCGGACGGAAAGGCCACGGTCCGACGGCCCGCGCGTGACTTCGGCGTCTCAGGCTGCAACACGCCCGTGTCGAGCTGCGCAGTCGTCTCAACAATCCGAATCTGACACGCCTCCAGGTCGATGTTGTTGCGCCGCAAAGCGACGAGTTCACCCCAACGAAGGCTTGTGAAGATTGCAAGCAGTACCAGCGCCCGGTACCGCACCGGAATCGCTTTGGCGATCTCGAACACCACAGGAAGTGAGATCGTCTGCCGCTCCGGCGACTCCTCCTTGCCGCCCGTCTCAATGCGGCACGGGTTACGTCGTACGAGCCGGTCATTAACAGCAGTCGTGAAGATGGCATGAAGGAGGCGGTACGCCTTGGCGACGACGACGGGCCCGAATGGCCGCTTGGCGGTCGGCCCGGCCTGGAGGCGTTCCTTACGCCAATGACGAATGGCTGCCTCATCAATGTCGCCGATACTGACATTGCCGAAAGCCGCAAGGAGGTGATTTCGCAGAAGGCCACGATACAGCTCCTCGGTGCGCACCTTGAGGACGCGATCAGCGATCCACTGCTCTGCGTACTCCCCGAACATCACCCGTGCCGCGTCTGGATCGATCCAGTCGCCACTCCTGATCTCAGCCTCTTTGAAGGTCAGCCAACTAGAGGCATCCGACTTGCGGACGAACGTATGAGGGGCAGAGCGCATCTTGCCGTCAGGTCCGCGGTACCTCGCCTGATAACGGCCCGAGGGCAGCTTGCGGAGGTTGCCGAAATGCCGACTCTTCTGGCCCGGCACTACGCAGCCCTCCCCCGTGGGCGCCGACACGCAGCAATCGGTTCCACCGTCCCAGCCTGGATGAACTCGCGCACCACCGACTCAGGGATACGAACATGCCGGCACACGCGAACAAACAGGATGCGCCGCTCGGAGATGAGACGACGCGGAAAGCGTTCGGTTGTGCCTAGCAGCTCGGCTGCCTCGGCTACGGTCAGCAGCCGTTCCACCTCGGCGACCGGAGACCTGGCCATCATGCCGCCGTCCCAGTTGCCGGAAGTTCGGCGGTGAGGGCGTCCCTGGCCCGGTGTCTAGCTTCGGTAAGGGCGTTTTGCCAGCGGAGTCGGTCGGCGACGGCGTGCAGGAGGCGCCTGCCGGGTGGCAGGTAGTCCTCGTCCTCGGGCTGGACCGGCTCCCATCGGTAGGTGGCGGTGTCAGTTGCCGAAAGACCGAGCATCTGGGTCAGCCAGGCCTTGCGGTCGCCGCGGTGGTCGGCGAGGGTCTTGCCCGACCACTTGCGCGAGACGAGTACCCGCCGCCCGGCGTAGCCGAGGTGGTCGCGGCGGTGGGCTTTGCCTTTGCACTGACCGGGGATCAGGCCGGGCCGGGGGTTGCGGGGCTGGATGCCGTAGCGCAGCCAGTTCGCGCACGGGGGGGAGCACGGCTCGTAGCGCAGCGCCTCGGCGAGCCGGTCCACGTGCTCGCGCTGGGCATCAGTCTCGGCCTGGTAGCGGTCGCCGAGCTGCTTGGTCAGGTACTTGGTGAGGTAGCCGATACATCGCGCTGAGTCCCGTGATCCGGCGAGCACGCCTTGGGCGTCGAACTTGGCCCCGAACCGGGCCACATGCAGCGGGCCGCCCTGGTCGGGGATGGCGTCCAGCGCGTCATCCCAGGCGGTCAGCAGCTCCCCGGTCTCCGGGTCGACGTAGCGGCCCGATGCCTCGTGCCACACCGGCAGCCGGTCGCCTTCGAGCCGGACATGATCTGTCGATGGCCACCAGACCTGGTGGTAGGTGGCGGCGATGATCTGCCGCAGCTCGGCGCGGGAGATGGTGCCGCGCATGGCGATGTGCACGTGCGGGGCGAGGCGCTTTTGCGGCTCGACGGTGGCGAAGTACTGCACGTCGTAGCCGAGGACGCGGCGGAGGTTCTGGATGAACCGGTCGAACAGGGCGGCGAAGTGCAGCGCGTCCCGTGCGGCCCGCTGGTAGTCATAAGCGGCCGGGATGGGTGGGGTGCCGTCCTCCCCCACTTTGCCGTAGCTGGGGCAGGTGAGGGTGAGGAACATCGAGGGGCGGAAGGTCTTGCCATCGGGCGCGGTGTAGGTCTTGCCGATGGTGTGGGGGCTGATCTTGCGACGTGGCAGGTCGGGGGCGTCTTGGCGGCGGCGGGTGGACCGCTGGCGGCGCGGCCGCGGTTGCCCTGGGTCGGCTTTGCCGCGTAGCCCGGAGCGCGTGATTTCCTGGTCGAGGT